>CANPYG010000037.1 GCA_947588205.1 uncultured Acetatifactor sp. | reverse complement strand
CCCGTGGTTGGTGCGAGTGCGCGTATCTCCGATGGCATGAGTTATTGTGACCAGGGAATATTCTTGCTGTCCAGGTCGAATACCCGGATGCGGTTCTTTGAATATGAAACGGGAAAAACATATGTGATGTGCGGTGAGAGCTCCTGTCTCCACAGCGGCTCGGACTGTCCGGCCTGGTATGATTACATGCACCCCACCCAGGGCTTGGCAGCCTATCGCGGCAGCATCTACGCCCTCATTTGGAACGATGCGCGGAGCGCCTATGAGCTGTGCTCCATGCAGTTCGACGGAACCGGGCGGACAGCGCTGGCGGCGCTGCCCAACTCCGTCATCACACTGTCCAACGGCTCTGTCACTAAGAGTACGGTGAGCGATGTCGTCTATAGCGGCGGTCACGCCTGGATCACGGTGTCCGAGCCCAGGGAGATCGAGGCGATTCAGGACGGGATCCTACACCTCTGGAATTTCAGCCGGCACTATGGCGTGGATCTGTCCTCAGGACACATTTTTGAGCTGAAGGTTCCTGTAGACGATTCTTACGGAAACCAGGTGTGGTTTGAAACAGCCACGGACGACGAGCTGATCCTATGCGCAGAGGAGAAGGAGCCGATGCTGTCGGAGGCGGAGTTCACCGAAGCCTGCGGCAGAGGGGAGTATAAAGATATCACTGTTTCGGAGCAGTTTCCCGACCGCTATGACGCATACCGCTATTATTGGGAGCAGGATGTTGGTTTCAAGTATACCTACTATCGCTATGATATCGGCAGCGGGGAGCTGACGGAGCTGGAGAGCGGTACCTGCACGCACGGGTGGTCCATTCCTCCCCATATGTTCCTGGGCGAATATGACGGATGGCTTTATGTGGAGGATACTACCGATGAGTACAAGACGATAGACAGCGATCCGCTCTACAAATGGGACAGGCAAAACAGAAATTTCCTGTGGAATCTTGAGACGGGGGAGCAAAAGGATCTGTTCCGCGGTCCTGTTCCGATGACGTCACAATATGGCGATATGACAGGCCACATCACTTCTGAAGGGCTGATTTTTTACCGGAAATATTTGGAGGACAAGCAGGTCGAAACGTATGCGTATTCCCTGGAAACCGGTGAATCCCGTTATTTATATACCTACAATTTTGACGATGGGGTGCCTTTCGAGCTGTACAGCGAAACGCCCACCCAGTTTATCGGCTGTTATCGCGACAAGCTCTGTGTCATCGACAAGGAGGACTACATGAACGGCGACTTTGAAAAGAGCAGAGAGCTGGTGATACCGTGATATGGAGCTGGAATTACGAAACATCAGTATGAGCTATGGAAGAAAGCGGGCGTTGGACCGGGTCAGTTTTAAGCTGGAGCCCTGCTTCTGCGGATTGCTGGGACCGAACGGCGCCGGCAAAAGCACACTGATCAAGATACTGACTGGGGGACTGACGGCAACGGAGGGCGAGATCCTATGTGACGGCGCGCCCGTTGCGCGGAATCTGCAAAAATATTTGGGCAATATCGGCTATATGCCGCAGGAGCAGGCGCTCTACAGGGATTTCACGGCGTTTGAATATCTGGACTATATGGCTGCGTTGAAGGGTATATCCAGGAAAGAAAGGGCAGAGCGGATTGAGGCGGTATTGCGGGATGTGGAGCTGTATGAGGAGCGGTCCGGTAAGCTCAAGACCTTTTCCGGCGGCATGCGTCAGCGTGTTATGCTGGCCCAGGCGCTCCTTGGCGATCCTCCCCTCCTGATTTTGGACGAGCCCATGTCCGGGCTGGATCCTGGTCAGCGGGTGCGGATACGGCAGCTTCTGCGCCGCCACGGGCAAAGGAGCATCGTGCTCATGGCCACGCACATAGTGGCGGATGTGGAGGCATCCTCCGACCGGGTACTTCTCCTGTCGCAGGGGCATCTTGTGGGCTTTGACACCCTGGAAGCCCTGCGCAGAGGCGGGGGAACAGAGGGGGCGCGGAGCCTGGAGGAGATATACGTGGAGCTTTGCGGCGATGGGGCGACAAAAAATGACACTGATAAAGTATGAGCTGAAAAAGCTGAGGGGAGCCCGGCGCACATTTCTTGTCACTGCGCTCCTCATAGCGGCGGGCCTGCTGTTTATTTATTGGCGGCTGACGGTTAGGACGGACGGCTGTTCACTGGTACAGCAGGCGCAATTGTTCCACAGCGTTGAGACGGATACCCCAGATGAAATGGCGCGGCTCATAAAGCATCTTTGGAACGAACAAGTGGAAGCGCTGACATTGGCTGTCGGTGCCGATGAAGACACTTTGAAGGAGGAGCGCGCCAGGTATTCGGAGCAACTGATCCTGTGCGGTTCTCTACTTCCGGATTTGGAGGCTGTCAGTGACTATGACCGTACTCTGGAGGAGCTTATTGAGGGTGAGGGCAATATCTCGGTTCTTATGACCGGATCCGAGTACCGCCGGCGCGACCTGGAAGCCGCGCGTCTGGCGTACGGACGGCTCTCCGGTCTTGAGCTGTCTCCTGTATTCTCCGGGGGTATCGAGCTGTTGCTGGATCAGCCTGTGCTTGACCTTATCCTGGTGCTTATCGCCGGAAGCCTTGTGCTGTTCCTGTTCCAGTCGGAGTACGACGGCGGGGCTTTGGCATATATCAGAATGACGAGAAATGGGGTCCTGCCCACTCTGACCGCAAAGCTGACTGTACTGGTCGGCTTGCTTATTCCGTGTTCGCTGCTGCTGTATGGCGGCGGGCTCGCCATCGTGTGCGGAACCACCGGTTCGCTGCCCTGGGAAGCGCCGGTTCAGGGCGTGGCGGCGATGGTGCAGTGCCCGTTTCGGATCTGCATTGGCGAGTTTATTTTTCTGTTCTTTTCTTTGAAAATCTTCTCAATCCTGGCGTTGGCGCTGTTTTTTTCCATGCTGTGTGTGATATGGAGGGGCGCAGTGTTGGCTTCTGCCAGTTTTGGCGTCATTTTCGGTTTGGAATGGCTTCTTTATCGGTACATAAGCCCCTTTTCCACTGCCGGGGTGCTATCACAGATCAATCTCTTGCGGATTTGGAACAGTCTGTCGCTTTTTTCCAAGTGGGGAACGGTTGATTTTCTGGACCACCCTGTTCCGGGCTGGGCGTTGAGGGTCTTCCTGCTGACGGCGTTGGCGGCAGTGTCGGTTATAGGTCTTGTTTCGTTTTTTTCGCCGCCGCAAGGCTGTGAACCCAGGGACATCTGCTTCAAAGGCGGGCGCATGATGCGCCGCCTGTTCGCAAGGCAAAAGATGCGCCCGCTTTTTCACTATGAGGCTAAAAAGCTTTGGCGCATTGAACATTGCGTGTTGTTATTGACGATCCTGTTGGTGGTCGGGCTCTTTGTCTGCGCCCGGATACACAAATGGATGAGTGTGGCTGATTTTTATTACGAAAGATACATAGATCTGCTGGCTGGCGAACCCTCGACAGAGAAGGATGAAGCTGTGGGTAAAATCGAGGCTGATTTTGCCGAAAAGGAACGGCTTCTGAATCTGGCGGCGGAACGCCTCTCCGCAGGCGAAATCACAGAGGACGAGTATCGGGCGCTCCGTGATTTCTATTCTGTCAGCAATGACCAGCAAGAGGGCTGGGAGCGGGCGCTTGCGGATTATAAAAGAACTGTGGAGCTGCGAAGACGGGGCGTGAATGCCGCCTGCATATCCCAGGACGGATGGGAACTGCTGTTTGGTACGGAGGGCCGCCTTAACGATCTGAGGCTGTTTCTATGCCTGGCGGTATTTTTGATTTTGGGTCTCTCGGGTTACGGCGCGATGGAACAAACGAGCGGCATGACGCCGCTCCTTCGGCTGTACCCGAACAGGATGCGTATTGTCAGCGCAAAGTACGTCAATGCGGCGGGATATGCCGCCGTGATGTCACTGGCGGCATTTGTCCCGAGGAGGCTCGCAGTAATGGACCGCTATGGTCTGTCTCTCGGCGCCTGGTCCATACAGAGCCTCCGTTTTTTAGAGAGCGCCCCGCCTGAAATGCCTGTCTGGTTCCTTTTTGCATTGCAAACCGCTATGGGTATCACTGTTGCGGTTTTGTGCGCCGAGCTTCTGCTTGCGCTGTCTTGGAAGCTGAAAAACCGTATCACTACGATCTTCGTCGGCGTGGGGATTCTGATTGTTCCCGCTTGGATTCTTTTAGTTGTCTATACTTTACAATGACGGTAAGGAAGAGTTATTTCTGAACGGTTTCTAACTCCCTGAATTTCTTAAGGCACTTTCTTATGAGATATCCAGCGCCGTTATTTATCCTTGATCTGCGCGTGCAGCGACTGCAGGGAGTGGATCTCCCCGTTGCCGTGCTTCTGCACATATCGGATACCTTCCACCGTGGCTCTTGCGCCTGCGATGGTCGTCATGTAAGGGATCTTGCCTTTGATGGCTGCCTTGCGCAGATAGCTGTCATCGTAAACGCTGTCCTTGCCGATGGGGGAGTTGATGATCAGATCGATTTTCCCATTGGTAATCAGGTCAAGCACGTTGGGGCGTCCCTCAAACAGCTTCTTTACCTTCTCCGCCGGGATTCCTGCTTCGCGGATCAGGTCGCAGGTATTGCCGGTGGCCACAATCTTAAACCCGGCTTCTGCAAATCCCTTTGCCACTTCGACGATCTCCGCCTTGTCCTTGCGGTTCACGCTGATAAGGACTGTGCCGGACAGCGGAAGCCTGGACTGGGTAGCCTCCTGGGCTTTGAAGAAGGCTTCGCCTGCGGATGCGGACAATCCCAGCACTTCGCCGGTGGAACGCATTTCAGGCCCGAGGATCGGGTCAACCTCCTGGAACATATTGAACGGGAAAACAGCTTCTTTTACCCCATAGTAGGGAATATCCAGCTCCTTTAGCCCCGGTACGGGGGAAGGACGACCTGTGAGATCTGATGTGATGATATCGGTCGCCAGGGGTACCATGCGGATATTGCAAACCTTGGAAACCAGGGGAACGGTACGGGAAGCCCTGGGATTTGCCTCCAATACATAGACCTTGCCGTTTTCTATAGCGTACTGCATGTTCATCAAACCTTTGACATGCATTTCTTCCGCGATCTTCCTCGTATATTCTTTGATGGTCTCCACATTTTCCGCAGAAAGATGCTTGGAAGGGATGATACATGCGGAGTCGCCGGAATGGACGCCGGCCAGCTCAATATGCTCCATGACAGCAGGCACAAAGGCATGTGTTCCGTCGCTGATGGCGTCCGCCTCGCATTCCGTAGCGTGGTTTAAGAAGCGGTCGATGAGGATAGGGCGGTCAGGGGTTACGCCTACAGCGGCCTGCATATAGTCCGTCATGCTGTCATCGTCATAGACCACTTCCATGCCCCGCCCACCCAGCACGTAGGAAGGACGAACCATGACGGGATAACTGATCTTGTGGGCGATGGCGAGCGCCTCCTCGACAGTGGTAGCCATCCCTGATTCGGGCATAGGAATCCCCAGCTTTTCCATCATGGCGCGGAACAGGTCGCGGTCCTCCGCCAGGTCGATCACTGCGGGAGCGGTTCCCAGGATGCGGACGCCGTTCTTTTCCAGGTCGGACGCCAGATTCAACGGGGTCTGACCGCCGAACTGGGCGATGACGCCCACGGGCTGTTCTTTTTTATAAATGCTCAATACATCCTCCAGGGTCAGGGGCTCAAAATAGAGCTTGTCGGAGGTGTCATAGTCGGTGGAAACAGTCTCAGGGTTGCAGTTGACGATAATGGTCTCAAAGCCCAGCTTTTTCAAAGCCAGAGCTGCATGGACGCAGCAATAGTCAAATTCAATGCCCTGGCCGATACGGTTGGGACCGCCGCCCAGGATCATGATCTTGGGTCTGTCGGTATTGACAGGGTTCTTGTCCGGGGCATTGTAGGTGGAGAAATAGTATGCGCTGTCCTGGGTGCCGCTGACATGGACTCCTTCCCAGGTCTCTTCCACCCCAAGGCTGATGCGGCGGGTCCGGATATCCGCTTCAGGAACATTTAACAGGATGCTCAAATATTTATCGGAGAAGCCGTCCTTTTTCGCAGCAATCAGCATTTCATCAGGAAGAGAAAGCGAGGTGCCTTCTGCAGCTTCCCCGGGCTGTCTTCTGTAGGAGAGGATGGCTTCCTCTTCCTCCACCAGCTCCTTCATCTGCTCCAGGAAGTAAGTCTTCACATGGGTGATCTCGTTCAGCTCTTTTACGGTAGCGCCCTTGCGCAGTGCTTCATAAAGCAGGAAATGTCTCTCGCTGGAAGGGGTGATGAGCTTCTGGCAGAGCTCTTCTTTGGTCAGCCTGGAAATCTTCGGGATTTGGCCTAAGCCATATCTTCCGGTCTCTAAACTGCGGATAGCCTTCTGGAAGGCTTCCTTATAGGTCTTGCCGATGCTCATGACCTCGCCGACGGCGCGCATCTGGGTTCCTAATTTATCTTCAATTCCCTTGAATTTTTCAAAAGCCCAACGGGCAAATTTAATCACAACATAATCCCCGTCGGGAACGTATTTATCCAGCGTCCCGTACTTGCCGCAGGGGATATCCTTCAGGGTAAGTCCGCAGGCCAGCATTGCGCTGACTAAGGCGATGGGGAAGCCCGTTGCCTTGCTGGCGAGGGCGGAGGAACGGGAGGTCCTGGGGTTGATCTCAATGACGATGATACGGTCTGTCACCGGGTCATGGGCGAACTGCACGTTGGTGCCGCCGATAACCTTGACGGATTCCACGATTTTGTAAGCCTGTTCCTGGAGCCTCTTCTGGACATCCTGGGAAATGGTCAGCATAGGGGCGCTGCAGAAGGAATCTCCGGTATGTACCCCCATGGGATCGATATTTTCAATAAAGCAGACGGTGATCATATTGTTGTCTGCATCGCGGACGACTTCCAGTTCCAGCTCTTCCCAGCCTAGGACGCATTCCTCCACGAGAACCTGTCCTACCAAACTTGCCTGCAGACCCCGGGCGCAGACGACTTTTAATTCTTCCCTGTTGTAAACCAGTCCGCCGCCGGCACCGCCCATGGTGTAAGCGGGACGCAGCACTACGGGATAGCCCAGTTCATCTGCGATCTTCAACGCTTCTTCTACGCTGTAGGCGACCTGGCTCCTGGCCATTTCGATACCGAGGGAGGTCATAGTGTTCTTAAATTCAATCCGGTCTTCTCCGCGTTCGATAGCGTCCACCTGGACGCCGATCACCTTCACATTGTACTTGTCAAGGATGCCCATCTTTGCCAGCTCCGCGCAGAGGTTCAGGCCGGACTGGCCGCCCAGATTGGGCAGCAGCGCGTCGGGACGCTCCTTGGCGATGATCTGCTCCAGACGTTCTGGATTCAACGGTTCAATGTAGGTGACGTCGGCGATTTCCGGGTCAGTCATGATCGTGGCGGGATTGGAGTTCACCAATACGATTTCATATCCCAGCTTGCGCAGCGCCTTACATGCCTGCGTGCCGGAGTAGTCAAATTCACAGGCCTGGCCGATAATGATAGGTCCGGAACCGATAATGAGGACTTTGTGGATGTCTGTTCTTTTTGGCATTTGTCTTCCTCCGATGTAATTTCTTCTGAAAGTGCATTTTCGTTAGTATAGCATAGATTCAGGGAAAAGGAAATAGGTTTTATTTTATTCAGTTAGGGTCATTTAATTAGAGTGACAGATGCTTTATTGTAATAATCGGCCAATGCCTGGTTGACCCAATCTTGTGGATCATCTGTAATATCGCCAAAAAATAACAAATACGGTTTAAAAGTATACGGTTTTAAATATACATCTTTTATTGATTCATCCTTTAGAAGAAGGAGCCGTTCCTGGTGTTCTGCGTAATATTGTTTTGCATAGCCGTGTCTGAGACTATCGATTGCACTGACGGTTGTGAGGGTGTTATTTCCCCACATTTTCAGACTATAGCATAATAGGATCCCCCCAATGATCCATCCGGCAAGAAGATAATGTTTTTTTCCGACAGATTTCTCTTGCCCTTGAAATGACATATTCCATTTCCGATAGCACCATCCAGTCCAATAAAGTTCATTTCCATATAAAAGAAGAAAAAGATTAAAACGATAGAGATTCTGTACCCTTCCAGCGCCAGTGATTCCCAGGGTATATATTGTGGGCGTAAACTGAGCGGCAAATACTCCGAAGGAAATAAGACTCACCAGCAAGGGCAAAGGATATTGATAATTCTTTTTGCGGACGACCTGAATAAAAAGAGGTACCAGCATAATTGCTAGAATAATAAAAGGCAGAATTGTCCATGTGGCTATATAATCCGCGGCTTCTTTTAGCGACAGGAAAATGCTCTTTATGGCGGAGAAGTTTTCCATGCCGGCACTATGCAGGCGGATGAAATTGCCTGGTGCCGTAACATTGATCATGAAAAAAATGTAATACACAATCATGCCAACCAGAATGATATATTTTTGAGGATGCTTTGACCAAAAGAATTTGATCAGGCAAAAAACATATAATATCCCTATAGTAAGGGCGGTGATATAATTTTCCCCGGCAATTGAAAAAGATAATATCAGAATTCCCAACAGGTACAGGTAGCCTTTCAGCTTTTTGGATGTACAATCCGTGTAATATAGGAGAATCCATAGGGAACATAGCAGGAGCCCAAGCGCATGGCTGAAAGTGTACAGAAAGGAACCTACCATCCAGTAAAATGCCTCACATGGAACAGTAGTAAAAAGAACCTGCATGCTGACGCAACAGAATGCAATGATCCCGGCGGAATAGAAATCTGCATTGAAGATCTTTCTCAAGGCTATGATGATAAAAAAGACTTGCGCAAAGACAAATCCGCCAAGGGAAAGATATGTTCCGATAAAATAAGCGTTTTCTCCAAAAAGGGCAAGGAGGCATGTACACCCAAAATAGCTGAAATATGTACCTTGCCAGTTTTGATAACAATCTATGACATAGAAGAATTGCGAAGATAATAATTCGGCCAAAGAGTGATTTTTGCTCCAGGCTGCGACTGCATCCTTGGCATAAGAATAGTCATCCACACTTGGAAAGTTATAATGAGAAATCCAAAACAAAGGGATCAAAATACAAACCAGGATAATGAGCATGATCCAAAAAATTATTTTTATTTGCGTTTGAAATTCTAATTTCTTTTTCATTTTTGTTTTTTCCTTTCACCTTGTCTGGGTACATAATATTATGAAAAATTACTGAACTGTGGGATGCTTACCTCAACTTTTTAAATATAGTGTAAGTATATAAAAAAATAAGAATGAGTTCAATAGTTTTTATTCTCAAGAAAAATATTATTATTTCTTTAAGGAATTAAGACATAAGACAGATTAATTCCCTGCAGAAGATTGACAAACTGAAAAGCCCTGTATAGGATAAAGTTATAGTGGAAGATATCCTTATTGAATGGTCGTGTTTCCGAATAATTGTTAAAAAAGATAATGGATGGGAAGAGTGAATAATGAGATGAATAGTGTAGATGGAAAGGAAATCTTTAATGTACAACCATCAATAGACACTCCTGCAATCCTGGCTATGTTGGATGAAATGTACGGCACCTCTAAGGAGGGCTTTTTCTTCAGCGCAGACTGGCAGCTTCTGGTGGCCATCATGCTGAGCGCCCAAAGCACGGATAAGCAGGTGGATGAGGTACTGCCGGGATTGTGGAAACGTTTCCCTACCCTGCAGTCTGTTGTAGATGCGGATATTTCGGAGATCGAAGAGCAGATTAAGAGCGTGGGACTGTATAAAAACAAGGCGGTCAATATAAAAAAGTGTTGTTCCCAGATCCTGACAGAATATGGGGGAAAGGTTCCGACTGAGTTGGAACAGGTCATAAAGCTTCCGGGGGTAGGCAGGAAAACAGGAACTTTGTTCCTGGCGGACGCCTATGGGATTCCGGGGGTGACCGTGGATACCCATGTATTCCGCATTTCCCGCAGGATCGGCTGGGCGGAGGGCAATACCCCTGCGAAGGTAGAACAGGAACTGATGAAGGCTTTGCCCCGGGAGCACTGGAACAGGATCAATTTTCAGCTGATCTATCATGGGAGGAAGGTCTGCACCGCAAGAAAGGCCAGATGCGAGGAGTGCCCGATTCAGCAGTGGTGTGGGAAGAGGCTGTGATTTCTTGCCAGAAATGCCAGGTGCGAAGAGTGCCTGATCCGGGAGTAGTGTGAAAAGTGGCTATGAATCCCGGAATGGAAAATCGCTTCCTTACATATATATGTAACAAATGCAGGAGGGAACGCTGGGAAGAAAGGCTTGTTAAAGTTAAACTGGAAACAGAAGGAGAAGCAGCCGGGAAGAGGAGATCAGCTGGAAAAGGGTGGTCGGCCGAAATGGGGCGGTCAGCCGAGATGGAGTGGTCAGGAGAGCAAAAAGAATAACTGGCAGCAAATATTGCGCCAAAGCAGGTTTTTCTGTGGGATGAGCGATGAGAAATGGAAAGAAGTGAAGAAAGCAGGAAAACTGGCGCTGAGCCTGTTGTTTCTTCTCTCCATGTTTTTTGTGGGAAGGGCTGTCGGGTATGTGCAGAAGGCCGTGGCAGCATCTGCCACGGGGGGAAACGTTGTGATGGAGGAAGAAAACTGGGGGCTTGGCTTCGGCGCCGAAGGAACACAGCCTTCGGGCAACACTTCTGCGGAAGAGCTTGCAAAGTACAATGCATATTACATAGGAAGTGCGGATGAAAAAAAGATCTATCTGACCTTCGACTGCGGCTATGAGAACGGAAATACAGGGGCGATTCTGGACGCGCTGAAAAAACATGATGTAAAGGCGACCTTTTTTGTGGTGGGTCATTTCCTGGAGTCCGCGCCGGAGCTCGTGAAGCGTATGGTGGAGGAAGGTCATACCGTAGGCAATCACACGTACCATCATCCGGACATGGCGTCTATTTCCAGCGAGGAGAAATTCAAAGAGGAAATGGACGGCGTAGCGAAAGCTTACAGGGATTTAACAGGGGAGGAGATAGCGCCCTATTACCGTCCGCCCCAGGGAAAATACAGCAAAGAAAATCTGCAGATGGCAAAGAGGCTGGGTTATTACACATTTTTCTGGAGCCTGGCATATGTGGACTGGAATGTAGACAGCCAGCCAAGCCACGAGGAAGCCTTCGAGAAGCTGATCGGCCGGATCCATCCAGGCGCGATCGTGCTGCTTCATAATACTTCCAAAACCAACGGCGAGATCCTGGATGAGCTCCTGGGCAAATGGGAAGAACTGGGTTATTCCTTTGGCGTGCTGGGGGATATTTGCGGAAACTGAGGAAAAAGGTCTTCTGAACCGACTGAGGAAAAAGGTCTTCTGGATCTGTAAAGAAGAAGGAAAAACAGGGAAAATTGCGAAATCCTACAAAAAAAGGCTGGATGCCGCAGCTGCGGCATCCAGCCTTATCAGTGCGCCAAGTGGCGCGGGTTATTCGTCCTGTTCTGCCCGGGGCAGTAATGTCCGGGCTGCAGACAGAACCTCTCAGCTCACCCGGCAGAACCTACTCAGCTTACCCTTCGATCGCGATATATTTCTTCGCTTCAACAGCCTTCTTCTCGGTCTTGGGCAGGCTCAGCTTCAGGATACCATCCTCATATTTCGCATGAATATCCTCCTCGGTGAGGTCTTCGCCTACATAGAAGCTTCTGCTCATGCTGCCGGAATAACGCTCTCTGCGGATATAGCGGCCATCCTTATCCTTCTCATCCTTGTCTACGCCCTTTGTAGCGGATACGGTCAGGCAGCCGTTCTCCAGCTGAAGCAGCAGGTTCTCTTTCTTGAAGCCGGGCAGATCGATATCGACTTCATAGCCGTTCTCGGTCTCGCGTACATCTGTCTTCATCATATTCTTCGCATGCTTTCCATACAGAGGGTTCTTCTCGTTCTCGTGATTGCTTCCCCAGAAATCTCTTCCAAACGGGAACTCATCAAACCAATCATCAAATAAATTTTCTCCAAATACGCTGGGCATCAACATAATAATCTCCTTCCTGATGGACTCTGCCATCAACACAAAATTTATTGGATATTCTTCCGGCCTCCTCGTCCGCCGGTATCCATGGGCACTTCGGGTCATTCCGAAGTGTTGTTGTTACAATTAGAACATTTCCAGGAAACTCTTATTTTATTCGGGAAGTCTTCTTGGGAGGAAATTCCTTTTTGTTCCCTGTTTGCTTGTTCTAGATGTAATATAACACTCATTATTAGCACTGTCAAGAGGTGAGTGCTAAAACAATGATTAAGTATTTCTAAAAATCCCATAAAATGGATTTTTCAATTTGCGCATTATATTTATCCGTCAAATACAGTTTTGTCCACATTTTGAAAACAATTTTTTGCCGGATTCTTTCTAAGAATATCCAAATTAACCGCTAGTTCCAACGTTGGAAAGATTAGATTGTGAATTAGTTTAATTGTATTTCTGGAATATCCAGACTTTACAAGTAAAGCGTAAAACTCTTTGATATGTAACTACTTAATTGCACAAATCTTTATGCTGCCAAGTCCTTAGAAACCATGTTCCGCCATGCCGCTAAATAGTTGCACCGTGTATTTTTCCGAAATCCACATATAATATCTACGTAAAATACGTGCATTTTCTTTGCCCCTCTCCATTGACAATACGCAAAATACGTGTTATCATATGACCGTAAGGAGGGAACATACATGAGATTTAGAGAAATGGATCGGATGCTAAAGGCTGACGGATGGTATGTATCAGATATAAGTGGTTCTCATTACCAATACAAACACCCAACGAAGCCCGGAAAAGTCAGCGTTCCGAATCATCCCGGTGACATTCCCAAAAGTGTTGTTAAATCCATATTCAAGCAGGCGGGGCTACAATAAGACCCTTCCTCCTGATAATATATAAATCACACGGAAAGGAGTAATGATTTATGAATTATGTATACCCAGCTGTTTTCTATGAGGAAGAAGGCAGCATATCTGTTATTTTCCCTGATTTAGGCAATCTTGCAACTTTTGGAGACAATATGGCGGACGCTATGCGCATGGCTCAAGATGCCTGCGGTCTGTATCTATTTACTGCTTTACGTGATGGAGAAGATATCCCAGCTCCAAGCGCATTAAACGAAATCAATCCTGCCGCCATCCTAAAAGATGTTGAAATGGAATCTGCGGCAGACAGTGCTTTCGTCAATATGGTACTAGTGGATATGAACGAATACGCAAGGCAGCACAGCGACAAAGCAGTGAAAAAGACTTTAAGCATTCCCATGTGGTTGAATACCCTTTGCGAGGAAAAAAGCATCAACTTTTCAAAGGTATTGCAAGATGCTCTATTAGCAAAAGTACAATCATTATAATCAGCAAAGTCCATTTACAAAGCGTTTTGAGGGCTATCAGCCTCCCCTTATGGCCTTAAAAAAGCATCGCCATTCTTTAACTTCGTTGACTTCTGTCCAATTCGGCATATCGCCGCCTCTGTACAAAATAAAAAAAGCGTGCTATACTCATAGAGGTCGAGGAGTGTCAAAATGGCAAATTTTACAAAAAAAGCGATTCAGGAATCTTTTCTGAAATTATTAAACGAGCGTCCGCTTTCTCAGATTACGGTCAAGGATATTGTGACGGATTGTGGAATCAACCGGAATACCTTTTATTATCATTTTACGGATATCCAGAAGCTGGTCGAGGACCTGTTCGTAGAGGAGGCGGAAAGAATTATCCAGGCTTACCCTACGATAGAAAGGTTTGAGGACTGCCTGGAGGCGTTAATTGATTCCGCTTTATTGCAGAAGAGGGCAGTGCTGCATGTTTATCATTCCGCCAGCAGGGAGCTGTACGAGATGTGCCTTTGGAAGGTTTGCGACCACATCATGAATGCGTATGTGAGCTCCGCGTTGATCGGCCGTAAGGTAAAGGAGGAGGATATCAACATTATCAGAGGATATTTTTCAAGCTTATTTTACGGAATCCTTTCCGGTTGGCTGAGAACAGGAATGACGGAAGACCTCCGGAGAAAATTTGCCCGCATGTGTGAGATTCAAAAGGGTACGATAGAACAAATGATTTCTATCTGTGAAGAGAATAAAATTTAGGCAAATCCGTTCTTTTGTCTGAAATTTGGTTAATTTGTTCCCTGTGTCTGCTTTTTGGACACAGGATTTTTTTTGTCTATATTCGATTTGCACCCAAAACGGTATAATCATGGTATAGATAAGTTTGCGGGAGGTCACATTCTATGAAAATGCGTTCAGTGATTCCAATGCGGATTGCAAAGGTCGGTTATATTGTGATGTCTGTTCTTTTTTGTGCTGTCGGGATTCTTTTCATTGCCCTGCCAGAGTTCTCGGCAAAGATCATGGGTATTTGCATCGGAATTGCCATGATCTTATTTGGAGTGATCAAGCTGATCGGATATTTTTCAAAGGATCTGTTCCGGCTTGCGTTTCAGTTTGATCTGGAATTCGGGATATTGATGATTGTTCTGGGAGGGATTCTTCTTTTCCGCCCGGGGGATCTGATGACGTTCATCTGTATCGCCCTTGGAATCGCCATTCTGTTTGACGCGCTGTTCAAGGTCAGGATTTCTTTTGATTCCAAGGAGTTTGGGATTAAGAGCTGGTGGGTCATCCTTTTCATGGCGATTCTGACCGGGCTGGCCGGCATCGCCCTGATCTTTGATTCCGTGGTTGGGGCGAAAATATTGACTGTGTTGTTGGGGCTGTCCCTGTTGACGGAGGGAATTCTGAACTTTTTCACCGTTGTCAGTACGGTGCGGATTATTAAAAATCAGTTTCCGGATGTCATCGAAGTGGAAGCCAGAGAAATCGATGTGAAATAGTTTCGGTATCTGTGGGATGATAAAATTTTATCGTGCGTAAAACAGGATGAGAGGGGTCAAGTATGAGAACCACAGTTTTTTTCTTAATTCTGGGTTACCTTTCCGGCAGCATTTTATTTGCAAATGTGTTTGGAACCCTTTTTGGAAAAAGAGATTTGTACAAAAACAGTCCGGATCAGAATCCGGGAACAGCCAATGCATACCAATACGGAGGCTTCTGGTGCGGGACGCTGACATTGGTAGGAGATTTGCTGAAGGGATTTTTACCGGTATTTTTCTATTTGCAGGCAATGCACATCCGTCTGCAGACAATGCCGGTCAGGGAGGAATGGGAGCTGTCCCTGGTGCTTGCGGCCCCGGTAATAGGGCATATTTTCCCGGTTTTTTACAGGTTTCGGGGAGGAAAGGGGATTGCCACAACCTTTGGGTGTCTGCTGGGTCTTTTCCCTTATGGGCTGCCGGTTGTCCTGTTCGCCGCAGTTTTTATTTTCCTGTCTGTGGGACTGCGGATTACGCCGCATTATTACCGGACGATCGCGGCGTATCTCATCACCGCGGCGGTCATGGTTTTGACCGGAATCGCACCGGCGGTACGGATCGGCTTTTTTGTGATCGCCGGGGTTGTATGTCTGCGGATGTACCTGAGTAAAGAGGAAAAGGAAAGGATTGGGGTCAGATTACTATGGATGCGTTGATTCTCACATGCGGAACGGGCGGCGGGCATAACAGCGCCTGCGCGGCAGTGGAGGAGGAATTGCAAAAAAGGGGGCACAACGTCAAAACGTTGAATCCTTACTTATTAAAGGATACAAAAACTGCGGATACGATTGATAACGCCTATATTTCCCTTGTGCAAAAGGCGCCTTCCGCCTTCGGCATGGTTTACCGCCTGGGAGACGCTTACCGCAGATTGCCGGTATCCTCGCCTGTTTACTATCTGAACAGGCTCATGGTTCCGCGCCTGGAAAATTTTATCAGGGAAAACAACTGCGACGCCGTTGTAATGACCCATCTGTTCCCCGCAGAAATCATTACCAATATGAAACGGCTTGGGAAAGAGGTTCCCAAGACTTATTTTATCGCGACAGATTACACCTGTATTCCTTTTACGGAGGAAACCGACTGCGACTATTACATTATCCCGGCGCGGGAGCTGACGGAAGAGTTCGCCTCCAGAGGGATCCCGAGGGAGAGGATCGTGCCCCTGGGGATTCCTGTGCGGCAGCAGTTCCGCAATAAAATGAGTCGGTCGGAGGCCAGGCGCAGGCTTGGACTTGAGCCGGATAAAAAGTATATTTTGATCGCAGGGGGAAGTATCGGCGCAGGCCAGATCCAAGAGATCGTTCCCGCCCTGTTGGAACATTACGATGATACCGTCCGTCTGATTGTGATATGCGGGAATAACCACGCGCTTTATCAAAACCTGGAACGGGCGTACAAGGAACGCTGCATCCTTTTGGAATATACTTCGCAGATGGCTGAGTATATGCGCGCCTGCGATTTGTTCCTGTCAAAGCCCGGGGGCTTATCCTCTACGGAAGCCGCCGTGGCAGGCGTGCCTCTCATCCACATTTCGCCGATTCCCGGATGTGAGACCCAGAATATGAAATTTTTTGAACAAAACGGAATGTGCCTGGCAGCAGGTTCTTTTAAAAAGCAGATGCTGGAAGACTGCGACAGGCTGCTAGAGGGAACCGCCCAGCGCAAAATGCGGCTCAATCAACACAGGACCATTCCGGCTGATGCCGCATCTGCCATCTGCCGGCTGATGGAAAAGGAATATTTATTTGATCATTCGCTCTGCGCTTCTGGAATCATTTCATAAAGTGATTCCAGAAGCCGATGGGCTAGCCTCTCATATCCTTCGTCATAAAAATGAACTCCATCGTCCCAATGTAAACCAGAACACCCCATTGATACTGAATATAAGTCAATGACCGGAAGACCATATTTTTGGGCGATTTCCTTTACGCTGTTATTCCTGGCAGTCACACGATTGTTTCGCTCGCCGATAACGCATGTTGTCAAAATGAGCGCAAGCTTTGTTCCTCTGTATTCTTCCAGCAAAAATTTAACAATCTTTTCATAGCCCTCTTTATATTCTGATGCATCGTCCAAATGGAATCCATGAAGACCGTTGTTGAAGATAACTATTTCCCGATGCCCCTGCTGGTTTCCAAATAAACGGATGGAATCTGCAAAGTATGGGTTATCGACAGCCTTGGAGGTTCCGAAACCATCGAAAAGAATTTGATTCCCAGACAGCCTGGTAGCGATCTGACGGATTCCGCAGGAGATGGAATCGCCGATATAAAGGACTCTCGGTTTTTTGGTATCGGACGCCTGCTCCCACCAGACATTGTCCCATTCGTAAGTTTCAAGTTGTTGGCTCCGGTCTTCTTTTTCATAAGTAAAGTTGTTCATGGAATTCGTCTCCTTTCAAATCCGTAATATAGCATTTTCACCGGTATGTCAACTCTATCTGACAATATTCCATAAACATCTAGCAAAATCCCATAAGTATAGAGCATAATTCCATTTACAGAAACGGTTATTTCCAGGTAGAATGACTATAATGGCATGAGTGACATTTTTTGTTGGGGTAAGTGTGAAAGTAAATTTTCAGACTGCTTATGGGTGCAATATTACGGGTTTGCCCATGATACGCGGAGCTTTGATAGCAGATGAGAAATTCGCGCAGGCGTTCCGAAATGAGGATGAAAATGCAGGAACTGGAAAATAAAGATTGGGCGGAAATAAGTTCCGTGATTTCAAAATATCGGGGAGAGTGGGATGCTCCTGAGACCCGTGTGGTAACTCCCAACATGACGTCCGGGGCGATATTGGGCAATGGGGATCTGGCCGCGGTTCTGGGCGGGGATGAGGATGCCCTGGCGTTCTATCTTGCAAAGGCGGATTTTTGGAGCGCCGCGAAAACCATTTACTCCGATGGGGGTCCCAAGCCCCTGGGAGGAATCCGCATTGGGAATCCGGCGGGCGGGACCGCGAAGATCCCATATCATCTGGTCCAGGATATTTTAAATGCAAGGCTGGACTGTGTCCAGCGGTTTTCCGGGAATCCCATAAGGAGCCGTTCCTGGGTGGCTCCCGATGAGAATGTGCTTGTGATTGAGATGCGGGGAATGGGGGAGAGAGACGTTCCCGTGACGGCGGAGGTGTGGGCTTTTACAGAGACAGGGCACCCTGTGGATGCGGGGTGCGGCGAGGGTATGGCCTGGGTCACGAAAAGGACGCCAAGGCTTACGGACTGGGCCTGCTTCGGTGCAATCGCGGTAAAACCCCTGGGCGGCACCTCCGTCGTCGTTTCCAGGAAGGATGCCTGTACGTCGGTTCTGTCCTTTACGGTTCCTGCCGGGAAGACGGCGTATCTGATCGGAACCGTCACAGGCGGACGGGAAGCGGCTCTGGCCCTTCCCGAGGCCCTGGAATTGCTGCAGGGTGCAGATTCCGCTTTGATCGCACGTCTGGATAGGGAGCGCGCCCGCTGGTGGAGGGATTATTGGGAAAAAGAGTATGTGATCCTGGGAGATGAGGAACTGGAAGAATATTATTATGGCTCCCTTTATCAAATGGGCGCCGCCAGCCGCGCGGGGAAAGAGGCTCCAGGACTTTTCGGCCCTTGGATCACATCCTCAGAGCCCGCCTGGGGAGGGGATTATACCCTGGATTATAACTATTACTGTCCTTTTAACGGAATGGCGTCATCTAACAGATTGGAGCAAATGGCGGGTATGTTTCAGCCCATCCTTGCGTTTATGGACGCCGGAAGGGTCAGGGCGTCAAAGAAGAAAAGGGTAAACGGGAAGGCGTTTCCGGAGGGGCTGCCGGGGGTGCAGTATCCGGCCCATATCGGTCCCTGGGGAATGGAGACCTATTTTGACTGCGGTCTCCAATCCAACGCTGTGTTTGCGGCAATTCCCTTCATTTGGTATTACCGTTATACGCTGAACCGGGAATTTTTGAAAAATACCGCCTACCCTTATTTGAGAGAAGTAGCCGATTTCTGGGACAGCTATCTACAGAAGGATGGCAAAGGCCGCTATGTCGTATATGAAAGCAGCGCCAGGGAAAGCTGGTCGGGTTCCCATGATACCAATCCCTGTGTGGATCTTGCTTTCCTGAAAAACCTGTATGCCAATCTCCTTCCCATGAGTGAGACCCTGGGCGTGGATGAAGGCCGCAGGGCGAAATGGCGCGATATCCTGGAGCATTTAAGTCCTTTGCCCACCACGGATTATATGGGACTTACCGTATTCCGGGAATGTGAGAACCGACCTGAGATTTCTACGGATGGGCCGGGGGATAATCCCGTAAATATGCTGAGCATTTATCCAGGGGGCAATGTGGGCCTGGATTCAGATCCGCAGCTTCTGCAGACGGCAAGAAACAGCCTTAAAGTGATGTCCTCCTGGGATCAGGGCAACGCCTTTGCCAATATTTTTGTCATGGCCGCCAGGGTCGGCTGGCCGGCGGAGGATCTGATGGAGCGGATGAAAAAGAGGATTCGTAAGATCAGGCAGCCCAATCTCACTTACCAAAGCGACGGCCACGGGCTGGAAGGCGTGGGAGCCCTGGAAGCCGTCAATTCCATGCTGCTGCAAAGCCAGGAGGGGATATTGAGGCTGTTTCCGGTATGGCCCAAGGGTCATGATGCGAAATTTAAAAATATGCGGGCTATGGGAGCTTTCCTGGTAGACGGAGAGATCCGGAATGATTCTGTGCAGGATGTTTCCATCTTCAGTGAGAAGGGTTCTGTCTGCGTCATAGAGAATCCCTGGAAGGGGGATATCCTGCAGGTGACGTCGCAGCAGGGGCCTGTGGAGACGAAGCAAAGTGGGGACAGGTATTCTTTCCGGACGGAAAAAGGGGAGAGATATCTGGTACGGCGGGAAAAAGCGTGAAGGATCGTGTGCTCATGCAGCGCGGAAAATAGAAGAAAAGGAGGACGAAACAAATGAAACATGCTTTGATTTTCAGAGGCGGATGGGACGGACATCATCCGGTAGAGGTGTCGCAGCTGATCAAGGGTCTGCTGGAAGCGGAAGGGTTTGAGGTGGCTGTCAGCGATGACATGGAACCATTGGATCAGGCGGAATACCTGAAGACCCTGGATTTGATCGTGCCGATCTGGACCATGGGTTCCATTGCGGACAGATATGTCAGGAATATCTGCAGCGCGGTGGAAAGCGGCGTGGGACTGTGCGGCTGCCATGGCGGAATGTGCGATTCATTCCGGGATAACGTGGACTGGCAGTTCTTGACCGGTTCCCAGTGGGTGGCACATCCGGGCGGAGACGGAGTGAAGTATAAGGTGAATCTGGTACCGGATACCTATTTTACAAAGGGACTTGAGGATTTTTATGTATCATCCGAGCAGTATTATATCCATGTGGATCCGGCGGTTAAGGTTTACGCCACCACAGTGTTCCCCGTGGTGGACGGTCCCTTCGCTGCCAACGGAAAGGTGGCGGTTCCCGTGGTCTATACGAAGTATTGGGGAAAGGGCAGGGTATTTTATACTTCCCTGGGGCATACGGAGAAAGTCTTTGAGCAGGCGCCGGAGGCAAAGGAAATCTTGAGAAGAGGTCTGCTGTGGGCGGCAGGCAGTGCAGAGGCTTAAAGAAAGCGGACACGGGAAACGGACAGCCCCTCAGGATGGGGCAGGAGGGATCAGAATGAAGAAGGTCGGCGTAGGAATTGTAGGCTGTGGGAAAATCAGCGGGATTTATCTGAAAAATATTACAGGGCTTTTTGATAATATGAACCTGGTAGGTGTATGCGACCTGGAAGCCGACAGGGCAAGGGAGGCAGCGGAAAAATATAAGACAAAGGTGATGAGTCTGGAAGAGATCCTGGCGTCTCCCGACATTGAGATTATTGTAAATCTTACGACTCCGGCAGGACATTATCCCATCTGTAAAAGGATTTTGGAGGCCGGGAAAAACGCATATGTGGAAAAACCGCTTTCTATTTCTTTTGAAGAGGGAAGAGAATTGGTGGAGTTGGCGAAAGCAAAGGGATTGCTTCTGGGCTGTGCGCCGGACACCTTTATGGGAGCGGGGATCCAGACTTCAGCCCGCCTGATCCAGGATGGGATCATCGGCGAGGTAATCGGCGCTTCCGCCTTTATGATGTGCCATGGGCACGAGAGCTGGCACCCGGATCCGGAATTTTATTATCAAAAGGGCGGCGGCCCAATGTTCGATATGGGGCCCTATTATCTGACGGCGCTGGTATCCCTGATGGGTTCGGTGAAGACGGTGAGCGGAATGACTTCCATCAGCTTCCCTACCAGGACCATTACCAGCGAGAAGAAGCGCGGCAATGTGATACAGGTGGAAGTGCCCACCCATGTCTGTGGAATGCTCCGCTTTGCAAACGGCGCCATCGGAACCATTGTGACCAGCTTTGACGTATGGGGGCATAATATGCCCTGCATTGAGATCTATGGTTCCCGGGGAAGCCTGGTGGTGCCCGATCCCAATGGCTTTGGGGGAGAAGTAAAGGTGAAGCAGTACTTTTCGGATCAGTTTGAGAAGGTTCCGCTTCTCACAAGCTACCATATGGACAGCAGGGGATATGGAGTCAGCAATATGGCAGACTGCATCCTGCAGGGTAAAAAGGAAGAGCTTCAGGCAAGCGGCAGGAGGGCGCTGCATGTACTGGAAATCATGCATGCGGTACATACCAGCAGTGAGAGTGGGAAGGCTGTGGATCTGACTACCGCCTGTGAGAAGCTGACACTGTTATAAGAGAATTTGAGGGAAAAACTACGGAGGTATGGTCCGGGAGGTAGAAGATGAAGAAGGATTGTTTATGGTACAGACAGCCCGGGGAGAAGTTTACGGATGCCCTTCCCCTGGGAAACGGCCGCCTGGGCGCCATGGTCCATGGCGGTATGGAGGAAGACCGTATCCAGATCGATGAGAATACCTATTGGTCCGGGAAAAGCGCACAGGACAACGACAAGGAAGACACTTACGGGCTGATGTGGGAGATCAGGAAGGCGTTGCTTAAAGGGGATTATGAGGAGGCGGACCGGCTGGGGCAGGCCTTCGTGGGCCGCAAGAACCAGTATGGGACCAATATGCCCACCGGGATCCTGACGGTACGTCTCTGTGATGCCGAAGAATCGGAAGAGCATGATTACTACCGGGAGCTGGACCTGTCCTGCTCCATTGCCGCAGAGCAATTCAACTGGAAGGGCGGCAGGGTAAAAAGGGAAACCTTTGTTTCCGATCCGGCGCAGGTCTTTGTGTTCAGGATGCAGTCGGAAAAGCCTCTCTCCCTGGAATTGGGCTATGAAGGGATCTGCAGTCAGGTGGGGATTACGGGTCTGAGTCTGTCTGCAGTCCGTCAGGCTATGGTTTACTTGTCCGGGGACGCCAGGGAAACCCTTCACAGCGACGGGACCTGCGGCGTGCATCTGGAAGGTTGCTTTCTGGTGGAAACGGACGGCGAGATCGCCGGGAAGCTGACGGCAAAAGGGCGGGTCCAGGTGAAGGATGCCAGGATCCTTACCTTATATCTGGATATGCGGACGACGATGTTTGACGCCCATCCTTTGGAAACCGCCGAGAATAAAGTGATGCAGGCTGCCCGGAAGGGCTTTGCCGAACTGCGCAGGGAGCATGTGGCGGACACGGAGTCCCTGTATGGGCGGATGTTCCTGTCCCTGGGGGATGAAGAGCGCAGGGAGCTTCCCACCGACGTCAGGGTGCGGGAGGCTATGGAGGGGAAAGAGGACCGGGATCTCTACGCCCTGATGTTCCAGTTCGGACGGTATGTGATGTTTGCTTCCTCCAGGGAAGATTCCCTTCTGGCCACCCATATGGGAGGTATCTGGAACGACGACATTTATAATCATGAGGACTGCACCCAGGATATGCACATCGACATGAACCTCCAGATGCAGTACTGGGGCATGGCGCAGTGCTCCCTGCCGGAATGCTACGCCCCCTATTTTAAATATGTAGAGGAAATCCTTATGCCCAACGGGGAGCGTTCCGCCAGGACCGCTTATCATGCGGAAGGCTGGGCTGCCCATGTGGTTTCCAATCCCTGGGGCTTCACCGCCCTGGGCTGGTCCTATAACTGGGGCGTCTTTTCCCTGGGAGGCGCCTGGTGCGCCCTGCTGGCCTGGGATTATTACACCTATACCAGAGACCTGGAGTGGCTTAAGGGGCACGGTTTGCCGATCCTGAAAGGGGCGGCCCAGTTTGCGGCGGACTATGTCTTCTATGATGAAAAGAGCGGCTATTATATGGCGGGGCCTTCTTATTCCCCGGAAAATATGTTCCGCTATGAAGGGAAAGCTTATTTCCTGTCCCTGTCCACCACCTGCGATATCCTTTTGGTCCGGGAGGTTCTGACGGACTGTCTGAAAGCCATGGCGGCGGCAGGGGAAGAGGACCAGGCCTTCCGGGAAAGGGCGCAGGAGATCCTTTCCAAGCTTCCGCCTTATCGGGTGGGCCGGGAAGGAAGGCTGCAGGAATGGTATGAGGATTTCGAGGATGCGATCCCCAACCACCGGCACACCTCCCACCTTTTAGGGCTTTATCCCTACAGACAGATCCTGCCGGAGGAGCAGCCGCAGCTTGCGGCGGCAGCCCAGAAGAGCATGGAGCGGCGTCTCGAAGATTTTGAACTCACTTCCTGGGGCATGAATATGATGATGGGATATTACGCCAGAATGTTCCAGGGGGATAAGGCGCTGGAGATGCTGAAGATCATTTTCCAAAGGATCGTCAGGAATAATATGGTTTCCGTCATGAGCAGCCTGGATACCATGTGGCACGGTACCTGGGAGCTGGACGGCAATACGGGCCTGACCTCGGCCATGGCGGAAATGCTGGTCCAGAGCTTTGAAGAGGAAACCATCTTGCTGCCTGCCCTGCCGGAAAGTTGGAAAGATGGGGAGATCCGGGGGATCGCCCTGCGGGGCGGCCATCATCTCGACCTGGTCTGGAGAAACGGGGAGCCCACAGAGATCCGCCTTCTCCCGGGCTGTGAGGACGAGGTGAAGCTGCGCTGGAAGAAACGGGAATGGAGGATTGCATGCAGGCCGGGAGAGGTGTGGACACATACATCCTGAAGCCCCCGGAAGGACAAATAATTGCGAAACGGCCATTTTGAAAAAGCGCCCGGGGTCAGGAATCCCGGGCGCTTTTACGGTATTCGGAGGGCGTTACGCCCTGGATGCTTTTGAATATTTTGGAAAAAAGCAAAGGATCGGGATATCCTACGGAACGGGAGACATTGCCGATGCTGAGGGTCTCGTTCTCTAGAAGCTCGCAGGCCTTGCGGACCCGGAATTCGATCAGATATTGCTGGATGCTCTTTCCCAGGGCTTCCTTAAACAGGGAATTCAGGTAGCTTCTGTTTAACCCCACATGATTGGAGATGGCGTCCACGGAGATCCTGCGGGTATAATTGAGTTCGATGAAGAACAGGGTCTCGTTCACATAGGCGTCCCGGCGGTTTTCCCGGGAGGTATAGGTGATTTCCCGGGTGTTAAGCTGGGTGAGCTTGTCCAAAAACAGATACAGATAGGAGAAGCGGCGCACGTTGCCGCCCCGTTTCAGGTAATAGGCGTCGGCCATTTCATAGAAACAGTGGTCGATGAAATCATCCTGGGTGTATTCAAAGATAGGATGTTCCGCGGACAGACCGGCATCGGAAAGATAAGCCTCCGCCTTCAGACCGTGGAAGCCGATCCAGGAATAGTGCCAAGGTTCCCTTTCGTCCGCCTGGTAATAGGTGACCTGGTCGGGACAGATCAGGAAGCCGTTGCCGGCGTGCAGGCGGTAGGTGGTGTCTCCCACCTGGAAGATTCCCTTTCCGCTGTGGATGTAATGGATCAAATAGTGATCCCTGACGGCCGGCCCGTAAAAGTGTCCGTTGGGACAGCATTCGGAGCCGCATTGGTAGATATACAGATCCGTCCGGTTTAAATGGGGACCGTCCCCGGAGGCAATTTGATGATCCATTTCCGTTTTCCCTCCTTTTCGCCGGCCGGGGAACCGGGCAATTCGTTCCCAGACCTTCTAAAATGGTGGTATTTTTTAGGAAAAAAGATATACAATCTAGCATTTTTCCATATATGGATAGCAATTTTCCATTTACAGCGGGGAAATCCCTGCTTATAATATTAACTATAACAACGGGGAAGGCAAAAAGCAAGATGTATTTGAAAATTGGGGCGAAAAATTCGGCAAAACTTCCTGTAATTTCTGACTCGCAGATTCAAAACCCTAAAAATGATGAAAAAAGAGGACGTTTCATCCTCAAATAAGTGAAATGTACGAAGCCTTTTCAAAGGAAGAAAGAATTAAGAAAAGGGCTTCGCCTGGTTTTTAAGACAGATAGATTCCCAAGAAAGACATCAATTCAGGCTGCCCGGGGCGCTGCAGGGGGAAGCTTGGAGAAAAATATAGCAATGTTACATATGCTATATGGGTATTTTTTACACAAAAAACCGTTTATCAAAAAGATGTATAAGGCGCGGAAGAGGACGCTTTATATAAACCAAGAAAATCGGGCGGCAAAGCGCCGTTCCCAGGACAGGAGCGGCTGCGTAAACGCCTGAATGCATAAGAAAGGAGAAAGTTATGAAAGGAAAGAAGTTTTTGGCCATGTTTTTAAGTGCGGCGCTTTCAGTCAGCCTTCTGGTCGGCTGCGGAGGAAACGGTGAGTCTTCCGCAACTCCCAGTAGCAGTTCCGCGGAACAGTCTTCCGCCCAGGACAGCAGTTCTGCAGGCGGCGGGGAAAGCAGCGAGGTCGCCCAGGGCGGTGAAAACCAGGGAGAACCCATCGTGATCCGCTGGGGACATAACTGGACTCGTGAAATGGACACTACCTTCCGGGATGAAGTGACAGGAGAACCTTCTTTCGGCGAGGAGGAAATGAACGCCAGGCTGTATGCGGAACAGCAGGTATTGGAGAAGTACAATGTAAAGATTGAATTCGTGCAGTATCCCACCGACCTGACCCAGGATATCTTACAGAGCGTGCTGGCCGGGGATCCCATTGCGGATATCGTCCGGATCACCAACGGCACACAGGGTCAGGTTCTGGCCCAGAACGTGCTGCAGCCTCTGGATGATTACGCATATCTGTTTGAGGATGAGGACGATGCCTGGATCTATTGGGGCAAGGTATATGGGCACAATTACTTTTTGAACAATGTCATGAGATTCGGCAGCAATGATCTGCTGTGCTATAATATCGGCATGCTGGACGATGTGGAAGCCCTGAAGGTGGACGGCAAGACCAAGTATCCTGCGGATTATTTTGTAGAGGGTACCTGGACCTGGAGCGTGTTTGAGGACTATCTGCAGAAGATCGACGATTACTGGAAGCAGCAGTGGGACGGCTATCACGCTTACCAGACGGATTACCGGGCAGCTACCCTGGATGCCATTTATTCCAATGGCGGCGAGGTTTATGGCGACAGCGGTCTGGGCATTGCCAGCGACGAGGCCAAGGAAGCGGTGGCCTTCATCAAGCGTCTGATCTCCAAGGGCCTGATGTATGGGGAGAAGCAGAATACCGAGGATCCTACGGATGACGCCGAGATCGACGGCCTGGCCGAGGAGGGCGCGCTGGCCTATAAGGAGATCTCCCAGATCAACAGCAACTACTATCACCTCCTGGATGTGCGCCATGGCCCGATGGTGCTCATTGGCCCCGGAACGATGGTTCTCGCCAGCGTGAGCGCCCCCGGGAACCGCTTCGAGATGGGGCTGGTGGACGATTTGATCGCGCGGGGCGCGAAGGTGGTCTGCTATTCACAGGAAGCGGTTCGCAAGGACGGCGCGACGTGCATTTCGCTGGGCGAAGATGTGGGGCCGGTGGCGGGTGGCCTGGGTCTGATCGCGCTCTGCCAGCTGATCTCCTACCACAAGTCCGGCGTGATGGGCTGCAATCCGGATCAGCCGGATGGCCTGGATGCCTGGATTCGGATCGACTGAGCTGCGGGAGGATCGCATGTTTGACTTCTTTGCCGTGGGTGAATTGAACGTAGATCTCGTGCTCGGCGGACTCAAGCGCTTTCCGGAGACGGGGCGCGAGACGTTGGCGAATTCCTGTACGGAGTGCATGGGCAGTTCGACGGCGATCTGCGCGTGCGCCGCGTCCAGCTTGGGGCTGAAGACGGGCTTCTTTGGAAAGCTCGGCAATGACCGCCGCGGCGAGGTGGTCCTGAGCGTGTTTGCGCGCTACGGCGTGGACGTGTCGCGCATCCAGCG
>CANPYG010000036.1 GCA_947588205.1 uncultured Acetatifactor sp. | reverse complement strand
CCATTGGCAAGAGCCGGAAGCCCTTTATTTATGCGGGGTTCCGGCTCTTTCATCGTAATTAAGTGTCGAAAATGGGAGATTTTCTTCCCTTTGAAAACCACTTTCCCTTAATTTTTTCTACATGTTGTAACGGTTCAGCCCCGTCATTCGCCAAGCCGCCCTGACGCGCTTTCCGCCGCTTTGCAGCCACCTATGCCCATAAAACGGCGCTCCCGCATATGCAGAATATCAGCTCGCCCATCCTCTCACTCCGCCCTTCTGCGTACCTGTGAAGGCGGCATTCCATACTTCTTTTTAAACAGCTTGCTGAAATGGTACGCATCTTCATAACCCACCTTCGCCGCCACCTCCTGGATGCTGCCCTCCCAGCCATTCTCCAAAAGCTCCTTCGCCCTGGAAAGTCTGATATCGATCAGATGTCTGATAGGTGTATTCCCCGTCTCGCCCTTAAAAATCTTTGACACATAAAAGGGGCTCAGGTACATATTCTCAGCGATCTGATCCAGGGAAATCTTCTCGCTGTAATGCGCTTCAAAATAATGCATGATCTGTTCCACAAGGTATTTTTTGTTGGTGGACACCAGGGCAAAGCCTGAATGCTTTTCCTCAGGTTCATATTGCTCCCGGATGATCAAAAGCAGCATCTGCACCAGATAGGACTTCATCATATAATACCGTCCTTTACGGTAGGAAGCGTTCTCCGCCTCCATGGAGGTACAGATCCGAAGCAGTCTCTGCCTGAGTTCCGCCCCTGTATGTATGATACATCCGTCTTCCGGAACGGGAAGACAATTCCTGGGCAGACATTTTATGTGAAAATCTGTCGCGCCGATAAAAAGCTCCACGCTGGGCGTCTCGTTTCCTTTTATAATCAATGCCTGGTGCATGACGCCCGGGTTAAAAATCAAAAGGTCTCCTTCCGACACCTCATAAATCTTATCGTCGATCCGATACCTGCCCCTGCCCGCCAGCACCATGGCAATCTCCAGAAAATCGTGGCTGTGGTAATCGTCCCGCCCGTTCTGCTGCTTCCCATCTCTGATCCCCTTCCAGGCAAAAAGGAAGGTCGGATTCAATTCCTCCGCGAAAATACTCTTCCTGTCACACATCTGCTGCCAACCTCTTTCGTTCCTTCACGACCCAATGTTCTTCGTTACCAGTTGCGGTGCGTTCAATCCTTTTTCTATTGTAATCGTTTCCATATAAAAAGTAAAGCCCGAACAAAAAAACAGAATAAATACCATTTTCTACTTATTTTCCAGTTGCAAAGCGACAAGCTCTTTGCTATAATGGGGAATGATTTAAGGGAATGAGAATAAATAACGGATGCCACGCTTCGCGAAGCATCCTTATGTGAACAAAATTTAAGGAGGCAATTTTAAATGGCAACAAAAAGGCGCAACATTATCGTAGGACAGTCCGGCGGACCTACTTCCGTGATCAATTCCAGTCTTGCCGGAGTCTATAAGACCGCTAAGGAGCGTGGGTTCCACAAGGTGTATGGTATGTTACACGGCATTCAGGGCTTCCTGGATGAGCAGTATGTAGACCTTTCCACACAGATCCATTCCGACATGGATATCGAGCTTTTAAAGAGAACGCCCTCTGCTTTTCTGGGCTCCTGTCGTTTCAAGCTTCCCGAGATCCATGAAAATCCCGACATTTACGAGAAGATTTTCAATATCCTGGATAAGCTTGAGATCGAGGCTTTCATTTATATCGGCGGCAACGACTCCATGGACACCATCAAGAAGCTGTCCGATTACGCCATCATCAAAGGGCATGAGCAGAAGTTCCTGGGCGTTCCCAAGACCATTGATAACGACCTTGCCCTGACAGACCACACCCCCGGCTTCGGCAGCGCCGCAAAGTATATCGCCGCTTCCACCAAGGAGGTCATCCGCGATGCCTTGGGTCTTAGCTATAATAAAGAAAATATTACCATTCTGGAGATCATGGGACGAAATGCGGGATGGCTGACCGGCGCCAGCGCCCTTGCCAGGACGGAAGAATGCAGCGGCCCTGACCTGATCTACCTGCCCGAGATCACCTTCGATATCGACAGGTTCTTAAAGAAGGTAAAGGAACTGGTCCATAAGAAGAAGAACGTTGTAATCGCTGTTTCCGAAGGCATCAAGCTGGAAGATGGCCGTTATGTATGCGAGCTTTCCGGCGGTGCTGATTATGTGGATGCATTCGGCCATAAGCAGCTCCAGGGCACAGCCGCTTATCTGGCAGGCTACCTTGGCGCGAAGCTGGGCTGCAAGACCAGGGGCATCGAGTTCTCCACCCTGCAGAGAAGCGCTTCCCATATGGCTTCCCGTACCGATATCGACGAGGCGTTCATGGTAGGCGGCGCTGCTGTTAAGGCTGCCGACGAAGGAGATACCGGCAAGATGGTCGTAATCGACCGTGTATCTGACGATCCTTACATGAGCGCTGCAGGCATCTATGATGTTCACCGGATCGCCAACAATGAGAAGCTGGTTCCCAGGGACTGGGTAAACAAGGAAGGCAACTATGTGACCGAAGAGTTTATCGACTATGTGAAGCCCCTGATCCAGGGCGACTATCAGCCGTTCATGGTAAATGGTCTTCCCCAGCATCTGGTACTGAAAAAGAAATAATTTCAAAAAAAATAAGAAATATAAGAAAAAGACCGGAGCACAGGAAATCTTGTTGCTCCGGTTTTTATGACCGCTACAGCCCCGCCGCTGCCTTGTGCCGCGGGCTACAGCCCCACCGCTGCCTTGTGCTATAGGCTACAGCCCCATCACTGCCGTGGCTATCTGAAAATACGCCAGCAGGGACAGAGCGTCCACAATGGTGGTGATAAAAGGGCTTGCCATCACGGCAGGGTCAAAGCCGATCCGCTTCGCCAGCACGGGAAGAAGGCATCCGACTACCATCGCCATGATCACTGCGGCGATCAAGGTAAGGCACACCACCAGGGCGACAGAAACACCTACCCTGTCGAAGAGCATCAGCTTCGCAAAATTCGCTATGGCGAGCGCCACGCCGCATAATACGGCCACACGCACTTCCTTCCAAAGCACCCGAAGCACATCCCGGTATTCAATCTCTCCCAGGGAAAGTCCACGGATGATCGTCACACTGGCCTGCCCTCCCGCATTACCCCCGGTATCCATCAGCATGGGGATAAAAAAGGTCAGGGATACATAAACGCTTAACGCGTCCTCAAAGGACTGAATAATATGACCTGTAAAGGTAGCGGATACCATCAAAAGCAGAAGCCACGGGATCCTCTTTTTAAAGGTTTCAAAGATACCAGTCTTCATGTACGGCTTATCGCTGGGCAGGATAGCCGCCATCTTTTCCATATCCTCCGTGGTCTCTTCTTCCATGATATCCACGATATCATCCACGGTGATAATTCCCACAAGCCGCTCTTCATTGTCTACCACGGGCATGGCGGTAAAGTCATACTTTTTAAACTGCTGGGCGACCTCCTCCTGGTCCATAAGGGTGTTCACTGATATGACATTCTCGTGCATAATATCGCTGATGAGCTCATCTTCCCCGCTCAAAAGCAGATACCGCAGGGCGACCGTTCCGATCAGCTTCCTCTGGGCGTCCAGGACATAACAGATGTTGATCGTCTCCCGATCCAGCCCTACCCTGCGGATCCGTTCAATCGCCTGTTTAACGGTCAGGTTCTCCTTCAGATCCACATACTCCACCGTCATGATGCTTCCGGCAGAATCCTCCGGATACCGCAGGAGCTGATTGATATCCCTGCGCGTCTCCGGGCTGGCATTCGCAAGCAGCCTCTTCACGATATTGGAGGGCATCTCCTCCAGCATATCCGCAGCATCGTCTGCCATCAGGTTGTCAATGACAGTGGCGGCCTCTTTTGCCGACAAGGACGTAATGATCATATGCTGATTATCCACATCCAGGTAAGAAAATACATTTGCAGCCAGATCCTTCGGCAGGATACGGAAAACCTTCAGCATTTCCTCTTCTTCCATTTCCTCCAGGCTTCCCGCAATATCCGCCTCATTCAATTCTGCCAGATACTGCCGGAGTCTGGTATATTGCTTATTCGCAAGCAGCTCCCTTAATTCTTCAATCTCCTTAATCTGTTCCATAAGCCTGCCTCCTTATTTATCTTCCAGTCGCTTTATTTATCTTCCTGTTGCCTTACTTATCTTCCTGTCGCCTCTTTATCTTCCAGTCGCTTCTTTATCAACAAAATAATACTCTCCGGTTTTCTCCCATTTCACTCTGCCTCCCGTAGCCTCCACCAGCTCTTTTTGCAGCCCCCCGCTGTGCTCTGCAGGGATCAGCAGGGTCAACGTCACCTTATCCGTATATTCGCTTTTTAACGGCGCTATCCCCTTCTGGCCCAGAAGATACTGAATCCTGCCGATATCCGTATAATTCGATTCAACAGTAACCTCATGGCCCAGACGCTCTATTCCTGTCTCGCAATGGGCAAGCCCCTCCTTCACCGCCTGGGTATAAGCGCGCACCAACCCGCCCGTTCCCAGAAGGGTTCCGCCGAAATACCTTGTCACCACTACCGCCACGTTCCGGATGCCTTCGCCCAAAAGAACCTCCAGCATCGGCCGTGCTGCGGTCCCGCTGGGCTCCCCGTCATCGCTGCACCTGGTAAGCTCCCCTCTCCTTCCGACTACGAAGGCAGAGCAGTTATGTCTCGCGTCCCAGTATTTCTTTTTTATTTCTTCGATAAATGCGGAAGCCTCTTCCTCTGAATTTACAGGCCGGATGGTGGCAATAAACCGGGACTTCTTCTCCACAATCTCACCTGTTCCGCCTGATATAAGGATTCTGCAGCCCTGTTTCTCCATCCAAAGCCCCTCGCTTTCCCGTTCCGTCTCTTTCCTGTTTCCCCTTCTCTCTATCTTACAACACCTTCTCCATAAAATCAAAAGAAATTATGAAACAATTATGAAGAAATCAAAAAAAACTTTATTTACCCGCTCTTATTTGGTATAATGAAGAATAATAGCGATCTGTTTTGGGGGAAAACAAAACATTTGGAAAGGCAAAAGTATGAATTACGGCAAAAAGGGAGTCCGCGAACGTCAGCGGACATTAAATTCTAAATCACAAAGATGGGAAAGGAAGCTCGGCCTTATCCTTCTAAAGCTTTTTCTTCTTACATGTATCAGCATTGGAATCATTGGGGCCGCCACAGGAATCGGCATGTTCAAAGGCATTATCGCAAGCGCTCCGACCATACAGATTTCCTCCCTTGTTCCTTCAGGGCAGGCTTCCATCGTCTATGACAGCTCCGGAAATGAAATTGACCGTTTCGTGGGAAGCAACGCGAACCGTATCATTCTGACCTGGGAGGAGATCCCCGATCACCTTGGCAAGGCCTTCGTCGCCATTGAGGACGAACGTTTCTACCAGCACAACGGCATCGATATCAAGGCCCTGTTCCGTTCCGCCTATCAATTTCTTCTGTACGGGCGGACCCAGGGAGGAAGCACCATTACCCAACAGCTTTTGAAAAACGCCATCTTCACCAGCTGGACCTCAGAAGGCAAGAATTATCTGATGAAGATCAAGCGTAAGCTCCAGGAGCAATATCTGGCGATAGAGGTGGACAAGCATACGGAAAAAGACCAGGTATTGCTGAACTACATGAATACCATTAACTGCGGTCAGAATACGCTGGGCGTAGGGGCGGCCGCCAACCGTTATTTTGGGAAGCCCTGCAGCGAGCTGACTTTGTCGGAATGCGCCGTCATAGCCAGCATCACCCAGAACCCCAGCGGATATAACCCTATCAGCCACCCGGAAAACAATGCGCGCAGGCGCAAGGACTGTCTGGATAATATGAAGGATCTGGGCTTTATCGACCAGCAGGAATATGATGAGGCCATTGCGGATTCAGAAGCGGTCTATGAGCGGATTCAGACCAGCAATACGGAATACCTGGACAGCACCGTCACCACCGGCACCTATTTTACGGATGCGCTTCAGCAGCAGATCCAGCAGGATCTGATCGATACCGGAATGTCGGAATCCATGGCAAGCAATCTGGTGCTTTCCGGCGGATTAAAGGTTTATTCCACGCTGGATTCCAAGATCCAGTCCATTGTAGACGAAGCCTTTTCCAATCCTGAGAATTTCCCGGAGGGTACCTGGTGGGATCTTGACTACGCCCTGACTGTATATGATGAGGACGACAATCCCACTAATTACAGCAAGCAGAACATGACAAAATGGTTTAAGGAACACGGGAGCCCCAATTTTAACCTGCTCTTCTCTTCCCAGGAGGAGGCGATGGAAGCGATTTTGACCTACGAGGCGGCTGTTGCCGGGGATGTCCCTGAAGAGAAGATCGTCCGGCGCTACACCCTTACCCCGGAGCCCCAGGCTTCCATGGTGATCATCGACCAGAGCACCGGTTACGTGAAAGCGATCGTCGGGGGCCGCGGGTCCAAGGAAGGAAGACTGACCCTGAACCGTGCCACCGGTACCGTCAGACAGCCCGGTTCCACCTTTAAGATTCTCTCCACCTATGCGCCGGGTCTCGACAGCGGAGGGCTGACTCTGGCATCCGTATTCAACGATATGCCCTTCAACTATGACGACGGAACGCCTGTCAACAACACGAACCGAAAATATACTTATACCATTCAGACAGTCCGCAATGCGATTATCCGTTCCATGAACGTGATCACAGTTAAAGCGCTGACGCAGATCACTCCCCAGCTGGGATTCGATTATCTGCTGAACTTCGGCTTTACCACACTGACAGACGGCACCTGGATCGGCGACCAGTATTTCTTTGACAATCAACAGCCGCTGGCGCTGGGCGGCATTACCTACGGGGTGAAAAATATCGAGCTCTGTGCTGCGTACGCCTCCATTGCGAACCAGGGGGCATATATCAAGCCCAAGTTCTACACCCAGGTTCTGGATGCCGACGGCAATGTGCTTCTGGACAATACCAGTCCCCAGAGCAGACAGGTGATCCGGGAGAGCACCGCTTTCCTTCTCACAGATGCCATGGTGGATGTTATGACGGTCCAGGGCGGAACAGGAACAAGCGCCTATTTCAATACCGGCATGGCAATGGCGGGCAAAACCGGTACCACAAGCGATTACAAGGATGTTTGGTTTGCCGGCTACACCCCTTATTATACCTGCAGCGTCTGGGTAGGCTATGACAATAACCAGAGAGAATTAAGTGATAAAAACGGGGAACGTACCTTAGCCAGAACCCTTTGGAAAACTGTTATGAGCAAGATTCACGAAAACCTCCCTAATGAGCAGTTTTCCATGCCAACCGGCGTTGTGAGGGAAACAGTCTGCTCAAGATCCGGGAAGCTTCCGATCCCCGGACTATGCGACGCTTTTCTGACAACAGAATACTTTGCGGAGAATTTCATTCCAACCGAAAGCTGTGATATGCACTTCCAGGGTCCTATCTGCCAGTACGACGGACTCCCCGCTGCGCCGGAATGTCCTTTCCAGGTACAGGGCGTTTATAACCTGAACTATGCGCCCGAGAATGAAGCCTTATGGGCAGGCTCCTCCACAACCGTAAATCCGGACGGTACGATTTCCTCGCCCTTAGCTACGCCGCACTGCCAGCATGACGTAACCTTCTTCGCCAACCCTGATGCGCAAAATATCATTATCCAGCAGTCTATTGAGCTTCAGAACCGTATTGCCGCCGCGCAGGCGGCTGCGCAGGCACAACAGATACCTCCACCCCAGTGAGGAGATTCGGTTATTTTGTATCAAGTATGAGGATACATGACAAAGGGCAAAAAATGATTCATCCGTAATATGTCTTTTGTCGCAGTTATACCGAAAACCAAATAAGTGTACAAAAGTGGGAGAAAATGATTGACTAAATAATCCGTTCGTGCTATATTATAAAAAAGGGAAAAGCCAGAGAAGCGGCTACCCTCAAAATAACTTTTTGCTTGTTATATTATAACAGCCGTCAGCTACTTGGAATAGTTGGCGGCTATTTTCTTCCCTGAAAGATTGCGTAACACAACCCGATTAAGGAAACAATGAATATACCTATCTGAATCAGATCAGAATATGTAACCATTGGCACCCCTCCTTTCTTTCGTCCGGAGGGGAAAGCCCCTCCGATGATGGAGGATAGCCGCCTAGCTCTCTGGTTTTCCTTAGACAAAATATAACATACATTTATCTTTTCTGCAATAGCAAATTTTCGGCGTAGCCTTTGTCTGCCCGTCCACATACTGTATGTTTGTAAAAGAAACAACACTTCCATCACTTGCAGAAAAAAAACACCATACCGAAGTAATGTATTCCTATTTTTATATTTCAATTTTCATGGCATGGGTGAATAAATTCGTATGATATGAAAATTCAAATCTAGGTCAAAATAAAGGGCCGTACATACAGAAATCTCCTTTCTGCATTTTTTATCGAACATATGTCTGATTACCTCTTTGATTACCTTTCGATTTTTTGGCAAAAATAAAAGCGCCAGAAACCGCATAAATAAACCATTTCTAAGCGTTTTACAAAAAGCTGCTGACGGGAATCGGACCCGTGACCTCCGCACTACCAATGCGACGCTCTACCTACTGAGCCACAGCAGCATCATGATGCTCTCTCGCAATCACCATACGTTATTGTATCAAATGAATATATTCTTGTCAAGAAAAATTGTGCCAATTTTCTAAAAAATTCATTGAAATTCCCATAAGTAAATTTCTATAAGTAAATCCCTGTAAGTAGTTCCTATAGATAATCATTCCTGGACGGTCTCATAAGGAAGCGCACCCGGATACCCATCTCATCACAGACGGCCTGCACAATATCTTCAGCCTCGGTCCGGGAATTTTCATTGATGCAGATAATACACAATTCCTTCTTCTTATTAAAAATAGATCTCTTTGGCCAGCGGATGTAATAGGATATTCTGTTCTTCAAAAGAGCCTTCTCTATTTCACGCCTGTCCTGTTGTCCATTTACCTCACATAATTCGATTTCATTATTTACCTTAGCTGTCGTGTACAATGTCTGCATAATGTTACCCTCCCGCTACGGTACATTATAGCAGAATTTTTTAATGAATGAAAGAAGAAATTGAAAATTTTTTATTCTGAAGGCCCCAAGTCCTTGCTAACCTTCGACAGCAAATTCTTTCATAATCCCTTGATAGACAAGCATCCGCATTTTTTCCCTTTTCTCCCTTTCCTGTTTCTCAATATAGAGAAAAGTCACATATCCGGCGAGTCTGGAATATATGGTATAAGCCATATATTCCAGGGAAATGTCTGTGCGCACTTCTCCATCACTTGCCGCCTTCTTCAGTAGTCTCTGGAATAACATCATAGGCATATGCTGTTCTATTTCCTTTGCATCCACCTTCTGCCGGAGCAATTGTCCAATACTGGAATTATCTGTCAGCAGGTGGAGAAAACGGTTCAAACAATTCCTTTCAAAGAAACTTTTCTCCACCCAATCCAGCAGACACGCCATCTGCTCGCCAAAATTTTCCTTTGTTTCCAGCATTTTAAGAAGCTTCTCCGTCATTTGAGTCATTACATAAAGCAGGGCGCAGGCAACCAGTTCTTCCTTTGAATCAAAATAGTCATATGCGGTGCCTTTTCCTATACCAGCCTTTCCGGTAATACTGGATACCGTGATATCTGCCAGATCCGTTCCTTCCTCAAACAGCTGAAGCACAGCATTATACAGAAGCCTGACCTTTTCCGGCAGCTCATCCTGCTTTTCTGCCCCTGTTATTTTTCCCATTTTTTCTCCCTCTTATTTTTCCTGAAATTAAACTTTTCCTTGCTTTACATGCTTTACATACTTTCCTTGCTTTAAATGCTTTCCTTGCTTTACATACTCCCTAGCCTTACTTGCCTGCCCTGCCTTTTTTCTCTTTGCCCTTCTTTACCTTTTTCTCCCTGATAAAGGAATCGTAGATGCATGGTATCACGATCAAGGTCAACAAAGTACCGTATAGGAGACCTCCTATTGTAACAATGGCCATAGGCTTCGCCATCTCAGCTCCCATATCATGGCTGAATACCATGGTGGACAGGGCAAGGATCGTGGTCAGGGCCGTCATCAGTACCGGACGCAGCCTTGTGCGTCCTGCGGTCAGAATTGCTTCCCTCTTTTCCATTCCCTCTTCACGAAGCTGGTTCATGTAATCGATCAGCACGATACCGTTATTTACTATGATACCGGACAGCATGACAAAACCGATCATCGCGATCACACTGACTTCGCTTCCGCTGATAAACAGGCCGAGGAACCCTCCGGTAAATGCAAGGGGGATGGTGAACATAATGATAAAGGGCGACAGCAGGGACTGGAACTGTGCTACCATGATCAGGTACATAAATACCAGCGCCAACAGCAGCATAAGCAGGACCTGTTCCATTGCATCATTGATCGTCTCGTTTTCCCCGGTAAATACCAGCTTATAACCGTCCGGAACTTCATAATCCTCCAACGCGTCCTCCACTCTTGCGGAAACGATACCCACATTATAACCATCCGCAATGGAAGCCGAAACAGATATATAACGGTTCTGGTCAGAACGATTGATGGAACTCAATGCCTGAGTATTCTGAAATTCCGCGATTTCCTCCAGCGGCACCGAAACAGACTTTCCTTCCTTATCGGTACCTGTCACCTCAAAGCTTTTAAGCATTTCCCTGGTCAGCGCAGTATCACTGCCATTCATTACATATATGTTATAATCCTTATCTGCCGAAACCAGGGTGGTCATGCTGACGGCGTCGGCAAGCCTGGAATAAATCTGTGTGAAGACCTGCGCTACTGTAAGACCATACTCCACCGCCTTTTCCTTGTCCACCACAATTCTAAGCTCCTCATCCGTCTCTTCCATTCCATCAGAAACGTCGGCTGTTCCCTCCACATCCGCCAGGACCGCAGCGACCTCGGAAGCGACCTTGCGGAGGGTATCCATCTCACGCCCCTGCACCTGAATGGAGATTCCGCTCCCCCCAAGTGCGCTCATATCCATGCTGGAAGTATCCACTGTTATCGATGCGTCCAGATCTGAGGTTCTCTCCAATATCATAGCCGCCAGATCCTCATTGCTGGTGGTCTTATCTTCCTTCGTCGTTACATAAATGGAGGTGCTGGTGGTACTGCCTCCGCCGCCTCCCCCTATCAGCATGCCCATGGAAGAGCCGGCTGTCATGGCGCCCACATCCTGGATCTCGTCAATTTCCAGGATCCGCTCTACAACCTGGTCCGTAACTGCAGCAGTCTCTGACAGAGGAGTACCCTCTTCCATATTCACGCTCACCGTCATCTGAGTAGAATCCATATCGGGCATAAAAGCTGTTCCTCTGCTTAACGCCGCTGCTGCGCTGCCGATTAACAGCGCGACCACCAGAAACAGGACAACGCCCTTCAGCTTCAGGGACAAGGACAGCAGTCTGCTGTAAAGATTTACAAAAGCCTGGAAGAAACGTCCTTCCTTCTGCTCCTTTGATTTAATCAGTATCTTCGAGGACATTGCGGGCACAACCGTCAATGCGATCAGAAGGCTGGCAAGAAGGGAATATGCAATCGTAAGCCCCATATCCACAAAAAGCTGCCTGGTGATTCCTTCTGTAAATACAATCGGAAGGAATACACATATGGTAGTCAAGGTAGAAGCCATAATCGCGCCGGCCACTTCCCGGGAGCCCTCTACTGCCGCCTCCTTTACAGGAAGACCTTCACTCCTCATCCGGTAAATATTTTCAATCACCACAATGGAGTTATCCACCAGCATACCGATCCCCAGGGCAAGACCGGACAAGGATATCACGTTCAGGGTGACGCCGCTGAAATACATACAAACAACTGCCGTCACCAGGCTGATCGGAATGGAACAAGCCACCACGAGGGTCGGGCGAAGATCCTTCAAAAACAGGATCAGGATCAGGATAGCCAATAACCCGCCGAACAGAATATTATTGATAATGGAATCCATAACCAGGTCAATGTACACACCCTGATCCATCAGCGTGATCAACGATAGGCTGGAGTCCTCCTCCATCAACCCGGAAAATCTCTCCAGCAGTCGGTCCGAAACTTCTCCCGTAGAATAACCGGTCTGCTTCTGTATCGTCAGCATCACGCCCGGACTTCCGTTTACATTGGCATATATCGCATCGGAATTATCGGTATAGAATACATCCGCCACATCTCCCAGGGTCACAACCGGCACCCCGTCCATATGCAGATCCATCAAAGGCAGTTCCTGGAGCTCCTCCACTGTGGACGGCTTATCCCCTACCCTCACCAGATAATCAATGCCATCCTCTGTGACATAGCCTGCCGGCATGGAGAAATTCTGAGCCGTCAGCAAGTTATTGATCATATCGACTGTCAGGATTCCATTTAGATCGGCGTTTGCATATGCGCTATCCCTGGCCTCCTCAAGCTGCTCCTCCCCGTCATCTATCTGCTTTTCAGCCTCTTCCAGCTGCTGCTCCCCGCTGTCGATCTGAGCCAATGCGCTCTCGAGCTGCGTCTGCGCAAGCTGAAGCTGATATTCTCCCAGCAGAAGCTGCGTATAGGCATTGGCGAGCTCCAGCGAAGCGCTCATCTGACCTTTCTCTATCTCTATCAGACCTTTGTCCACAGACGCCAGGGCTGTGTCCAGCTGACCGGAAAGCTGAGTAATCGTTTGCTGATACTCACCGGCATTCATGTTTTTCAGCAGATCGTCCAGAGAAGACTGTATCCTCTGTTCTGCGGCAACGCCGGACGATACTACGCCGAGCAGACTCCGGACTTCGGTAAAGTTCTCGGGTTTTTCCCAATCAAGCTCCCACAACCTTTCCACCATGAATCCAAGACTGGAATTATCATTATTTTCCGAAGCTTGCGCCTGATCTCTTATCTGCTGTATCGTGCGGAGATTAAAAAAGGTACTTTTTAATTCCCTAAGCCGGGATTCTTCCGCCTCCGTAATACCTCCTGAACCCGCATCACCAGGAGTTACATCACCGGGCGTTACATCAGTGCCTGAGTTCGATGTAATTGTCTGATATTCATCAGAAATTCGCTGAATCACATCCATTTCGGTCTGCACTGTCTCCATACCGCCGACCAGGCCCGGAGCGATATTCATCCCCGCACTCAGCGCCGCCTTGGTAGCCTCCAGCTCTGTTTTATAGCCCAACAGCATGTTTTTCGTCTGTGCCAGCTGGGCAAATACGGAATCCTTCTGCTGTTCCAGGGCAGTCTTACCTTCTTCAATTTCCGCCTGCCCTTTGGATAATTCTTCCTGATTCTTCACCAGCTCCTGTCTTCCGCTTACCAGTTCCTGACGGGAATCCAGAAGCTGCTGCCTTCCTGTTGCGCATCCTCCATCTGCCCGTCAATCGCGGCGAATACCTTCTCGTTGACCGCATCTACCTTTTCCTGACTGATAATGACATTAACGCTCTCCTCCAAAAGCCCCGTCGCGCTGACGCTTGCCACCCCCTCCAGGCTCTCCAGCTCCGGCACAAGGCTGTCCCGTACATAAGTGCTGACCTCTCCTGCCTCCATTCCTTCCACGCCGACAGCGGCGATCATGACAGGCAGCATATCGGGATTCAGCTTCATAATGATGGGATTGCTTATGGAATCACTCCAGTAGGCGCTTACCTGATCCAGATTTTCCCTGATTTCAAGCGAAACAGAATCCATATTGGTTGATTGGGAAAACTCCAGAATTACCATGGAATAATTTTCAGAAGAAACCGAGTTGATACTCTCAATATTGCTGACGGTCGCCATGCTGGCTTCCACCACCTGCGTCACTTCCGTCTCCACCGTCTCGGGGCTCGCACCCGCATAGGTCGTCATTACCACCACATAGGGCAGGCTGATGCTGGGCAAAAGATCCGTGGTCATTTTAGTAAAGGACACAACTCCAAGGACAATGGCCAAAATCACTCCGACAAGCACTGTATAGGGCTTCTTCACACTGAATTTTGAAATCATCTTTTCCTCTTTTCTGCGCCGCTTCCTGCACATGACAGGTTTCTATCAGGTGTCACGCAGACGCAAACCTAGGCCGACCGACCGGTCGGCCACTGCATTTCATTATAAAACCATGGGAAAGGACTGTCAAGAAACTGGCTCTATCAGAAATCTTAAAAGAATATAAAGAATAAAAATCAAAGCATCCTCTTAATCTTACTTTTTAACCGCTGAAGCGCATTATCCGTAGATTTTTCATCGCGCCCCAGCACTCTCGCGATCTGGGAATAGGTCATTCCCGTCAGATGCAGATCCAGGACCTGCTTTTCAAAGGGACTGAGCTCTTTTTCAATGGCATTTTCCAAGTATTCCACACGTTCCTTATCCAGGAAAAGCTCTTCCGGGCTCTGCCCCTGATGATTGCCCAGGGTATCCAGAAGGTCAAGCTCTCCGTTCCCTTCCTGGTCCGTCACGGTTGCATAAAAGGAAATATATGTATTCAGGGGGAGGTGCTTTTTACGCTGGGATGCCTGCACCGCAGTATAAAGCTGACGGCTGACGCAAAGATCCGCAAAGGTGGCAAAGCTGGCATCCCTTCCGATATCATAATCACGGACGGCTTTAAAAAGACCGATCATACCTTCCTGGATCAGATCCTCATTATCCCCGCCAAGGATATACATGGATTTGGCCTTGCTGCGCACCAGATTCTTATATTTATCGCAGATATAGTCCATGATGCCCTCTTCCCCGCTCCGCAGCCTGTCAATGAGTTCTTCATCACTGGATCCTTCATATTCACAATAACCCTTGTTATTCATAAGCGACCCCTTTTCTGACCTGTCCGATGCCGCATCCATGCCTCCACGCAGACATTCACGGCCATCCGCCACCGAAGCAGGAGTGTCCTTTATCAGAACGCAGATATCCGCCATCCCTGCACAGCTATCCTTCACCATAGCATAGAAAACAGTTACCGAAGCCTCTGGCGCACAATCTCATAAGCGAGCACTCCTGCCGCGACAGAAGCGTTTAGAGAATCAATATTGCCTTTCATGGGAATGGATGCGACCATATCGCATTTTTCCTTCACAAGGCGTCCCACGCCTTCTCCTTCATTGCCGATCACAAGGCCTATCGGTCCCCGCAGGTTCAGGTCATACATGGTTGTTCCGTCCATATCCGCGCATACAAACCACAGACCCTCCTTTTTCAGATCTTCAATGGCTTTGACGAGATTCGTCACCCTGGCTACCGGCGTATAATTCAGTGCGCCCGCCGAAGTCCTGGCGACGGCAGCGGTGAGTCCTGCAGCCCGGTTCTTCGGTATGATCACGCCGTGCGCGCCCGCCAGGTTCGCGGTACGGATGATAGCCCCCAGATTATGGGGATCCTCTATATTATCCAGCAAGAAGAGAAAAGGCTCTTCCCCTTTTTCCCTGGCAATCTTCAGAATGTCCTCCACCTCCGCATATTCGTAAGCCCCGGCATAGGCGATCACGCCCTGGTGTCTGCCTGTCTCCGACATCTGGTCCAGCCGTTCCCTGGTCACGAATTTCACGATCGTTTCGTGTTTCTTCGCTTCCCGCTTTATGGTCATGATCGGTCCGTCCTGACAGCCGTCCAATAGGAAGAGCTTATCAATGGGCTTGCCCGCCCGATAGGCCTCTATCACCGCATTCCTGCCTTCTATGGTAAATTCCTGATATCCCATGTTATCCTCCCATAATATTACGGAAACTTCTATCCCGTAATCTATAAATCATCACCTATAGCTATGGCCTGTATTCCTGCTATATAGTCATCCCTGCCGCCTCTATTCCCACCTTCACCAGCTCCAATAGCCTGTCCATACTTCCGGTCAGGTACAGGTAACCGATCAGCGCCTCAAAGCCTGTCGCCTTATGATATTCGGATTGAGACGCATTCTTGGCGGAGCTGTGAGGCTTAGCGTTGCGCCCTCTTCTATAAATTTCCATCTCTTCCTCTGTTAAAAAGGGTTGAAGCGCCTCAACAATCTTTGCCTGAGCCGGGGCCTTGACGTATTGAACCGTGATCTTATTCAGGTCATTCACCCTCCTGTTGGCGCGCTCCACCGCTACAGTGCGGATGATCAGGTCATAGATGCCATCTCCAACATACGCCAGGGTAAGCGGGGAATAGGATCTGATATCCTGCTCCCCGCAGTCAAATGTCTGTTTAATCTGTGACAGAATCATGCTCTCTTCCATTTCACACCCTCACGTGTATCTTCCAAAATAATCCCTTTCTCCAGAAGCTCATTCCTGATCTGGTCTGCGCGGGCAAAGTTTTTCGCCTTTCTGGCGGCCTGGCGCTCTGCGATCAGGGCCTCAATATCAGCATCCAGCATTTCCTGTTTTCGTTCCACGGTCAGACCGCAGATGTCGGACAGAAGAAGGATCTCATCCTTTAACGCCTGCAGAAATTCCCTCGAGCTGTCACCGGAAGCATTTGTATTGGCGAATTTCACAAGCTCAAAAATCACCGAGATCGCGTCGGCGGTATTGAAATCATCATCCATCGCTTCATCAAACCTGTCGGCAAATCCTGCGGCGTCCTCTGCCAGCTTCTTTTCCTCTTCCGTCATCTGCGCGCAGGAAGCCTTCCCCAGCAGATAATTCAGGTTTTCCACACTGGTGACGATTCTGTCATAACCGTTTTTCGCCGCTTCCATCAGCTCCGCGCTGAAGTTTAACGGACTTCTGTAATGGGCGGACAGCATGAAGAAACGTACAATCTGGGGATCATACTTTTCCAGGATCTCTCGCACGGTAAAGAAATTGCCCGCAGATTTGGACATTTTCTTATTGTCGATGTTCAGGAAGGCGTTGTGCATCCAATACCTCGCAAAGGGCTTCCCGTTCGCCGCCTCGGACTGGGCAATCTCATTCTCATGGTGCGGGAAGATCAGATCCTCCCCTCCGGCATGGATATCGATTTCCTCGCCCAGATAACGCTTACTCATCACGGAGCATTCAATATGCCAGCCAGGACGCCCGTTGCACCAGGGCGATCTCCAATACGGTTCTCCCTCTTTCTTCGGCTTCCAGAGCACAAAATCCAGGGCGTCCTCCTTTTGATCTTCACCGGACACTAACAGAGAACGGTTGCCTCCCTGCAGTTCGTCCAGATTCTTATGGGAAAGCTTGCCGTAGCCGGGGAAGCTCCTGGTGCGGAAATAAACCGTTCCGTCCTCCACCGCATAGGCGTGCCCTTTCCGGATCAGGGTATCGATCATCTCTATCATTCCGCCGATTTCCTGGGTCGCCTGGGGATGCGTGGTTGCCGGCCGTACATTTAACGCTTCCATATCCTTTTTGCACTCTTCAATAAATCTTTTGGAGATTACCTCGCTCTCCACGCCCTCTTCGTTTGCTTTTTTGATGATCTTATCGTCCACATCGGTGAAATTGGATACATAATTCACCTCGTAACCCTTGTGCTCCATATAACGGCGTACCGTATCAAACACAATCATAGGACGTGCGTTTCCGATATGGATATAATTATAAACCGTAGGTCCGCAAACATACATTTTCACCTTGCCCGGCTCCAAAGGAACAAATTCTTCCTTCGCTTTGGACAGTGTGTTATAAATCTTCATGCTCATTTCTTCCATCTCCCGTCTGTTTTTCTTATACGTTCAACTTTTGTATTCGACTGTGCGCTTAGCTTTTCCTTTCAGCTGTGCGCCCAACTTTCGTGTCCAGCGATGCCCTCAGCTTTTTTCAGCTGTGTGCCCAACTTTCATATCCAGTGATGCCCTTAGCTCTTCTCGTCGATCTCCCGCTTTAGGCGCCTAATCTCCTCCTCCATCCCAAGCAGGCGGTTGACAAGCTCTGTATTCGCCTGCTGCAGACAAGCGATATCCTCCTTCACGGGGTCCGGCAGGTCTATCTGGTTCATGGTTTCCTGCGGCAGGGTCTGATTATTACGCTTCACCACACGCCCCGGAACACCTACCACGGTGGAGTTCAGCGGCACCTCACTCAAAACAACGCTTCCGGCGCCGATTTTGGAATTATCCCCTATGGTAAAGGAACCCAGCACCTTTGCCCCCGCGCTGATCATCACGTTATTTCCGATCGTAGGGTGGCGTTTCCCGTGCTCCTTGCCCGTACCGCCTAAGGTAACTCCCTGATACAGTGTCACATTGTCGCCGATCACCGTGGTCTCGCCGATGATCACACCGTTTCCATGGTCGATGAAAAGACCCTTTCCGATCTGCGCGCCCGGATGGATCTCAATCCCGGTCTTGCGCGCCCCTCTCTGAGACACGTATCTCGCAAGGAAAAAATGCTTCTTCTGGTATAACCTGTGTGCGACCCGATAATGCATCATCGCCTTAAAGCTGGGATAAAGAAACACCTCCATTGATGAATGGATCGCAGGGTCACGCTCCCTGATAATATGAATCTCCTCCCGCACATTCCGGATAAAACCCATATCGATTTCCTCCTGCCCTGCGCTGACTTTATCCATAAGCGCCCCGGCATTGCTTTCCTCCAGGCATGCCCGGCAACGGACTGCATGATCCGGCAGACCTTCTGATCTGACGAACCCTTCTAATCTGCCGAACCTTCTAATTGGCAGGCTTCCTAATATAAAAAACCGCGGTCGTCCGTCTGCCTAGAGACGGTTCATCCGCGGTTCCACTCTAATTAAAGGCCCATGCCTTTCCCTCAATGCGGTTAACGCCCGCCTGCGGATCCGGATACTTCCTTTCACCGGACCGGCTCACGAATGCACTTCCTCTTCCTCCGGACAGGACTGCTTGCAGCCAACGGCAATCCCTCTCTGTGACCTTGACGGAAAACTACTCTATTCGCTCAACGCCTTTGCTATTATTCAGCATATGCAAAAAAAGCATTTTTGTCAACTGATTTTTCAAGAAAAGTCTTATCTGGACAGTCTTACCTCCCTGCCGGGCAGCCCTGGCATCCGGCGCAGCCTCCCGCCACCTGACCTGCAGTAAGATCATAGGGACTGGTAAGAAGGCAGACTGCCTGTGCGGAGATTCCCTCCCCGCTCCCGGTAAAGCCCAGCCCTTCCTCCGTCGTCGCCTTAACATTGACCTGATCGACGGAAAGCTCCAGCGCTTCCGCAATATTCTTACGCATATCATCTATATAGGGGCGCATTTTCGGAGCCTGCGCAATGATCGTCGCATCGATATTCTCGATGAGAAAATGCTGCTGCGACAGCATATTTCCCACCCTTTCCAGCAGCTTCATGGAGGAGATCCCCTCATATGCCGGATCAGTATCCGGAAAATGCTGGCCGATATCGCCCATGGCAGCCGCCCCAAGCAGGGCATCCATGACAGCATGGAGCAGGACATCCGCATCGGAATGCCCCAGAAGTCCCTTCTCGTAAGGAATCTTTACACCACCCAGGATCAGATCCCGCTCCTTTGTAAGACGATGTACATCATAGCCCATTCCAACTCTCATGTCAGTTTCCTTTCTGCCGCATCACACTCTCAGCGCTTCCTGTGCTCCCTTGTGGAAAAAGGCAGCTTTTTACCGCTCCACCAGCCGTCACCAGACCCTTTCTCCGAAACCTTGCCCTTTTTCATACCGCTTCGTCTGGTTTCTTCTTTTTCCGCGCGGAACTTCCCCTGCTCGGCGCTGCGAAGCTCTCTTTGCTCTGCGGCGCGATCCATCTTGTTCCATTTTTCCCTGCGTTCCAATACGCCTGCATCCCTGCGGCGTCTTTCCTCACGGTTCAGATCGCGCTTTTCATCCTGCTGTTCCCCGCGTTTCCGGCGGTCGCCTCTATCCTCACGGAAGGCATCCCGTTCCCGGCGGTCTCTCTTTTCTCTCGTATCTTCCCCTCTGCGGGACCGCTTCTCCTCTTCTGCGCTCTCCCTGCTGCCCCTCTCCCGTCTGCGCCTGCCACGGCCGCTTTCCTCGCGCTTTCTCCTGGAGAGTTCTTCATCCTCCTCGATCTCTTCTCCCTTTTCCCCTACATAGTATTTCAAAAGCACGGCCGCAATATCCATGGCGTCGCAGCCCTCTTCCTCCATCTTACGGGAAATATACTTCTTCATGAGCTCTATATCCTCGCTCTCCCGAAGCTCCCATGCGGCTTCCAGCAACTTCTGCGCCTTTACCTTAAGCACCTTGGAGGCGTTCGGCAGCTTCCACTCGTCAATCGTGGTCCTGCAGAACCGCTCGATCTGGCGGATTCGGAATACTTCCTTGCCGCTTACAAAGGTATAGGAGCTACCGGTCTTGCCGGCACGTCCGGTACGACCGATACGGTGGACATAATATTCAATATCCTGCGGAACATCATAATTGATGACCGCTTCCACATTTTCCACGTCGATTCCCCTGGCCGCCACGTCCGTAGCGATCAGAATATTCGTGCTTCCGTTACGGAAACGTCCCATTGCCACATCCCGCTGGCTCTGGGACATGTCCCCGTGCAGCGCTTCCGCCTGAAATCCATGCTTCTTCAGGCATTCAGCCAGCTCGTCCACCTTCTTCTTCGTATTGCAGAAGATCAGACAAAGCTTCGGCTGATAATACTCCAGCACCCTGATACAGGCGGCATCCTTATCCTTATTACGGATGCGGTAATAATGCTGGGATACCAAAGGAATGGTCAGCTCCTCAGAAGCCACATGGATGAATTCCGCATCCTTCTGAAACTTATCCGTGATATCCAGGATAGGCTGGGGCATCGTGGCGGAAAACAAGGCTGTCTGATGCTCACCGGGAATCTCTCCCAGGATCAGCTCCATATCCTCGCGGAAGCCCATATCCAGCATTTCGTCCGCTTCATCCAAGATCACGGTGCTCACCTGATCCAGCTTAATCGTATTCCTGCGCATATGATCCATGACACGGCCGGGCGTTCCCACCACGATCTGGGTTCCCTTAAGGCCTGTTATCTGTCTGCTGATCTCCTGTCCGCCATAGACGGGCAGGATCTTTACGCCGTGCATAAACTTTGCCAGTCTGCGCAGCTCCTCCGCCGCCTGAATCGCCAGTTCCCTGGTCGGACACAGGATGATTGCCTGAAGAGCCCTGTTATTCGGATCGATCTTCTGCAGGATGGGGATCCCAAATGCGGCGGTCTTGCCTGTGCCGGTCTGGGCCTGCCCAATGATGTCCTTTCCTTCGACCAGAATCGGGATTGCCTGTACCTGAATAGGCGTCATCTTTTCAAAACCCATCTCCCCTATGGCGCGCAAAATACGCGCATCCAGATATGGCTTCAAAACGACAAGGCTCTCATCCTCTTTCACGCCATTGCTTTTTGCAGCGCCCCCTTCGGCACCGCCCTGTTTTGTGTCCTGCAGTCCTAATTGCTGCGCCTTTGTTTCCTGTGCTTTTGTTTCCTGCGCTTTTGTTTCCTGCGCTTTTGTTTCCTGCTGCCCTGTTTCCTGCGCCTTTGTTTCCTGCCGCCCTGTTTCCTGCCGCTCCGTTTCCTGCCGCCCTGTTCCAAATTCTTCCGGCATCTTCATCTTGGCCCCGCTCTGTTCCGCTCTGTCTGATCCTGTCTGGTTCAGCGCTGCTGTATCCTGACCCTGATCCTTCTGTTCCTGATTTTTTTCCATAACAGCTCCGTTTTGTCCTTCCTGTTCTAAACTAACCCATTGCGCAAAAAAAGAACCCTAAAAAGCTTCAAGGTCCTTTTCAGTACGTCTAGCATAACATGGGATTTCCATTCCGTCAAATATTTTTTCAGCAAAATTACTTTTTCTTTTATTTTCTTTTATTTTTCATTATTTTTTCATTCCGATATTGCAAGAATGAAAAATATCCGCTATAGTATAAAAATAATCTGAGAACTCTTACAACATTATTTAAATAAGAAGGGATACACATCATGGAGCAACTAATTGATTTATTGACTGCGGAAATGCAGGACGCCTTTGAAGCGGCAGGTTACGACCGCTCTTTGGGGCGCGTAACGCTTTCCAACCGTCCTGACTTGTGTGAATATCAGTGCAACGGCGCTATGGCAGGCGCCAGACAGTACCATAAAGCTCCCATCGCGATCGCCAGGGATGTGGCGGAAAAGCTGGCGGACCGTCCTGTCTTTCGTGAGGCTGCGGCAGTTCTTCCCGGCTTCCTGAATTTAAAGATATCGGAAAGCTTTCTTACCGAATACCTGAATGAGATGTCCGTCAGTCCGAAGTTCGGTCTTAAAATGCCGGAGGTTCCTTTGAAGATCATCATGGACTACGGCGGGGCCAATATCGCAAAGCCCCTCCATGTAGGACATCTCCGCTCCGCCATTATTGGGGAAAGCCTGAAGAGGATCCGCCGCTATGCGGGTCATGAGGTTATCGGAGACGTGCATCTGGGCGACTGGGGAATGCCCATGGGGCTGGTTATTACAGAGCTTAAGGAACGCATGCCAGGGCTGGTCTATTTTGACGATACCTATGAAGGGGAATACCCTGCGGAGGCGCCTTTTACCATTTCCGAACTGGAAGAAATCTACCCTGCCGCCAGCGCCAGGTCCAAGACAGACGCGGAATATAAGACAAGGGCGATGGAGGCAACCTTTAAGCTGCAGAGCGGCGTCAGGGGATACCGCGCGCTCTGGAAGCACATTATGGAGGTATCCATTGCAGACCTTAAGAAAAACTACAGCAGCCTGAATGTGGAATTCGACCTGTGGAAGGGCGAGAGCAGTGTGCATGAGCTGATCCCTGGGATGGTCGCCGCCATGAAGGCGGACGGCTACGCTTATATCAGCGACGGCGCCCTGGTTGTTGATGTAAAGGAGGATACCGATACCAAGGAAATCCCTCCCTGCATGATCTTAAAATCGGACGGGGCTTCCCTATACAATACCACCGACCTCGCCACCATCAAAGAGCGCATGTCGCTGTACCGGCCGGACGAGCTGATCTATATGACGGACAAGCGGCAGGAGCTTTACTTTGAGCAGGTTTTCCGTTGCGCAGGTTTTCCGTTGCGCCCGTAAGACAAAGCTTGTGGAGCCCGACACCAAGCTGACCTTCATCGGCTTCGGCACCATGAACGGCAGGGACGGCAAGCCCTTCAAGACCCGCGACGGCGGCGTGATGCGGCTGGAAAATCTGGTTCAGGAAACAAAGGATGAAATGTATCAGAAGATCATCGAGGGCGGGGAGATGTCCGAAGAGGACGCCCGCAGCATTGCAGGAATCGTGGCGATATCCGCCTTGAAGTACGGCGATCTCTCCAACCAGGCATCCAAGGATTATATCTTCGATATCGAGCGCTTCACCTCCTTTGAGGGCGATACCGGTCCGTATATTTTATATACCATCGTTCGTATCAAGTCCATCCTGGCAAAATATGCCGAGCAGGGGGGCAGACCGCAGGAAACCCGTATCCGGGATGCGGCCGACGACTCTGAAAAGACCCTGATGCTGCAGCTCGCGCAGTTCCAGACCATGCTCGCGGCAGCAAGCGATGAGCTTGCCCCGCATAAGATCTGCGCCTTCATCTATGAGCTGGCAAATGATTTCAACCACTTTTATCATGAGACAAGGATCCTGGCAGAGGAGGATGAGACTAGGAAGGCGGGGCTGATCGCGCTGCTTGTGCTCACCCAGAGAGTGATGGAGACCTGCATCGATCTGCTGGGCTTTGAAGCGCCGGATAAGATGTAAAACCTGTGACTGTTCCGAACTTGCTTTTTCGTGATTTATCCTCCGATCTTAACTTGCTTTTTCGTGATTTTTATGTCATAATTAGCATCGTCAAGATTACAATACCTACAGGGGGTTTTAAATATGCTGAAACGGAAAATCTATAATGAACTTCTTGCATGGAAGCGAAAGAGCAACGGACAGACCGCACTGCTCATTGACGGGGCGCGCCGTGTCGGCAAAAGCTATATTGCCGAATTTTTTGCCCGCCAAGAGTACAAGAGCCATATCATCATCGACTTTGGCAATGCCCCGCAGGATATTCTTGATCTTTTTGTTCACGACAGCGCGGATCTTGATCTATTCTTTGCGAAGCTCGGTGCATTCTACTCAACCGTTCTTCATAAGAGAGAATCTTTGATTGTATTTGACGAGGTGCAGCAGTTTCCGCGGGCAAGGCAGCTCATCAAATATCTTGTAGCAGATGGCCGCTATGATTTTCTTGAAACCGGATCGCTCATCCGTTTAAAAAAGAATACGGAGAACATCATCATCCCTTCGGAGGAAGAACATATTGAGATGTTCCCCATGGATTTTGAAGAGTTCCTTTGGGCAATGGGCGACGAGGCGACAGTTCCTTTGATCCGCAAATGCTTTGAAACGAAAAAACCACTTGGGCAGGCTCTTCACCGTAAGATCATGAATGATTTCCGCCAGTATGTGCTGGTTGGAGGCATGCCGCAGTCGGTCCTTGCATATATTGACGGAAAGAACTTTGCGGCATCGGACGAAGCGAAACGACGGATCCTGCGGCTGTACCGGGATGATGTCTCCAAGTTTGCCGCCGGTTATGAAGAAAAGGTCTATGCCGTATTTGACAGCATCCCAGGGCAGCTCTCTAAGAAAGAAAAAAAATACAGGCTGTCCTCTTTGGGCAAGAACGCCCGTTTCCGCGCTTATGAGGATTCCTTCATTTGGCTGAATGAGGCGATGGTGGTCAACGCTTGTTTCAATTCCACTGATCCCAATGTCGGTCTTGCGCTCAGCGCGGATAACGCCACGCAGAAATGCTATATGGCGGATACCGGTCTGCTCGTTACACATACTTTCATGGATCGGGCATTTACAGACAACGAACTGTATAAGGCTATCCTATTTGATAAGCTCGACATCAACGAAGGCATGATTATGGAGAATATCGTTGCACAAATGCTGCGTCAGGGCGGTCATAAGCTGTACTTCTATTCCCGGAATGACGGTGTGAACCGCGAGAATCACATGGAGATCGATTTCCTGATCACCGAAGGGAAAAAGATCGCACCGATTGAGGTGAAGTCCGGCAATTACCGTTCTCACTGCTCCCTGGATAAATTTAGAAAGAAATTCTCACCAAAAATCGGTACATCGTATATTCTCTACCCCAAGGATGTGCTGGAGAAGGATGGGATCTGGCATCTACCGCTATACATGGCAATGTTTCTTTGATTAACCGTCATTTTTAATTCTTAAAATGCGAAAAACCCCGATCAACTCGAGGTTTTTCTTTTCGTGACCGCATCTCTTTTATGCGATCTTTCTTCGTAGCGAGAGGGGGATTCGAACCCTCGACACTGCGGGTATGAACCGCATGCTCTAGCCAACTGAGCTATCTCGCCGTGGAACCTATAGGGCTCGAACCTATGACCCTCTGCTTGTAAGGCAGATGCTCTCCCAGCTGAGCTAAGATTCCATTGTCGTTCACATTTCCCGCTTACTCCACCAGCGTCCTTCGCAACCGACTTGATAAGTATACAACGCAGACTATTTTTTGTCAACAGTTTTTTTCATTATTTTCGTGCCCTGGTTTTTCCCTAGCTTTCGCAGTTTTTGCTTCTAGCTTTTCCTGATTTAAAACCATGCATTTAATTTGGCAACAGATATTTTTTTAGAACTGATCTTTTTTCTGCCTCTATAGTATCTAACTGAGCGTTTAGCTTGATAATCTGCTCTTCTGATTGCCGGATTGCTGACACAATTTTTTCTTGTTCATCAAGCGGAAATAGGGGGATGAGATAGTCCAAAACTTTCCGCTTGTCTGCTCTTGGCATCTTTACATTACTGCCGATATTTTGCATCTCATAATCAAAAAATCGGTCTGTGGATACAAGAGCAAAAACATATTCAGGAAGGGCTTGTTCTGCATCAACCACCAGAACCAGCACATCACCGGAAGCGCCACCATGATTGTCCGCAAGCCATGCTTTCTTCAAATAAGGGCGTATATTGGAAAGCAATATGTTTTCTGGATGATATGCAGTTGCCGTTCCGGATGTTGGAACAAATTCGGATATTCGTTTTCCGGCCAGGTCAGGAAGAAGATTATCAACCCCGACATAGGTATCTTTGTCCAGTCTCTCTGCGCTGATTTTCTCCCCTGAGTAAGCAGCCACTGTGCGCAGTTTCACAAAATCAACATCACCTTGATAACACCGTTCTATTACCGCTGAGACTTCAAGCTTAATACCGGATAGGTTCTCCCGTAGAACTCCTTCTCTATTTTCAGCCGCTTCAAGCTCATTCACAATTTTTTGCTGGACATCAAGCGGGGGAAGGGGGATTTTAAATTGTGCCATTTTTTCTTTGCTGATTTCAGGATATGTCATTCCGTTTGCCAATGCCTCAATATGCTTTGCTTCTAATTTCAGGATTTGATAAAAATATTCATAATGCAATTGCGACCCATCACAAATGAAATTCTTATATCCCTGATTTGTTGCTACAGGAACCTTAGCAATCGAAACATCTCCAATAGTAGCACGGCTCGAGAACAAAACCGAATTAACGGGCATAAGCGTAGCATTACAACTATTAAGTCCAGCCTCTGTTATTCTTCGCTGGGTAGAATATAAATACTTACTTTTTGTATCAACTAACGTTGCCCAATAGATGCTACCATTCCAAAATTCGGGTACTGACGTATCCGGGGTTCCACCATTAAATATTTCAGTTACCTTGCCGATTGGCACAAGAGGATATTTCCCTTTTGAAACACTTTGAAAACATTTCCCCAAATTCACAGATTTACTAAAACCGCTTGTCCCATACTCGATAAAGTGGCACAGCCTCCCATAAGATACATGCTTCGACAAAGACGGAGCAACCTGAACTTTCTCATCTAAAAAGGCATGATAAATATAACTACTGACTTTTTGGGAGTTTAATAAATCATTTTCATCATAGAGCATCGTGCCGCCAGGAAGCCAATGCAACCCCTCACGCCCACGGCGTTCACTAAATTCATAGCCTAAAAACTTCTTTTCTTCCTTTCCCTTACCAGCCTTAACCAGAACAATTTCCTGATGATAAGTCAAGAGGAAATAAAGCATTTTATCTTTCTCCACTGCGATCGCCCTGTCGGCAAACCCCTCACCAAATGCTTTTTTATAATCAAGGTAAAGCTCATGAACCTTGACGGTTTCAGTTGGTTCATCAGAAAAAATGCTGAGGTAATCAGTCAGCGACAGCCCATCATAAACACTAGAAACAAACGTTGAGAAAGCATATTCCAAACCGGCTACGGAAACATCATTTTTCGTGGTAAAAAATTGATGGATCTCTCGAATGATGTTTTCATGGTCGGCATCCTTACGGCGTTCCAGGAACAAGACGACCGTATTCGTTCCAGTTTTCATGAACGTACCAGGACCAAACTCAACGATAGCCTTAATATTAAAATATTTCAGCAAAATTTCTCTTGTCCGGGCATAGATGCCACCGTTGGTTAAAATCGAGCTGGGCAAGATAACCGCAGCCCAACCTCCCACTTTTAGCAGTTGCTTCATGCGTTCCACAAACAAGCATTCAATTTCGGAACTGTTATCTGTAAGATAAGGATAGAGAGTAAAAGAATCTTCACCGAACTTTATTGTGCCCTTAAAGGAGTCGACCGAATAGGGGGGATTAGAAATCAAGATATCAAATTGCCCATTATCTTGTCCAACAGCAATCTTCAGCTTATCCCTGTATGTTTCACTTTTGATAAAATGATCCAAGCCGTTAGCCCAGACAACATTTGCTTCTCCGTCGCCATTAAAGAAAGCGCTGACTTTGGTTGTCTTGACAAGGCGATTATCCAAATCAATCCCATAAACAGTATTTCTTGCCCACTGAAACTTAATGATACCCTGCCAAACCTGAAACTGCCTTCTAACGGCAGGAGACGCATGGTGCAGATTAATTTCGCCGGAGTCAATAATATTCTGCATCTGGGACATGTATTCGGTAAGAAAGTGACCGCTGCCACAAGCATAGTCAATAACAGTAGGCAAGGGCTCACCACTACGCGCATCAACTCTATCCTGAACAAGTTTCCGAAGGGGAAGAGCAGACAAGATAAACCGTGTGATAGGAACCGGAGTAAAATATTGTCCGGCCTCCTGCTTCATACTGGTATTGAGCAACAGCTCAAAAAAGTTTCCAAGGAACTCATGCCTCTGAGCGTACCTGAATTTATAAATCTGGAGCAATTCGACAATTTCGCGCACAACTTTTGCATTAAGCGAGAATGTTCTTTCATCCTGTACCTCAACAAATGCAAAATTTGGACTTTTTTTCAGGCGTGTATTAGTATACATTTCCATGATCCACTGCTTAGTAGACGGATCGAGGCTGGCCAGCTTTTGTGCAACATCATCCTGCGAGTAGTCGATTACCCGAATTTCAAGGAAACGCCACATACCTTCTTTGTAAAGATCATTCAGGCGCAGTTGAAGGGTTTCATCTGTGTCGCTTTCCCGCCACTGGAAATCCAGTTCATCTTCTGGATTTTTGTCCTCATCAATAATTTTGCAGACAAACAGATTGAG
>CANPYG010000035.1 GCA_947588205.1 uncultured Acetatifactor sp. | reverse complement strand
GGTGGCTACCTATCTCATGAGCAAGGTGCAGGATCACCGCTATGTGCGTGTGAATACGGTGCTCACGGATACCGGTTTCTGGAACTATGCGGCAGGACTTGGCATGAGGAAGGAGGATTTTATCAGGGCCATCGACATGGCGCCTTCCATTAAGCCAAACAGGCATACTTATCTCCATGAGGGAAAATACCGGGATCTGGCGAAAAAGCTGGTGCTCACGGATTCGGTGCTGAATAAGGTGTTGGTGTAAAGGGCCTGCGGGGGAAAATGTAACAGTTCAGCCAGCCGCCTGATTTGTTACCGGAAATAGATAAAACAGTTCTGAAACGGGGAGAGATGAGACCTGACGGGGTTTCATCTCTCCCCGTTTTTCTGCGTGGGTGTCTGGCGGCGTATGTTTTCTGGCTGCACATGTTCCCTGTCGGCGCATGTTCCCTGGCTGCACATGTTCCCTGTCGGCGCATGTTCCCTGTCGATGCACGTTCCCTGGTTGCGCTTGTTCCCCTGGTTGCACATGCCCTAAATGGACATACAAATGGTATAAAGAGTATAAAATGATTAACAATCTATATATCTATTGAAAATGCTGAGAACATATGTTAACATATAGACAAATACAGACAAAAAAACTAATAAAAATGTTAAAATATGTTAGACGGTCAGAATTAAGACAAAATATTTTTCGATAATTCCAAGTTTTTCTAAATATTTATAAACGATATAAATGGTATATATGGTATAAAGAGTATTGTGAAAAGCAGAATTCATAAGAAAGCAGAATTCATAAGAAAAGCAGAATCCATAAAAAGAATAAGATCAGCCTTTTATGGAAGGACAGTACGGTCGTCTTACATTGGCAGGAGGACAGAAAGTGAAGGAAGCAACAAAATTGACGAAAGTGAAGAAATTGACGGAATTGACGAAAGTGACGAAAGTGAAGAAAGTGACGAAAGCGAAGAAAAAGCACAGTTTGTTTTCCGATATCAGAAGGAACAAGGTTTCTTACCTTATGTTGATCCCGGCGGCGCTCTACACCTTTGTATTCGGTTACTGCACTATTCCCTATATGCTGATCGCCTTTAAAAAGTTCAGCTTTAAGAAAGGGCTTTTGGGAAGCGACTGGGCGGGATTTGAGAATTTTAAGTTTTTTTTCAAATCCCAGGATGCGTGGCACATTATCGGCAACACGGTGAAGCTGAATCTGCTCTTCCTGTTTTTTACCATTTTATCCGCCGTGATCCTCGCCATTATGATTAATGAGATCAAGAATAAATATTTTAAAAAGGTTGCCCAGTCCTCTTACCTGCTGCCTTATTTCTTATCCTGGATCATTGTCAACTATATTCTCTATGGGATTATCGGGAGCAATTATGGTCTGCTGAATCACGCCCTTGCTGCCGCAGGGGGAGAGACCATCAATTTTTATAATACTCCAAAGTATTGGACCATTATTCTGGTAGCCGTTAAGGTGTGGAAGGAATTTGGCATGAATATGGTCATCTACCTTGCAGCCATTACCAGCTTTGATGAAGAGCTCTATGATGCGGCTGCAGTGGATGGGGCCAGCCGCTTTCAAATGTGCATGCGCATCACGATTCCGCTGCTATTGCCTACGGTGGTCATGCTGGGCATTATGTCCGCAGGCAAAATGTTTTATGGAGACTTCGGCATGATCTATGCCCTGGTGGGGGATAACGGCGTTTTGTACCGTAAGACGGATGTGATCGATACTTATGTGTTCAGGACCCTGCGCAGGATCGGGAATCCTTCCCAGGCAATGGCGATCAGTCTTTTCCAGGCGATTATGGGTTTCCTGTGTGTATGGGGTGCGAATTACATCACCAAGAAGAAATTTAAGGAAGGAGCGCTGTTCTGATGAAGAAAAGGCTTACGATAGGAATGCTGGCGATTTATGCGGTAACGTTTCTTGTGGCGGCGGTATGCCTGCTTCCCCTGCTCCTGGTGGTGATTGTTTCCTTTACCGCGGAATCCTCCATCATCCAAAACGGCTATTCCTTTTTCCCTGAGACCTGGAGCCTGGAGGCCTACAGGCTGCTGGTCAAAAACGGGTCGGATATGGTCAGAAGCTATGGCAATTCCATATTTGTGACTTTGGCGGGAACCCTTCTGGCGGTGCTCATTACTGCCATGGCTTCCTATGGGATCGCCAATCCTTTTGTCAGGTACCGGGACAGCATCGCCATGTACTTTTTTGTGACGATGGTGTTCAGCGGAGGCATGGTGCCCTGGTACATCATCTGCCAGAAGGTGGGGCTTTATGAGAACTATTGGGCTTTGCTGATCCCCAGTCTGGTGTTCAATCCCTTTAACCTGTTCCTTGTGCGCAACTATATGAGGGAGCTGCCGTCTTCCCTGTTGGAGTCGGCCAAGCTGGACGGGGCCAACGACGGACAAGTAGCGTTTTATATTTATTTCCCGCTGTGCAAGCCCATTTTGGCAACCATCGGATTGTTCTATGGAATTGCCTATTGGAACGACTGGTGGAATTCCATCATGCTGGTCTCAGACAAGAGCTATTATCCGATTCAGTATTATTTGATGAAGTTGAAGTCGGATCTGCTGTTTATGAGAAATCTGCAGAGCGCCGGGATAGGTGGAAGCGCGTATACGCCTACGGAATCCCTGCAGATGGCTACCGCGGTGGTCACGGTGGGTCCCATCATCTTTTTATACCCCTTTTTACAGAAATATATTGTAAAGGGGCTGATCATAGGGGGTGTTAAAGGCTAAAAGGAAAAGAATATGAGGTACGAAAGAACGGATGCTGTAGAAAAGGACAATGTGCGGCATGGCTGTGCCGCAGAAAAGGAGAGTATGATGAAGAAAAGAAGAATCGCAATGCTGTTGGTTTTATGTCTGATAGCCGCCCTGATGGCCGGCTGCGGCAAGGACGGGGAGTCCGGGAAGAATGGGAATTCAGGGGAAAAGGTGCATATCGTCTATGTGCGTCCCGGAACGGAGGTAGAGCATAACGCGGAATTGGTCCAGGCCATCAATGATAAACTGGATGCGGACGGAATGGGTATAGAGCTGGAAATTATGTATATTCCCTCCGATACCTTCCAGGATAAACTGAATATGATGATGACCACTGAACAGGAGTTTGACCTGGTATGCGTGATGGAGGACCAGAAGCCCTTCACCTCCTTTATCGCAAATGAAGGCATTATCCCCATCACCGAATATGTGAAAAACAGCGAAAACCTCCAGAAGTACATTCCGGATTGGATGTGGGAGTCTGCAACCGTAAACGGAGAGATCTATACCATCCCTGCCAATTGGTGCGAGACGGCGGATCAGAACTGCGCTATCACGATCCGCAGGGAGAAGCTGAAGGAGTTCGGACTGTCCGATCCCCAGACCATGGACGATCTTTTCCATATGTGCCAGGTATTCGCAGAAAACTGGGAAGGGGATAACAAGCCCGTGGTGATCCCGATGTTCAGGGAACCCTTCAATTATCTGTTCAGAACCTTGGATACCTATCCCTTCACGGTGCAGAAGGATCTGATCTACATCGACCAGGAGGGCAATGTAAAGAATTGGCTGGAAACGGATGAATTTAAGCAATGCGCCCAGTTCTTCCGGAAGCTGTATGAAAACGGCTTCATACCGGAGGATGTCCTTGCCACAGGCTGGTCCAGCTGGAACACGATGCTGACCGGGGATTTCGTCTGGGTTGACCAGTGCCAGCTGTGGGATACTGAGGAGATCTGGGAGGAGAGGATCCCGGGCGTGGATCTGGATACCATTTACCTGAACCAGAATGCGGTGCAGTTCCGTCCCAATTCTTTCCGCAACGATACGGCAGTGGCCGCCAACTCCGCCCATCCTGCGGAAGCGGTGAAGTTCATGGATTGGGTGTACGCATCCCAGGAGAATTATGACCTGATGGTCTATGGTGTGGAAGGCCTGACCTGGGTGAATGAAGGAGATCACTCGTTCAGTAAGATCGATCCCAGCTTCGAGTTCAACGCGGACTGGATGATCGGAAACATGGAGTATGAGCGTTATCAGAAGGGCACCTATGAGAAGTTCATTGAAATTATGGGAAAAGAGAAGCCGGATGCGGTGAACAGTGTGATCCTGAACTTTGTGTTTGATCCGACCCCTGTTTCCAATGAATATGTGAATTGTCAGGCTGAGGTGGAGCAAAGCATTTATCCTCTGAAATTAGGTCTGGTTTCTTATGAAGAGGGTTATGAGAACGCCCTGGCCAGAATGAAGGCCGCCGGAATCGATGCCGTTGTGGCGGAGTACCAGAGACAGGTGAACGAATACCTGGGCAAATAAATTATAGTTTCCGATGTCCGGAATTGAGGGATTAAGTTACGCCGTGAAAAGTGACTCCGGGACAAAGTTCCCGTTCCGGAGCCGCATTTTCGGATTGGCGTAGGAAATGGAATGGAGATGAATATGGCGATAACCCGGCTCGACGGTAAATATAAAGTAAAATATTTTGAACATGGCACCTTTGACATTCAGGACATTCTATGCGATAATTTTTATCCAGAAGAATGGCTGGATGCTTATGTACCGGAGGATGTTCGGACGACGCTGAAACGGGCGGGGTATTTGGACGGATATTATTACGGGAAAAACTTAGATGGGGAAAGATGGATTGATGAAGTAGACTGGGTTTACGTGCATTCCTTTGACGTGGAAGAGGGCCTGAAGGGCCAGGAGAATGTCCTTTGTCTGGAAGGGGTCGATACGGTCGCCCGGGTGTGGCTGAACGGAACCTTTCTCGGGATGTGCGCCAATATGTTTCTTCCCCATGAATTTGATGTTACGGATGCCCTGTTTTATGGGAAGACGAATAAGCTGACCGTACAGATCTTATCCCCTGTAGGTTATACCCAGGGGATGTCGCGGGAGGGGATCTTCCCCAAAGAGGACACCACCAGGATGCTGCTGCGGAAATCCCAGATGAACTGGGGCTGGGATTTCTGCGGGCATTGTCTGAGCGCCGGCCTGTGGAAAAGCGTTTTCCTCAAAAGCAGGGGCGAAGAAGCCTTGGGCAGTGTGAGCCTGACCACCCAGGGCCTGGGGAAAGAAGGGGCAAAGCTGCGCCTGCTATGTGAGGTGATGGGTTGGAAAAGGGATTTAAGCTGTCTGACCATAAGCCTTGAGCTCCTGGAAGAGGGGAAAAGGGTCTTGTCCCGTGAATATGCCGCAAAAGAGGTATTGGATGAGACATTCCTGTTTGACCGTCCCAGATTGTGGTGGCCAAAGCCTTATGGGGAACCGTTTTTGTATGATGTGGAGGTGGGTCTGTGGGATGGGGAACACCTGCTGGATCATAAGAGGTTCCGGGTGGGCATCCGTGGAGTGGAGCTTTTACAGGAAAAAGAGGAAGGCGGAAGAAGCTTTCTGTTTCGTATCAACGGCAGGCGCCTGTTTATCAGGGGAGCCAACTGGGTGCCCCTCAATGCGGTTTACGGGGAAATTAAAGACGAGGATTATGACGCCAGCTTTAGAAGGGTAATGGACTCTAACCTGTCCATGCTCCGGGTCTGGGGAGGCGGGATCTATGAAGCGGACCACTTCCTTGACCTGTGTGACGAGAACGGGATACTCGTTTTTCAGGATATCATGCTGGCCTGCGGGATATTTCCCCAAAACGACGGTTTCCTTAAGGAGGTTTATGAGGAAGTCCAGGCAATTGTAAAGAAATATCTGGGAAGAACCTGTATTGTTGCCTGGTCGGCGGATAATGAATTGGACGAGGCATACAGATGGTACGAGATGCTGCCCCGGTTCAAAGAAAATAGGGTGAATCGCGAGGCAGTGCGCAGGGCTGTGGAGGAAAATGACTCCTCTAGACCGTTTCTGGTCAGTTGCCCGTGCAGCCCCTTCGAGAATGAGGAGGGAGGGGATGACCCTAATTCCGACCTGCAAGGCGATATGCATCTCTATTTGCCGCGCTTCGTAAAAGACAGCGAATATTACTATAAGAAGATTTTGGAGCTGCAGCCTCGTTTCATGAGCGAATACGGGTTTAGCAGCCTGCCCTGGGAGTCCTCGTATTATCGGTTCAATTTCCGCAGGGAGAAGCTTGACCTGGAACGGAATCCCTGGCTTGGGCATCTGGGGTGGTTTAATCGCCTGCAGGAAGAGGACAGGCTTCCGGAACTTATTTATGCCACCCAGTTCACCCATGCGGAGGCATTGAAATATTGGATTGAGTATCTGCGCAGCCTGAAATGGCATTGCGGGGGATCTCTGTACTGGAAATTCAATGACCCTATCGCCCCGAACCGGGAGGATATGCTGTTCCCGACCTTAATGTCCTGCGTGGATTTTTACGGACTGCCAAAGCTTGCCTATTATTATGCAAGGCGTGCTTATGAGAACCGGATTCTTGCGTTCCGTGAGGATCTGGAAGGGAATCTGTATGTTTATGGCTGTAGTGAGACGGATGGGGATGTGACCGGGCATTTGCATCTCGAAGCGCTGACCTATAAAGGGGATTGCCTGTGGCAGACAGGCCTTGACTGTGTGCTGCCTGGGGATGCTTCTACCCTTCTTTATGGGTTATTGGCACAGGAGCGAGACAATCTGCCTGCTTACGCCTGTTATTTGCGCGCTGAATTCAGCTGGGAAGGCGGCAGGCTGGAGAACCGTTTCCATCTGACTGGCCTGGAAAATTGGGAAAAGGTTTCGCTCCCGGAGGCACATTTGAATCTGGAGGTTGTTTCGACAGGGAAGGACTGGCTGGAGGCGGAGATATCTACGGACGCTTACGCTCAGGATATCATGCTTTCTGTCCTGGATGAAGACGCCTTTTACAGCGATAATGGCTTTTGTATGGAAAAGGACCGGCGTGCGAGGGTACAGATAAAATTAGCCGGGTGCGCGAAAGAAAAAGGGCTTATGCGGCTCCGCGCTGCCAATGGCAGGGCGGTATGCAGGGAATATACATTAGGAAAGCGGTGAATAAAGATGAAACAGGTTCCATTGTATGAACAGATTTACCAGTCGATTCTAAGCGATATTGAGAACAAGGTCTATCAGCCGGGGGAAAAGCTGCCGTCGGACAAGGAACTGGCAGATTTATACCATGTCAGCCGGATCACCTCAAAGAAAGCCATGAGCATGTTGGCTGAGGAGGACCGAATTGTGCGCCTGCCCGGGAAGGGCTCCTTTGTTGCACAGGCCCAGAAAGCTTTTCCGGAAAGACCTGAGGCCGGAAAAGGGAAAAAGCTGATTGGGGTTATTCTCGATGCGTTCAGCCCCAGCTTCGCCTGCCGTATTTTAAGGAGCATCCAGTCATCCTGTGAGGAGAACGGCTATAATATGGTCCTGCGGTGCTCGGAAGGAAGTCTCAAAAAGGAAACCTGTGCCATCAAAGAGCTTGTGGATTTGGGGGTTTGCGGCTTTGTTATTATGTGCGTCCACGATGAAAACTACAACGAACGGATTCTGCAGCTTGTGCTGGAGCATTTTCCCATTGTTACCATTGACCGTAAGCTGAAGGGAATTTCGGTATCTTTTGTTGGAACGGATAATGTAAGCGCTGCCAGGGAGCTTACGGGTCATTTGTTGGACAAAGGATACCGCAAGATCAGTTTTGTGCGCCCTAAGGCCCACGAAACCACTACCCTGATGGACAGACAGCAAGGCTTTGTTACAGCTTTTCTTGACCATGGAATGATCGCGGACGAGTCGCTTTGGATTACGGATCTGTTGTCAACGCTTCCCAGGATGGTGAAGGATGAATATTTGGAAAAGGACATTGAACTGGTTGACCGTTTCCTGGAGGAGCATCCGGATGTGGAGGCCTTCATGGCAACGGAATATGAACTGGCTAAGATCTTAAGGCATTGCCTGATCCGTAAGGGTATGTATAAGGCAGACGCGGTGGCCTGCTTTGATGGGCTGGAGGACTTCTCCGGTGAGGCTGAGTTTACCCATGTCGTCCAGGGGGAAGTGGAAATCGGCCAGAAATGTATGGAGTTATTGTTCAAGGCCATTCGGGGGGAAGGAAAGCCCACGACGGTAATGGTTCCCTATAAAATTGTGGAACGAGACGAGAATAATTGGAGATAAGGCGCATGGAAATACCAAAAATACTGATGGAGAAGGCGGAGGAACTGGAACGCTATTATCAAGAGTATTTTCCGAAAGCAGGGCCGTTGGCCAAGCAGTGCTTTCTTAATACGATAGAAACGACCGTGAAGAAATCGGGGGAAGATTTTTTTGTGATTACGGGAGACCTTCCGGCCATGTGGCTTCGGGATTCCTCCTACCAGGTCATGCATTATGTCAGATACGCGGCTGAGGAGGAAGAGCTGCAGGACATCATTCGCGGTATTATCCGCCGGCAGACCCGGATGGTGCTCCTGGATCCTTATGCGAATGCGTTTAACGAGGAGCCTAATGGCAACGGCTTTACCGGGGACCTGACGGAGATGAACAGCCATATCTGGGAAAGAAAATACGAAATGGATTCCCTCTGCGCTCCCATCTATTTAGCTTATAAATACTGGAAGCTTGCTGGCGGAACGGATATTTTCGACGGGGAGTGGTTGAAAATGCTGTTTCAGGTGTACAGGGTCTTTAAGACAGAGCAGAGGCATGAGAAGTCAAAGTATACCTTTGTGCGTCCGGACTGTCCGGAGACGGATACCCTGCCCTGTGGAGGCCTGGGAAATCCGGTCGGTTATACTGGCATGACCTGGACCGGCTTCCGTCCGTCCGATGACCGCTGTATTTACGGCTACCTGGTTCCCGCTCAAATGATGGGGGTCCATGCCCTGTTATATGGGGCGGAAATGTTAGAGGAAATATATGGGGACAGGGATGGCGGATTGTTGTTCCGCACTTTGGCGGCCCAAATGGATCGCGGCATTCGGGAATATGGCATTGTAGACCATGAAATCTATGGCCGGATGTATGCCTATGAAACGGACGGGCTGGGCAATTATGTGTTGATGGATGATGCGAATTGTCCCAGCTTATTATCGCTGCCTTATCTGGATTGCTGCAGGGCGGACGATGATATTTACTTAAATACCAGAAAATTCATCCTGTCAGAGGAAAATCCTTACTTTTTTAGCGGGAAATGTTTGAAGGGGGTGGGAAGCCCGCACACCAAGGATGGGAATGTATGGCCCATCGGTGTTACCATGCAGGCATTGACTTCGCAGAGCAGGGAGGAAAAAATCCTTTGCCTGGATATGCTGACAAATTCCCATGCGGGAACCTGCTATATGCACGAATCGGTGAATGCCGACCTGCCGCAGGACTATACGCGTCCATGGTTTGCCTGGGCCAACAGCCTGTTCGCAGAGCTTTTGATTCAGGTCATGGAAGAAGGAATTTTGGAAGAATAAAGCATTGACACGGCATTGGTAAGGTGTTATGATTATTTCATATAGGAGATAGAGGTTGCGTATTTCAAGAGTACTTTCTCAGATGTGACAGGCACAGGCGATGAGGGCGGAAAGGGGAATACGCCGAAAGAGGAGAGGACCTGGGAATCGAATCTTGGGCTTGCGGTGAAGAACCGCACGACTGTCATCCGGTGTGCGGATGGAGGGCTATCGAGAAGCAGATGTTTACGCCGGCGCTCCTGTGCGCCGGCGTTTTTTAACGCGGGCGGCGGACCGGGCGGATGCGCTGGAATGTCCGGCAGCTGCTGCTTAATGGAATTATTACATAAGTTGGGGCCCGATGGGCGGAATGGAGGAAATTATGTCAATTTTCAAGGGCGCGGGCGTTGCGATCGTAACGCCGATGAAGGAGAACGGAGAGGTCAATTACGAAAGTATGGCGAAGCTGGTGGATTTCCAGATAGAAAACGGAACGGATGCCATCATCGTCTGCGGAACAACGGGTGAATCCTCTACGTTGACCCATGAGGAGCATCTGGATGTGATCGGGGAATGCGTGAAGATGGTGGCAGGGCGGATTCCTGTCATTGCGGGCACAGGTTCCAACTGCACAGATACCGCGGTTTACCTTTCCACGGAGGCCCAGAAGCTGGGCGTGGACGGACTGCTTTTGGTGAGCCCTTATTACAATAAGGCGACCCAGAATGGATTATATAAGCATTTCAGGACTGTTGCGGAATCCGTGAGGCTCCCGATCCTGCTTTATAATGTGCCCAGCCGTACCGGCTGCAATATCCTTCCCGAGACAGTGGTGAGACTGTGCAGGGATGTGGAGAATATCGTAGGCGTAAAGGAAGCCAGCGGCAATATCAGCCAGATCGCCCACCTCGCGGCGATTGCCGGCGGGTGTGTGGATATTTACTCCGGCAATGACGATCAGATTGTGCCGATCATGGCTTTGGGCGGATTGGGCGTTATCTCCGTATTGTCCAATGTGGCGCCGAGACAGACCCATGAGATCTGCCGGAAGTTCCTGGACGGCGATGTGGCGGGCAGCCGTAAGCTGCAGCTGGAGGCGATGGACCTCTGCAATGCGCTTTTCAGCGAGGTGAATCCGATTCCCGTGAAGAAGGCTTTGAACCTTATGGGCATGAATGCGGGTACTCTGCGTATGCCTTTAACCGAGATGGAGGACGCTAATGCGGCGAAGCTTGAGAAGGTCATGAAGGAGTACGGACTCCTGTAAAAGCGATGGATGGCGCTGCGCCTTCAAATGAAAAAATGTGGAGGACAAAGATGATAAGATTGATCTTGCATGGATGCAACGGAAGAATGGGTAAGATGATCAGCGGTATCGCGGCTGCTGACCCGGAGGTGGAGATCGTAGCGGGGGTTGATACCAGGGATGACGGACAGAATCCCTACCCGGTGTTTGGAAGCCTCAGTGACTGTAACGTGGAGGCGGATTGTCTGGTCGACTTCTCCACTGCCTCTGCGGTGGATGGACTGTTGGATTTCTGCGTGGAGAAGGGGCTTCCCTGCGTATTGTGTACCACGGGCTTAAGCCCGGAACAGCTTGCGGGCGTGAAGAAAGCTGCGGGCAAGGTGGCGGTCTTAAGATCGGCAAATATGTCCCTGGGCATTAATTTACTGCTTAAGCTGCTTAAGGAGGCCGCCGGCGTGCTGGCGCCCGCAGGCTTCGATGTGGAGATCGTGGAGAAGCACCACAAAAGAAAGCTGGATGCCCCCAGCGGAACAGCCATTGCCCTGGCGGATTCCATCAATGATGCCCTTGGAAATGAATATGAATATGTCTATGACAGGAGCGGCAGGAGACAGGTAAGACCTGGGAAGGAAATCGGCATCAGCGCTGTGCGGGGCGGCACCATTGTAGGGGAGCACGACGTGATCTTTGCCGGGGAGGATGAAGTGATCACGTTTTCCCATATGGCGACATCCCGGGCCGTATTCGGCAAGGGCGCCGTGGAGGCGGCGAAGTTTCTTGCAGGTAAGGGCGCGGGTCTGTACGATATGGGCGATGTGATCGGATAACAGGGGCTTTCCCGGGAGTATCACAAGGTACATTTGCTTTAAACGGAACGGACAGGCTATGGAATATGAGGGGATCGGAATAGGGCAAGGTGATGCCTGGAATGGAGAGGCATATGGAAGAAATGGAGTTCGTGGTCTTAAAGAGCCTGGCGCAGCAGTACCCGACCATTGCTGCGGCTTCAACGGAGATCATCAATCTGCAGTCAATTTTAAATCTGCCGAAGGGAACGGAGCATTTTCTGACGGATATTCATGGAGAGTATGAGCAGTTCAACCATGTCCTGAAAAACGGTTCCGGGTCTGTACGCCGCAAGATCGATGAAGAATTCGGCAATACTATCAGCAATAAGGATAAAAAGAGCCTTGCGACCCTGATCTATTACCCGGAGGAAAAGCTGGAAATCATTCAGAAGGAGGAGGATAATCTCGAGGACTGGTATAAGATCGCCCTCCACCGTCTGGTGCAGATCATCAAAAGGGTTTCCTCCAAATATACCCGTTCCAAGGTGCGCAAGGCCTTGCCGAAGGATTTCGCCTATGTGATCGAGGAACTGATCACGGAAAAGGAAGAGCTTCAGGATAAAGAGGCTTATTATAACGAGATTATACATACGATCATCCGCATCGGCAGGGCCCCGGAGTTTATCATAGCCCTGGGGCACCTAGTGCAAAGGCTTGTCATCGACCATCTCCACATTGTGGGCGATATCTATGATAGGGGTCCCGGACCCCATATCATCATGGACACCCTCTGCGATTACCATTCCGTGGATATCCAGTGGGGAAACCATGATATTGTCTGGATGGGTGCAGCCAGCGGAAGCCTGGCCTGCATTGCGACGGTGATCCGGATGGCGGCCAGGTATGGCAATCTCGCTACCCTGGAGGACGGATACGGCATCAACCTGCTGCCGCTCGCCACCTTTGCCTTAGAGACCTACGGCGATACCAACTGTGACGCTTTTGCCATCAAATATAATACGGATTATAATACCAAGGATCTGAGCCTGGATACCAAGATGCACAAGGCGATTTCCATGCTGCAGTTTAAACTGGAGGGACAGGTGATCATGCGCCATCCGGAGTTCGGCATGGAAGAAAGGATGCTGCTCAATTATCTGGACTTTGAAAAAGGAACCGTAACCGTGGACGGGAAGGCTTACCCCATGAAGGATATGGATTTCCCTACGGTAGATCCGCGAAAGCCTTATGAGCTGACGGAGGAAGAGGCGAGGGTGATGTTCCGGCTGCAGCAGGCCTTCATGCGCTGTGAAAAGCTGCAGAAGCATGTCCGTTTCCTGTTCTCCAAGGGCGGTATGTATAAAATCTATAATGGAAATCTTCTGTATCACGGCTGTGTGCCCATGAATGAGGACGGAAGCTTCACAAAGGTGAATGTGTCCGGAAAGGAATACTGCGGAAAAGCATTATACGATATTCTGGAAGAATATGCCAGAAAAGGGTATTATTCCAAGGATGCATCCACGAAGCTGGACGGACAGGATATGATGTGGTATATCTGGACCGGAGCGGGCTCTCCTGTGTTCGGCAAGGAGAAAATGACCACCTTTGAACGGTATTTTATCGATGACCCTGTCACGCATCAGGAAAAAAAGAACAGCTATTACCGTCTGCTTGAGAAAGAGGAGGTGGTGAACCGTATCCTGGAAGAGTTTGGGCTGGATACCAGGGACGCCCATATCGTGAACGGACATGTCCCGGTTGAGCAGATCCATGGGGAATCTCCCATTAAATGCGGCGGCAAACTGTTGATCATCGACGGCGGATTTTCCAAAGCTTATCAGAAGAAGACCGGAATCGCCGGCTATACCCTGGTGTGTAATTCCCACGGTATGCGCCTGGTGGCCCACGAACCCTTTGAATCCAAGGAAGCGGCGGTGCTGAAGGAATTGGATATCTTTTCGGATTCTGTGGTGGTGGAGAATTATTATAACAGAAGGCTTGTGGCGGATACCGATAACGGCAGGGAGATCAAGGAGAGCATTTATTATCTGGAAAAGCTGCTGGAGGCTTACCGCGAGGGTAAGATCATTGAAGGGTAAATAAAAAGAGGGCGTACGCCCTCTTTTTATTTTGAAGTGCCGTTTCCGATGTCGCTTGCCACATCGCCTACCGCATTTCCGATGTCATCTATGGCGCCGTCCACTGCTTTGCCGGCGTCACCCAAGAGACCTCCGTCCCCTGTGGTAGAATCCTGGTTCACACCGTCCATGTTGTCTGTACTTCCGGTGGCGGAATTATTTCCGTCAGATCCGTTATTCCCGACGCTTGAATTGTCCATAGAGCCTGTGCCGGACCCGTTTCCGGTAGTGCCGGTCGTGTTGCTGCCGCCCGTGGTGCTTCCGGAATTACCTCCGGTCATTCCGCTGTTGGAGCTGTCGTTCTGAGAGCCGTTCTGCCCGGTACTGTTGTTGCCGGCAAGGTTGGAACCGTTGCCTGTACCGGAATTATTCCCCGCCAGGCTGCTTCCGTTTCCTCCGTTTGCAGAGTCATTGTTCGTGCTGCACGCCACCGCCAGACATACATATGTCAGAATGACGCTCAGCACAAGAAGCTTTTTCCCTTTTTTCATAATGTCCTCCTTATTTGGTTCAATCGTTTAAAAACTGAAACAATGAAAATAGAACAAGAGCTGAAGAAACTTCGTCATTCAGTATCTGGTTCTGCTGATATTATGTGTAAAGTCATTTGATTTATACTATGAAAAGTTTCTACCTTTTCAAAAAATTTCCTTTTATAAAATCTGCTATACAAATTGATTGGTTTATTATATGATGGAAATGGGTTCCCCACAGGGAGGACCCATTGCAATTTGCGCGTGCGGGCCGGGATAAGCCGAACCGGAGCAGCACAGCAGCGGGAAAGGAACAGGAAAGCGGGAATGGAATTCAGGCCGTGTATTGATATTCATAATGGAAAAGTGAAGCAGATCGTGGGCGGAAGCCTGCGTGACCGGAAGGATGAAGCTTTGGAGAACTTTGTATCGGGACAGGATGCGTCATTTTATGCCGCGCTTTATAAGGAGCACGGAATCAGAGGGGGGCATATCATTTTATTGAATCCCCCTTCCAGTGAATACTATGAGGCGACGAAGGCGCAGGCCCTTGGCGGGCTGCGGGCGTTTCCCGGGGGGCTTCAGGCAGGAGGGGGGATCACGCCGGAAAACGCTTCAGAATTTCTGGAGGCAGGCGCTTCCCATGTGATCGTAACTTCCTATGTATTTAAAGATGGACGTATCCATTACGACAGGCTGAAACAGATGGCGCAAGCCGTGGGAAAAGAGCATCTGGTGCTGGATTTAAGCTGCCGGAGGACAGAAGAAGGATATATGGTCGTGACGGACAGATGGCAGAAAATCACCGACGAGCGGGTAAATATGGGGCTTTTGGAGAGTCTGTCGGAATACTGTGACGAATTTCTGTTCCATGCGGTGGATGTGGAGGGAAAAAACAGCGGAATCGAGCAGCCTTTAGTACGCCTGCTGGGTGAGTGGAGGGGAAAGCCCGTCACCTACGCGGGCGGCGTACATAGCTTTGAAGACCTGGAGCTTTTGAAACAGTTGGGAAAGGGGCGCGTTAATTTCACGATAGGAAGCGCCCTGGATCTGTTCGGCGGTCAGATGGCTTTTCAGAGGGTATTGGATTTTGTGGGCGCATAGAAGGCTTCGGAAGCCATAAAGCGGTTCCCTTAAAACAGAAAAAGACAGCATACAAAAAGGCTGTATACCATCCGGTATACAGCCTGCTCTCAGCTCATCCCTTATAACTTCGTTACGTTGACAGCCTGAGGTCCTTTTTCACCATTTACCACTTCATACTCAACGGCAGCGCCTTCTTCCAGAGTCTTGAAGCCTTCCATGTTCAAGCCGGAATAGTGTACGAATACATCGCGTCCTCCTTCGTCAGAGATGAAGCCATAGCCCTTTTGGTTGTTGAACCACTTTACTGTACCTTTGTTCATTGTGTTACCTCCAAATAAAATCAATCCTGCAGTCACTTGCTGCCAATTTTGCTGCACTTTTGCAACAAAGCTAGAATAGCACAACGTTTGAAAAAAGTAAAGTGTTTCTATTGATTTATTTTATAAATTGTGTTAATGTACTAAAAACAAAAAGCATTACTGCTGTTTGTTGATCCGTTATGATAGGAAAGGGTACGGAAGAGGTTATTATGAAACAGGTTAAAAAATGGTTAAATGAAATATTCATCGACGGTTTAAGCGGAATGGCGCTTGGACTGTTTTCTACCTTGATCATTGGTACGATCATTGCGCAGGCCGGAAGTCTTATTGGGGGAAGCCTGGGAGGGTATCTCACTGCGGTGAGCAATGTGGCGAAGACGCTGACCGGAGCCGGCATCGGCGTGGGAGTTGCCTGTAAATTTAAACAGGGTCCCCTTGTGACGGTATCCGCCGCAGTGGCGGGCATGATCGGGGCATGGCCAGGAGTGAACGCCATGGAAGCTTTTATGCTTGGTTCCCCTGGAGAGCCCCTGGGCGCATTTATTGCGGCAATAGTGGCAATTAAGCTGGGAAGCCTGCTTGCGGGGAAGACAAAGGTGGATATCATTGTCACCCCGTTGATTTCAATCCTTTCCGGCGCATTGGTGGGCTTTGTGGCAGGACCGCCCATCTCAGCCTTTATGGGCTGGCTGGGGATGCTGGTCAATATCAATGTGGAGCAGCACCCTGTCCTTGGCGGAATCGCAGTGTCCGTTTTGATGGGAATGATCCTGACGCTGCCAATCAGTTCAGCGGCTATCGGCATTTCCATGAGTATCAGCGGACTTGCCGCAGGCGCGGCGACCGTGGGCTGCTGCTGCAATATGGTGGGCTTTGCCATGGCGAGTTTCCGCGAGAATAAAATGGGCGGTCTGGTGGCGCAGGGCGTGGGCACCTCCATGCTGCAGGTTCCCAATATTGTAAAAAAGCCTGTTATCTGGCTCCCGGCCATCCTTTCCAGCGCGATCTTAGGTCCTGTGGCCTCCGCATTGCTTCATATGACCAGCACTCCTGTGGGTTCGGGCATGGGTTCTGCAGGATTCGTGGGACAGATTGCCGCCTATGGCTCCATGGTGGAGGGTGGAATGGGTTCGGCTCAGGCACTGCTCCTGATCCTGGTCATGCATTTTTTGCTTCCAGGAGCCCTTTCCCTGGCAATCTCGGAATTGATGCGGAAAGCAGGCTGGATCAAACCGGGGGATATGACGTTAAAGGTGTGACAGGAAACCGGAGATTTGCACAAGTGTAAGGATTTTTTTCATACAGTTTGACGAACAGCCCTAAAAAGGACGGAACAATTGTTACAAAAATATTAAATAACGTTGATTCATCAGATCACCTGTGGTAAAATAAACTTGCTTGGTTTTGTTTATCGGAGGTGATTTTGTCATGGAGAGAAGAAAACATAAGCAGAACAAGAAAAACCATGTCATTATCGTGACGTCGGATGCGGTGGATGCCAAAGCGAAACAGATCCGGATCAGACCCTGGCTTCTGCAGACAATCATCATTGCGGGCTGTGTGCTTGCAGGCGCCGTTTTGGGGTATTTTATCAACGAAGGCAGGATACATGCATTTGTGAACCGTAAGGCTGATGCACAGGAAACCGTGATCGGCCGGCTGGAAGAGGAAAATGCTTCCCTTGCGGAACAGATTGATTCGGAGAGAAAACAGGCGGAAGAGGAAAAGCAGGCTTTATTGGATCAGGTTCGGCAGATGGAGACTCAGATTGAGAATCTGAATTCCAATATTGCGGCATTGAGCGATACAGTCAATCAGAAGACACAACATGAAGAGACTTTAATGGCGGTTTTGGAGAATCAGAAGATTCCCTCGGAATATCCCTTAACGGGCTCTGCTTCCATTGACAACAGTACAAATGGGGAAATCTGTGTATTTAATGCCTCTTTGGGGGCTACGGTGATAGCAACTGCGGGCGGCGTCGTGACAGCGATCAATGATGACAGCGAATACGGACATAATGTCTGGGTGGATCATGGAAACGGGTATGTCACGATTTACCGTAATCAAGGGGATGTCATTGTGAAGCTGGGGGATGAGGTGGCGCATGGCACGACGATTTTTGTCATAGGCTCCAAAAACACAAAATTTGGATATCAGATCATGAAGGATGACGTATATATCGACCCCATGGATATGTTGTCCATAAGTGGTTGATTCATCCGAAAAGGAGTAAATACCGATGTTTGGAAAAAATGAAAGTACAAATGTGAAGTTCACGACAATGCTTGGTCCCGGCTCAGATCTGCAGGGGGATTTTTATGCAGAAGGCTCCGCCCGGGTGGATGGAAACGTAAATGGAAATGTCAAGGTAACGGGCATGTTGATCCTGGGCCCAGACGGCAGGATCAGCGGAAATATAGAAGCGGAAGCCGTGATCCTGGGGGGAGAAGTGCTGGGCAATGTCCTGGCGCCGGAGAGGGCGGAGCTGACTGCGACCGCCAGGGTGTCTGGTGATGTGACCACCAGGATCATCGTCATTGATGAGCATGCTGTTTTTCAGGGAAGGTGCAGCATGAACCTTCCTGCTTCTGATGAGGGGGATTCAACGGACAGACAGCCTGCGTCCGGTCAGCAGGTCGCTTCTGGTAAGCAAGATGCTGTCGGTAAACAGGGCGTACCTGGGAAACAGAGTGTTGCCCATAGTCAGGCATCCTCCCGCAGGGAGATTAAGCAGAAGATGATGGAGGTACTCCGAAAGGATGCTGAGGACAGACATTCGGAGGAACGTCGGCAGGAAGGCCTGCAGGAAGACCTGCAGGAAGACCTGCAGGAAGACCTGCAGGAGGTATTTCTGGAACAGACGAAGGAAGATACGGAGGGATAATAAAATATTAAAATAATAAGATAATATTATTGTCCTTCCGCTTCCTTCATCCGTCCGAAGATCATGTCATAACCATCGTTGCCGTAATTGAGCGATCGGTTCACGCGGCTGATGGTAGCGGTGGAAGCACCGGTTTTTTCGGCGATTTCCAGATAGGTATTGCCGTTTTTCAGCATAGCGGCCACCTCGAAACGCTGGGAAAGAGAGAACAGCTCGTTTACAGTACATAAATCTTCAAAAAATATGTAGCATTCTTCCCGTGTTTTTAACGTCAATACGGCATCAAACAGGCTGTCAACGGATTCCGTCTTTATTTTTTTATTCATTTAGTTACTCACCTCATTTATACTTTCATACTGTAAAATTTTACTGTCATATTTTTGTCCTTATTTTAACATATGTTATTAATGTTGTAAACCAAAAAACCAGAAAAAAACATAAAAAAAATCAGAAAACAGTTGTCATGTAGTTTTCTTTACTATATAATGTTATATAATAAGCTCGAATGAAACACAGGAGTGAGGATATAAGAATGACGATTGATACGGAGAATTTGTTGAACAGTATATTGGCGAGCCTAAGCCGGATAGAGTACATCAAGGCTTCCGACATCCCGAATATCGATCTGTATATGGATCAGGTGACGACCTTTATGGATGAGAGACTGCGCCATTCCATGCGTTACCCCGGGGAGGACAAGGTCCTGACTAAGACCATGATCAACAACTATGCCAAGAATGATCTGCTCCCTCCGCCGGTAAAGAAGAAATATTCCAAGGAACATGTCATGCTTTTGATTTTCATCTATTACTATAAGGGGATTCTATCGATCAATGATATCCAGACGCTTCTGCATCCCATTACGGAGAGCTTTTTCCAGAATGGGAAGGAGTTCAACTTAGAGAGCATCTATGAAGAAGTGTTCAGTATGGAGAAGGAACAGGTGGAGATCCTGAAGGCGGATGTGGTGGAGAAGTTCCGCCGGTCCGAAGAGACCTTCCAGAATGCGCCGGAAGAGAATGCCGATTTCCTGAAGAAGTTTTCTTTTATCTGCCTTCTGAGTTTTGATGTCTATGTGAAGAAAATGATCATTGAAAAAATGGTGGACGAGCTGGCTTCCGATGCGAAATCCAAGGCGGCGCATCATCAGGAGAAGAAGGAATGATATGAAGCTTTGTATGGATCTGCACACGCACACAATCTCCAGCGGACACGCCTACAGCACCCTCCAGGAGAATATCGCCGCCGCCAGGGCGATGGGTCTTGACATATTGGGAATGAGCGACCATGGCCCCGGGATACCGGGAGGCCCTGATTCCATTTATTTCCGCAATTTTAAGTGTATTCCCAGAAGCTATGGCGATTTGCGTCTTTTGTGCGGAGTGGAAGCAAATATTATGGATTATGAGGGCCGCCTGGATCTGGAAAACAGCGTCCTGGAAAAGGTGGATTATGTAATAGCCAGTATGCATACTCTTTGCGTGCCGCCCGGCACCATGGCGGAGAATACGGCAGCCTCCGTCCGGGCAATGCAAAATCCCCTTGTGCGGATCCTGGGCCATCCTGATGATTCCAGGTATCCTTTGGACCGTGAGGAAATAGTGCTTGCGGCAAAAGAGGAGAGAGTTGCCATAGAGATAAACAATTCCTCCCTTCATCCGAAGTCGGCGAGAAAGGGAGGCAGGGAAAATATTCTGGAGCTCCTAGAGCTTTGCGCCAGGCACAGGGTTTATGTCCTTCTTGGGACTGACAGTCATATCAGCTATACGATAGGGCATTTTGAAGAGTCCCTGGAGCTGCTTTCGGAGGTGGATTTTCCGGAAGAACTGGTTTTAAACACAAGACCGGATAATCTGAACTGGATCCTTGGGGAGAGACTCTAAGGATACGGTTGGGCAGATAAATGTTTGAAGAATATGGGAAAGGAAGGTATTTCAAAATGAAGGATGCAAATTGCGGGTATTGCATGAGAGGGGAGCCTTTGGAGAAGTTCGGTATTTTTATCTGTGACCTCAATGTCAGCAGCCTGATCCTGTTTAAGGAGCAGAGTAAGCCGGGCAGATGTATTGTGGCCTATAAGGATCATGTAAGCGAGATTGTTGATATCAGTGAGGAAGAAAGGAATGCTTTTATGGCGGATGTGGTGCGTGTTGCTAAGGCGCTGCATGCGGCTTTCCATCCGGACAAGGTGAATTATGGGGCGTATGGGGATACCGGCTGTCATCTGCACATGCATCTGGTTCCCAAATATAACGGCGGTGACGAATGGGGCGGAACCTTCCAGATGAATCCCGGCAAGGTATATCTGTCAGACGAAGAGTATGCCGAAATGATCGAGAAGATCAAGGCAAATCTGTAAAGAAGGGTTGTTGCGGCATATCAGTCTGCTTGACAGGGGGCGCTTCAAAATTGGTTATTTCGCGCCCCCGCATATCCTTATTGGGAGATCGCTTTTCTTGCGAAATCCGTGTTGACCAGATCGGAGTAGGGAACCCTTTCTTCCAGAACGCCGGAATCCTCCAGGATGTTCTGCAGAAGGGAGAACGCATTCTCTTCAAAGATGAGGTTCTCCTTCCAGGTGTCCTGATCATAGTAACGCTTTACGATGGTGGTCAGGGTTTCCAGGCTTGTGCCTTCGAACTGTGGGGCAATCGTCTTCGCGATCTCTTCAGGAGAGTGCTCCTGCACATAGTCCATGCCTTTTTGCAGGGCATTGGTGAACGCCTGGATTACATCGGAATGATTTTCCAGGTAGCTTTTTTTTGCTGAAAAGGCGGTATAGGGAACGTAACCGGAATCTTCCCCGAGGGAGGCAACGACGTATCCGTCCCCTTTTTCCTCCAATGAGGTCGCATGTGGCTCGAATTCAACGGTGAACTCCCCCTGCCCACCTGAAAATGCGGCTGCGGTGGAGCCGAAATCAATGCTCTGGTCTATTTTTACATCCGTGGCCGGATCTATATTATTTTTCCTTAAGATGTACTCGAAGACCATTTCGGGCATTCCGCCTGCGCGCCCGCCCAATACGTCTTTGCCTTTCAGCATATCCCAGGTGAAATTATCGATGGGTTCCCTGGCAACCAGAAAATTCCCGGCGCGCTGGGTCAGCTGTGCGAAATTCACCACGTAATCCTGGGTTCCGCCTGCATAGGTATAGATGGTGCTTTCGCTTCCCATAAAACCGATGTCTGCATCCCCCGCCAGGACTGCGGTCATGGTTTTGTCGGCGCCGAAGCCGGTAACCAGCGTCACATCCAATCCTTCCTCTTTAAAATAGCCCTCCTCAAAGGCTACATACATGGGCGCATAGAAGATAGAGTGCGCCACCTCGTTCAGGGTCACTTTTGTCAGACCGGAAGTGCCGTCAGCGTCCTTGCCGCAGCCTGTCAGCATGGATAGGAGCAGTATGAAGGCCAGTGCGGTCACAAACAATCTTTTTTTCATAATATCCTCCAGTGAATTGTTGATGATGTAATATATGATGATGGCACCCAAAGCGTTCTTATCATAAAAAATGAAAAACCGGAAGGTTAGGACCTTCCGGCAGCCGATGTCGGCGAATGCTTAGACCGTATTAGATGGATTGTAAAATAAGGTATCCAGGGTCGGTCTACTTTTTTATATGAATGTTTTTGATTGCCCAGAGCTTCAGTGCCTCGGCATTGTTGCTGATCTTCTCCAGGGAATCCAGGATGCACTGGAAAGCAGGACGTTCCGCCTCATCGATCACGCCGTCCTCTGAAATGGCGATCAGGGACATGCGCAGGGAATCGATATCCTTTAGAGAACCCAGCACCTTCAGGGAAAGACGGTCAAAATCGTCCATGACGACTTCCTTTACCGTATCCCTGCCGAGGGGGCATTCCCTGGCGCAGTAGGAATTGCAGAGCTCGGGAGTATTGTAGACCTCAGACATTGCCTTTACCTCTTCCGGATAGGGCAAAATGGCATCCAGTTCTATGCGCGCCAGCCTGGTGCGGTCAATGCCGATGATCTCCGCAGCTTTTTCCCGGCTGGTCAGATCCGGATTGCTCTCCGCAGCCTCCGACCTGGCGAGATAATACATATTGTCAGCAGCTTTTGTAGCTTTCTTTCCCATAATATTTATCTGCCGCCCGGAAAGATCGTCAGATCCTATCCGGCAGCATTTCCTCCTGATAAGAATCAAAAATTACGCTTTTAAGTTTATAGCAAATGTTAGCCTTTGTAAAGAATATTTCACAAAAAGATGTTATTTCACAAAAAGATGTTATTTCATAAAAAGATGTTGAGAGATTTCTTAAAATTTGATACAATAAGGAAAAGTCGAAGGATGAAAAAGATTGGGTCGGAAATTCCATGGCATGTGGAAAATGCCGAAGGAGAAAAATAGAAAAGGAATAGAAGGAATAAAAGAAATAAAAGAAATAAAAGTAATAAAAGAAATAAAAGGAGGGAATGGTTATGGGTTTAATAAAAGCGGCAAAGGATGCAATCAGCGGTCTGTTGGCGGATCAATGGAGGGAGTATTTCTATTGTGATTCCCTGTCCAACGATATTTTAGTGGTCAAGGGCACAAAGCGCATGAATGGACGGGGAAGCAACAGGGGAAGCGACAATATCATCTCCGATGGTTCCATTGTGGCGGTCAATGAAGGGCAGTGCATGATCATTGTGGATCAGGGGCAGGTTGTGGAGTTCTGTGCGGATGCAGGAGAATTTGTGTATGACGCTTCAACGGAGCCGAGCCTGTTCTCCGGCAATCTCGGCGAGGGCATTAAGAATACCTTCGCGGCGGTAGGAAAGAGATTTACTTTCGGAGGCTCTGCGGGCAAGGATCAGAGGGTTTATTATTTTAATATCAAGGAAAACATGAGCAATCTTTTCGGTACCGCCACGCCCATTCCTTTCCGTGTGGTGGACGCGAATATCGGCCTGGATGTGGATATTTCCATCCGGTGCAACGGCGAATATTCCTTCCGCATTATGGATCCGCTTCTTTTCTATAAAAATGTGTGCGGCAATGTGGCGGACTGTTATCAGAAGTCACAGATGGCAAGCCAGCTGAAGGCGGAGCTTCTGACAGCCATGCAGCCTGCCTTGGCTACGATCTCAGGAATGGGCGTCCGCTACAGCGCGGTGCCTGCCCACAGCGCGCAATTGGCTGAGATCCTGAATCAGGAACTGAATGAAAAGTGGCAGAAGCTGCGCGGCATCACCATAGTATCCATGACCATCCGCAGCGTCAACGCCTCCGAAGAGGACGAGAAGATGATCAAGGAGCTGCAGAAGACCGCGGTCCTGCGCAATTCCAATATGACGGCGGCGACGCTGACTGCGGCTCAGGCGGAGGCGATGAAGGCGGCTGCATCCAATCAGGCGACCGGCCCCATGATGGCGTTTGCCGGAATGAATATGGCTAATATGGCAGGCGGAATCAATGCGGGACAGCTCTTTGCGATGGGCGGACAGCAGCAGACTCAGGCGGCAAGCCCACAGCAGATGGGATTTACACCGATGAAGGCGAAAGGCGCGGGACAGGAGAGCGCAGGCTGGACCTGCAGCTGCGGCAAGACGGACAACAGGGGCAGGTTCTGTGAGGAATGCGGTGCCCCCAAGCCGGCAGCGGCCGGATGGACCTGTAAGTGCGGAACGGTGAATCAGGGGAAATTCTGCACGGAATGCGGTGCGAAAAGACCTGCAGGAGCGCCTGTTTACCGCTGCGACAAGTGCGGCTGGGAACCGGAAGATCCTGCCCATCCGCCCAAGTTCTGCCCCGAATGCGGAGATATCTTCGATGACAGCGACATCCGGTAAGCCGCCCTGCGGGTTTTAGGAAAAGTGAAAGATTTGGGAAAAATAGGCTTTGTCCTGATAAAATGAGCGTCGGCGAGGTTTTATGAGCAGCAGTATATACGATACTTTAAACAGAGAACAAAAGGAGGCGGTCCTTACAACGGAGGGACCGCTGCTTCTTCTGGCAGGCGCCGGGAGCGGCAAGACGAGGGCGCTGACTCACAGGATCGCTTATCTGATCCAGGAAATGGGCGTAAATCCGTGGAACATTCTCGCATTCACCTTTACCAATAAGGCGGCGGAGGAACTGCGGGAGCGTGTCGACCAGTTGGTGGGGTTCGGCTCCGAACAGATCTGGGTGTCAACCTTCCATTCCACCTGCGTCAGGATCCTGCGCAGGCATATTGACAGGTTGGGGTTTGACAATAATTTTACCATCTACGATACGGATGACCAGAAGAGCGTGATCAAGGACATCTGTAAGCGGTTCGGTATCGACAACAAGCAGATCCGGGAAAGGGAATTCATGAATGCCATTTCCTCAGCTAAGGATAAGCTGACAGGACCCCTGGAATACCGCATGCAGAATATGGGTGACTTGTCAAAGAAGAAGATCGGGGAGGTTTATCAGGAATATCAGGATGTGCTGAAGAAAAGCAATGCGCTGGATTTCGATGACCTGATCGTGAAGACAGTGGAGCTTTTCAAGGCTTGTCCGGAGATCCTGGAGAATTATCAGGAGCGCTTTCAGTACATCAGCGTGGACGAATACCAGGACACCAATAAGGCGCAGTTTGAACTGATCCGGCTTCTGGCAGGAAAATACCGCAATCTGTGTGTGGTAGGTGACGACGATCAGTCCATCTATAAATTCCGGGGGGCGGATATCCGCAATATTCTGGATTTTGAAAAGGTCTATCCGGAGACAAAGGTGATCAAGCTGGAGCAGAATTACCGCTCGACCGCCAATGTGCTGGATGTGGCGAATGCAGTGATCCGCAACAACAGGGGGCGGAAGGAGAAGGCGCTGTGGACCAAAAAGGACGCGGGCAGCAAGGTTTGTTTCAGACAGTTTGATACCGCTTATGAGGAGGCGGATTATATCGCGGCACAGATCGCTTCCACAGTAGGAAGGGGAAAGGGAAGGTATGGGGATTACGCCGTGCTTTACCGGACAAATGCCCAGTCCAGGCTGTTAGAGGAAAGGATGATCCAGGAGGGGATTCCCTACGATGTGGTGGGAGGCGTGAACTTTTATGCCAGAAGGGAGATCAAGGATATCCTTGCCTATCTGAAGACCATCGACAACGGACAGGATGATCTGGCGGTAAAGCGCATCATCAATATCCCTAAGCGCGGTATCGGCGCCTCCACCATTGCTAAGGTGGAGGATTACGCTGAAATGCGGGATATCAGCTTTTATGACGCCCTGCGGGACGCTGACAATATCATGGATATGGGAAGAACGGTTTCAAAGATTGAGCCCTTCGTGACGTTGATACAGACATTCCGGAGCAAGGCACAGCTTCTGGGCATCGCGGACCTGATCAGGGATATTTTGGAAAAGGTCGGCTATAAGGACTACCTGGAGGGCACGGATGACGAGGGAGCGGAGGACCGCTATGCCAACGTGGAGGAGCTGATCAGCAAAGCGGCAGCCTTTGAGGAAGTCCATGATGGATGTTCCCTGACGGAATTTCTGGCGGAAGTGGCGCTTGTTGCAGATATTGACAATGTGGAGGGTAGCGCCGACAGGGTGCTTTTGATGACGCTCCACAGCGCGAAGGGGCTGGAATTTCCCTCCGTTTATATGGCTGGCATGGAGGACGGGCTTTTTCCCAGCTATATGTCGGTCAGCGCAGATGATCCGGCGGAGCTGGAGGAGGAGCGCAGGCTGGCTTATGTGGGCATTACCCGGGCGATGGAGCATCTGACGTTTACGGCAGCCCAAAGCAGGATGATCCGTGGGGAGACCCAGTATCATCCCGTGAGCAGGTTTGTAAAGGAGATTCCGGAAGAACTTTTGGACAGCGGAAAGGCTGCTCCAAGACGCTGGGGCTTTCAGACCGGGGACTTGGACGGGGATTATGATAACCGGGACGGCAGGGGTGCGTATGAGAACGAAAACGGGAGGTCCGGTTCCCTTCGCCTGACGGAGGATGTTTTCGATGTCCGCCCGAAGGCTTCCTTAAGCCGTCCAAAGCCTGCTGTGAAAACGGAAAAGCCTTTTATCGCCCAGGGTATGGGCAACCTGAACAAGCTGGCGGGCGTGACGAAAGGAATGCCCTATCAGGCCCCAGCCTCGGTGGATTATGGGGAAGGGGATCGGGTCAGCCATATCAAATACGGCATGGGCACTGTGACGCGCCTGGAGAAGGATGTGCGGGATTATAAGGTGACGGTGGAGTTTGACAGGGCAGGGCAGAAGGTCATGTATGCCTCCTTTGCAAAATTGAAGAAGATGTAACCTGTGAAAAATAAAATAGATTAACAGTAGTAATTTTCAAAGAAAAGTGGTATCCTAAAGACAGCTACTTTTGAACAGGAGGAAATAGTATGAGTAGACTTGAGGAACTGAAAGAGATGCTGAAGATGAACGATCTTCTTCGCAAGAAGGAAGAGGAAAAGTGTTGTAAGACCGTATGGATCGTTCTGGGCGTAATCGCTGCGGTTGCGGCGGTGGCAGCCATTGCATACGCTGTATATCGGTATTTTACCCCGGATTATCTGGAAGATCTCGAAGATGATTTTGAAGATGATTTCGAGGACGAAGAGGAAGATGAAGACGAGGATTGCTTCGTAGACGAGAGCGAAAAGAAGTAAATTGGAAGGATCATCTGCCGTTATGAAAAAAGGCCAGGTATATGAAGGCATTGTGAAGAGGGTTGATTTCCCCAACAAGGGCGTTGTGAGCGTAGGGGAGGAGACCTGTATCGTGAAGAACAGCCTGCCCGGTCAGAAGGTAAAGCTTATCGTCAATAAGGTCAGAAATGGGAAGGCGGAAGCCCGCTTGCTTGAGGTGACGGAGAAGTCGCCTTTGGAAACAGGGCATCCGTGTTCCCACTTTGGCGTGTGCGGAGGCTGTACTTATCTCTCCCTGCCCTATGGGGAGCAGCTGAGGATCAAGGAAGGCCAGGTTAAGAAGCTGTTGGACAGCGCCCTGAACAGACAGAGTGAAAAATGGACCTGGGAGGGCATCAAGGGAAGCCCGAAGGAATACGAATACCGCAATAAAATGGAATTTTCTTTTGGAGACGAGGTGAAAGACGGTCCCCTTTCTCTTGGAATGCATAAAAGAAACAGCTTTTATGATGTAGTAACTGTGACGGACTGCAGGATTGTGGATGAGGATTACCGTCTGATCCTGGAAGCAGTGTGCGGATATTTTGCGGAGCGAAAAGTAAGCTATTATCACAGGCTGCGCCATGAAGGTTTTTTAAGGCATCTGCTGGTGCGCAAGGCATCCAAAACGGGAGAAATCCTGGTGGCGCTGGTGACGACTTCCCAGAAACCGTGGGGGCAAGTCGACAATGAAAGTTGTAAAAAAGAGGAAACGAAGGGTTTGATCGCTGGTTTTAAGGAGATTTTGCTTTCCCTGGAACGTGAGAAAAGGCTGTCTGGCAAGCTCGCAGGAATTTTACATATTGTGAACGATACCCTGGCGGACGTGGTGAAGAGCGACCGCACGGATATCTTGTACGGGAAGGATTATTTTTATGAGGAGCTTTTGGGGCTCAGTTTTAAGATATCTGTATTTTCCTTTTTCCAGACCAATTCCCATGGCGCGGAGGTACTGTACCGTACTGTGCAGGAGTATGTTGAGAGTGCATTGGGAGGCGCAGGGAATCTGTCGGCAAGCAGTGGGAGCATGCCGGGAAATGCCGGGAAAATACTGGCAGATGCAGGAAATGCGCCGGGAGATGTTGGGAATACAACGGGAAATGCCCGGGGAACGGGAGCTAGTAAAAAATTTAAAGATAATGAGGATAACGGAGATCATGGCAGGGTGATTTTTGATTTGTATTCCGGAACAGGCACTATTGCCCAACTGATGGCCGGTGCGGCAGACCAGGTGATCGGCGTGGAGATTGTGGAAGAAGCGGTAGAGGCGGCCCGAATGAACGCACAGTTAAATGGACTCACAAATTGTCAGTTCATCGCGGGAGATGTATTGAAGGTAGTGGACGAATTGAAAGAAAAGCCGGATCTCGTCATCCTGGATCCGCCCCGGGATGGGATACATCCGAAGGCTCTGCCGAAGATCATCGATTATGGCGTGGAGCATATCGTTTATATCTCCTGCAAGCCTACCAGTCTGGTGAGGGATCTGGACGTGTTTCTACAGAATGGGTATTATGTGGAAAGGGCGGTGGCAGTGGACCAGTTTCCTTGGACGGCGAATTGCGAGACGGTTGTTCAACTTTCCAAGGGAGAAATCCAGTCAAAGAAAATCAGGGTTGACTTCTCTCTGGAGGATATGG
>CANPYG010000034.1 GCA_947588205.1 uncultured Acetatifactor sp. | reverse complement strand
TTACCGGCGGCGCTGTCCGGCTTGACCTGGGTTGGCTGGAAAGACTTGGGGAAGGAGCGGACAAGGGGAAGGATTTCCTTGAGGAGCTTTTGCCTGAGGACAGCGGTTATGACATAGGGGATAACTTAGTGTTCGATGAAGGACGGCAGGTAGGGGAAGAGGACATAGAGGAAGCATTTTCCGGCGTGACATCCCTGAAGCTGGATCTGGGAGGCTGTGAATTCACAAGCGGATATTCCGGAGATGCATTCTTTCATGTAAAAACGGAAAACATAGGAAAGATTCAGGTCTATGTGGAGGAGGGATGCCTGTACCTGAGAGGAATCCGAAAGAGCCTGGGCACGGAACAGTGCCGGATCCTTCTGATGATTCCCGAACAGGCTAAGCTTCAGAATGTAGAGCTGGATCTGGGGGCAGGTTCTGTTTCCCTGGTTTCCTTTACCGCGGACCAGGTGGGGCTAAAGGCAGGGGCAGGCCGGATCGCCGCAAAGGGGATTCAGGCAGAAAAGCTTGCCGTATCCGTTGGCGCGGGGGAAACGGTGGCGGAAGCCCTGGATGTGGGAGAATTGAACGTCAGCGTTTCGGCCGGACGTTTTCAGGGAACCGGAGAAGTGGGCGGAAACGTGTATGCGGAATGCGCCATGGGGAGTATCGGGCTTAAGCTTCCGTCCGCAGATAAGTCGGACTTCGACTATGAACTGGATTGCGTTGCCGGAACCATCCGGCTGGGAGATGACAAGTATTCCGAAGTAGGACTTGAGAAAAGCATAGATCATCACGCAGGAAAGAAAATGGAGCTGGAATGCTCCATGGGCGAGATCAGGATAGATTTTGAATAGGGATTCCTACCGTCCTGTCAAAAAGGGAAGCCTTCAGCATCGGACTGAAGGCTTCTTTTATGTTGCAGCATGGTTTCACTGGATCTCGATAAAAAGACCTGATTTTTTCAGGGCTGGCCGGAGCGCCAGATAGAATATTGTAGAGCATAAGACGGCTACTACGGCATTTACCGCTGTAGTCAGGGCGCTGAGCTTGGCGAGGGATGCAGCCAGGTCCTGCGGCACGCCCAGAAGATAGGTCTTATAGAAATACCCCACCACCGGGTCGGCTATGATATTGAAGCCCATCCCCGCGGCTGCGGCAAGGATCGTGGAAACGGTCACGTATTTTGCGGAATGGTTCTGGCTGAGCTTGAATATCTTATGGGCGATCAGCCCCACGATCAGGCCGATGAGAAGCTTTAGCAGGAAGGTCTTGGGGGCGCTGGTCACATATGAGGTGGTCAGATCGGCGATGGTCATGCCGATGGCGCCTGACAGTCCGCCCCAGTAGCCCCCCAGGAGCATGGCGGCCAGCACACAGAATACATTGCCGAGATGGAAGGCGGTTTTTTCCGTTCCCACCGGGATGTCTATTTTAAAGAAAGTAAAACCGATATAGCACAGGGCGGCAAGAAGCCCCGCCTGCGCCAAACGCTTGATATCCGCTTCCTGCGTTTTAGTCTGGCCCACGAAGGCGTTATAAAGACCCTTGACTGTGAGGAAGAAAGCGAAAAACACCAGGATCAGCCCATAGGAATAGATTCTTTCCTTGTTTAGCTTTTCATCTGTCAGTCTCTGAAGCTCGGCATTCAGCGCCTGCAGGTCTCCTTCCAGGGTGCCGGCCTTAACAGCTTCTATCTGTTCCGATATCCCGGAAATATTCTCCTTCAGTAAGGTGGACTGTGCATAGGAGGTGCGGTAGGCGTAGAGGGAAAAAAGGATTCCTGCAATGAGAAGCGCCGCCCCTATGACAAGTACGGTATAGGTTTTCTTACGTTCCATAATATTTCTCCTCTCTTAGAATCATGTGTATTGTAATTGAGTCATAGCATATCACAAAAGTGGATTGCAAAAAAGTACCAGAATATGATTATTTTAGCAGACCAGTTTGAAAGATAACTTTGTTTTTCATTAAGATATTATTTAGAAATTACAGCAGAAGAAGTTTAGAAAATACTGTTATACTTTCAGTGTCTGCAGAAAAGAAGGATCTGCGGCCGGGGAAGGGGAGTAAATTTATGCCATATATCACATTTGTTGTTCCCTGCTACAATTCGCAGGCTTATATGCGCAGATGCATTGATTCCCTGCTGCCGGGAGGATGCGACGTGGAGATCATTCTTGTGGACGACGGTTCCGTGGACAAAACCGGGGAGATTGCCGATACCTATCAGAGCCTTTATCCCGATATTGTACGGACGGTCCATAAGTCCAACGGAGGTCATGGCTCCGGCGTCAATACCGGGCTTAGGCTGGCGCGGGGGCTTTTTTTCAAGGTGGTGGATTCCGACGACTGGCTGGATGGGGAGGCGTACCGCAGGCTCTTGGACTATCTGAAAAAGCTGCAGGAAATGCCGCAGGAAGAGAACGAATCCATGCCGGATCTGATCATTTCCAATTATGTCTATGACCATCTGGAGGAGGGGGTCCGGAAGGCGGTCCGTTACAGAAATATATTTCCCGGGGAACAAATCTGTACCTGGGAGCAGCTGAAACGCTTTCGCCCGTCACAGTACCTTGTGATGCATTCCCAAATCTTCCGCACACAGCTGCTGCGACAGGCGCAGGTGATTCTGCCGGAGCATACCTTTTATGTGGACAATCTGTTTTCCTGCAAGCCCCTGCCCCTGGTGGAGCGCCTCGTTTACCTGGATGTGGACCTGTACCACTATTATCTGGGAAGAGAAGACCAGTCCGTCAATGAAAAGGTGATGGTCAGCCGGATCGATCAGCTGATACGGGTGACAAACCTGGTGGCGGATGCGGTTGACCTAAAGGAGCTGGAAGGGAAAAACCCAAAGCTGGCAGTTTACCTGAGAAGAAATATCTCCATTATGATGGCGATGACTTCTATTCACCTGTTGCTGATGAACTCCCCGGAAGGCTATGAAAAACGGAGGGCGCTCTGGGAAGGGCTGAAGAAACGGAACCGCGGATTATACCGTCAGTTGAGGTACCGCACCCTGAGCGGCTGGACATATCTTCCGGGCAGGGCGGGAGGGGCAGCTGCCCTATGGGGATATCGGCTGGCAAACCGATTCCTGAAGTTCCAATGACAGGAACAGGTAAGCTGCGGCGCAGCAGGCACTTTTTATCCGATTTTGAGATTCCGCAGGGCAGAATCATGGAGGTTCGTATGTCACATATTTATATCGCGCTGGTGGGCACGCCGGGAATCCTGGCGGCCATGATCCGCGGCTACATCAAACAAAAATATATTCATGTGGTATTGTCCATGGATGCGGAGCTTGAGGAGGCTTACAGCGTGGGCAGGAGAAATCCCATGGTGCCTGTGATCGCAGGATTTGAACGGGAGGAAAAGGAAAAGGTCCTGAAAGCCTTTCCCACGGCGGAATACTGCGTTTATGAACTGGAATGTACCGCTGAGCAGAAGGCGAAGATCCGGGAAACCCTGCGTCAGGATTATGAGAGAAGGTTTCATTTCCATTACGCTGTGCTGGGACTTTTCTTTATTCTGTTTCAGCGCCCTTTTTACCAGAAGAATCATTTCACCTGTTCCTCCTATATCGCGAAGCTTTTAGAGGAAAACCATATCGTGATCGCCGACAGGCATTTTTCCCTGGTCACACCCAGGGATTTTATGGCTTATGCGGAGAAAAGGGTAATCTTTGAAGGAAAACTGTGCGACTTTATAAAGCAGTGCGATTTTGCAAATCCTAAACTTGCATTTAATATGGATAAATGGTATCCTGAACAATACAGGCATATCTTTGATCCTCAAAAATATGACAGGGAGGCAATTTATGGGAGATAAAAAGCTGCGTAGCAGAGTGTTTCAGGTGGGCATTTTTCTGGCAGTGATGCTTCTCACCTTTTATGCGGTGCTGCATGGGCAGGATCCTGGGCTTGTTTGGAAGGCGCTCAGGCAGATGTCGCCCCTTTACCTTTTTTATTCTGTCCTGATAGCTATTTTCTTTGTCAGCGCAGAAGGCTGTATGATATGGTATCTGCTCCGTTCCATTGGGGGAAAGGGAAGCATTTTGCGCTGTATCAGTTATTCCTTTATCGGCTTTTTTTATTCCGGGATTACACCGTCTGCAACAGGGGGACAGCCCATGCAGCTGTATTATATGAATAAGGACGGCAACAGCCTCTCCGGAAGCTCTGTGGTGCTGATGACTGTGGCCGCGATCTATAAATTTGTGCTGGTGCTGATCGGGCTTGGGATCCTGTTTTTCTGGAACGCGCCCCTTAAGAGCTATCTGAAAGCCTATTACGGTCTGTATCTGCTGGGACTTGCCCTCAATACGCTTCTGGTCATAGTCCTTTTATGCATTATGGCTGCGCCTGTGGGCATGAAGAAGCTCATATGTGTGCTGGAGGGCTTCCTTGTGCGCGTAAAAATTCTCAAGCCCTCTGCAGAGCGGCTTGAGAAGATCGATCACTTTATCGGGGGCTATCATGACGCTGTGAGCTTTCTTCTGCACCATCCCGGCAAGGTCGCTGTGGTGATCGCCTTCACCTTCCTGCAGAGGTGCAGCGTTTTCTTCTTGGCATTTCTCGTCTATCGGGGCTTTTCCCTGCAGGGCGCAGGTCCGTGGACGCTCATGTCTTTACAGGCGAGTGTTTACATTGCGGTGGACATGCTGCCGGTGCCGGGCTCCCAGGGGATCACGGAGCTCATGTATGCCAATATTTTTACCCGGATCTTCACGGACGGACTTCTGATGCCGTCTCTTTATGTGAATAGGGGGATCAGCTTTTATTTCCTCATATTGGTGAGTCTGGCGGTGGTCGTCGTCAGGTGGGTACTGGATAAGAGAAAAAAGCCCGGCGGGAGAGAAGCATCTGCCTGAAGGGAATTTTAAAATTCATCTGATAGTGGAGTAGGATTCTATCGAATAAAACCCTATTGAGTCAACGACTTCTTTTAATACATTATCATAAACGACGATATTGATCCCATCCGGAGTTTTCCGGTGGGAGGTTCGGTCTATCAGGACAGAGTTGGCGATCTTCGAACTGATCAGGGCATATTCCGCCCCAGGAAGATCCCCGTATTCCAGAAAGTCAGTATCCGGAGAGGTATATATAATCTGTCCGTCTTCCCATATCCAGATATGACGGCCGGTATAGTATTCTTCATTGACGCCGAGCCCCCTGAGGTATTCCAAAACGTCCGTACCGCTGTTATCAGAAATATACTTCCCATCAGTAGAAAGAAAGACTGTATAACCGTCCAGCTGCGGTAACAGCGTAAGATAATCGGTCATATCAGAGGTTTTTCGCAATACCAGCTCGTTCTGCACCTCATGCTGCCGTACAATGGCATCTTCATCCCACAAAGCATAGCGCCCGTCACCGTGTCTGTCGGGAAGGGAATAATGCTCTTTTAAATACCTTCCCATGTAATGGGAGATCTTCTCCGCACCAAAATAGTTGGTATGGAACCAGTTGATATAATCGGTTTGAACATCCATTCCCAGTTCATCATCCAAAGTGAGCATGTTGAGAAAAGCGGCCTGGTTTTCCTCAGCGAGCTGTTTTACATAATTGTAGATTTTCTGCTCCTTTTCAGAAGCAGCATAGGGAGCTACGAAGAAACAGAGGGAAATATCATGTTCCTTTGCCAGGGCAATGATCCTGCGAAGATATTCTTCGTTCCTTTCAGAGGTGGGAACCGCCTCCTTACCGGTATAAAGCGGGGTATTCTGGATCGGTTCGGTATGAAAATCAGCGGAGTAGCCCAGGTAAGCAGGGAAATCCGTTTCAAAATCCTTACGGGTCAGCTCTGAATAACGGGTGTGGACGATCGGCCACTTCAACCAATAGTCTAAGGGGTTTCCCTCTGTGACTATACTTTGCGCCGCCTCATAGGAGTTGGGGGAAAGCTTATAAGGAAGCGTGTTGCGGTACAGATTGCCGATGACTTCATATCCGTCAAAAACCGCACCGTAAGACTCGATACACACCACCTTTGGCGTTTGGGTTTTCAAAGCCTCGACAAGACAGTAATAGGTGCTTGCCAGATCCTGTCCGGAAATGGAGAGGCTGATGCTTGCAATACCGTATTCGTTCCATAGGATGGAATTATTGATAGCGCAATAGCATCGGCTGCTGCCCATAAAAAGTACATCCACCAGATCCCCGTCCAGGTCATAAAAGGTGTCGAAAACGGAGTGATAATCCCCTCCAGTATCCTTCCAGGACAGAACCGGATAGATTCCATTTATCACAATAAGAAAGACCACACAAAACAGGATACTCTGTAAAGCCCTTTTTCGTTTCATTTCGTTCCCCTTCCCTCAGGCGTTATAGCATATGTGATTCCAGGACGCCCCTGCTAATATTGGAAATAGATAAATTGTGAGGATTCGAACTTTACCCCATATATGCCGAATACCAGGATGGAGGCGGCTAAAAGGATGACCGCTCCCCAGCGGAACCAGATACACTGTTCCTGCAGGAATTCGACAATATTCTGTTTCTTCTTATATCGGATGAGATCAACCAGAAACAGCACGGTCACCGAAACAAATAATATATTGAATTCCGGCCTGTCCAGTCCGAGAGTATAGATTTCCCCGTTAAAAAATGACCAGGGATCCCACTTCGTGAAAATCCTCTTACAAAAGGCAAACGCAATGCTGATCGAATCTGCCTTGAAGAAGATCCAGGCAAAATCCACCAGAAGAAATGTGGAAACCACCTGTGCCAGATGAAAACTAAAGCTGTTTGTTTTGGCAGATAAGGAGGTATAGATCTTTTGGCGGACGGATCTGGTCAGGTCACCTGCAACCTGGTAAAATCCATGGAGCAGTCCCCAGGCGACACAGGACCAGTCCGCGCCGTGCCACAGACCGCTCAGACTCATTGTTACCATAATATTGAAGTACTTCCGGAACCGTGAACACCTGTTTCCGCCCAGGGGAATGTAAAGATAATCCCTGAACCAGCTGCTTAATGAGATATGCCAGCGGCGCCAGAATTCACTGATGGACCTGGAGAAGTAAGGGGTATCGAAGTTGTCCATCAGACGGATCCCGAGCACCCTCGCGGCGCCTGCGGCAATGGTGGAATATCCCATAAAGTCACAATAAATCTGCAGGGCAAAGCCGAAAGCGCCGGCCAGAAGCGCAACGGTTCCATACAGGTAAAACTGTTCAAAAACGGTATTTACCAGAATGGCTACCCTGTCAGCGATGACCATTTTAACAAAGAGCCCCCATACCATAAGAGTGAGACCGCCGGATACGCATCCGGGCTCCAACAGAGGTTTCCTGTCCAGTTCGCGAAGCTGTTCCAGCAGATTCCCGGAACGTTCTATGGGTCCTGCCACCAGCTTGGGAAAGAAAGAAACAAACAGGGCATAGCGGAAGGGATTTTTCTCCGGCAGAATCTCATTCCGGTAAACATCTATAACATAGCCTATGGACTGGAAAATGTAGAAGGAGATACCCACCGGCAGAATGATATCAAAGCCCCGGTCCGCCAGCTGGAAATGGAGCCTGCTGAAAATCCGGTTGAAGGTATTCAGGAAAAGGTCAAAATACTTAAAGTAGAAAAGCAGTCCCAGATTCAAAAGGATACAGGAAACGAGGGTCAGCCTGCGGGTAAAGGCACGCCTGCAGCGCGGCAGGAAAAGCCCCGACAGGTAGGTGCAGAGGGTGACGGCAAGGAGCAGGAAAGCATATTTTGCATTCCAGCACATATAAAAATAGTAGCTCGCAGCCAGAAGCCAGAGATATCTTAGCTTTCTTGGGATGATTAGACACAGAAGCACTACAATTGGAAAAAACATTAAAAAATCAATGGAATTGAACAGCATGCAAGGGCCTCCCTGTCTTTAGTATTGCACAAGTTAAAGTATAACAAAGCTGTAAATTGCTGTCAATAAGTCAATAAATTTCCTCTTGACAAAATCCCCTGTTGGGGCTATATTTAAGAACATAATAACTGTAAGAAAGGCTTTGACGAAGAGGAGTACACAGCGCCGCCTGTCAGAGAGAGCAATCATTTCCGATGCAGGGGAGATCTGAAGTGGAAGAAGGAAGAAGCGTCCTTTCTGCCATGAAGGGATTTCACCAGGGGAGGGAAGGCTGTAAGATTGTTTCAGGAGAGGATTGTGGAAGGTAGCTTCTGAGCCGGAGGGTTGAAATAAGAAGACCGCGAGTAGACCCTCACGCCTGATCCCCGTTAACGGATAGGACTTTGATGGAAGTCGCAGGAGGCAGCGTTAAGCTGCGAACAAAGGTGGTACCGCGTGGATGACGCCCTTTGCCGGAGAATGCCGGTGAAGGGTTTTTTTGTTTGGTACGCCTTAAAGAAAGGAGAAGATATGAGCAAAGAATTAGCGAAGACCTATGACCCGAAGGGCATAGAGGACAGGATTTATCAGAATTGGCTGGATAAGAAGTATTTTCATGCAAAGGTGGATCCCTCTAAAACCCCCTTCACCATTGTGATCCCGCCCCCAAATATTACGGGACAATACCATGCAGGATATCCTCATCCGTTACAAGAGGATGCAGGGCTACAACGCCCTGTGGCAGCCGGGCACGGATCATGCCAGCATCGCCACGGAGGTGAAGATCATTGAAAAGCTGAAGGAAGAGGGCATTGACAAGCATGACCTGGGCCGTGAGGGCTTCTTAAAGAGGGCCTGGGACTGGAAGAGGGAGTACGGCGGGCGTATCATCTCACAGCTCAAGAAGCTGGGCTCCTCCTGCGACTGGGACAGAGAGCGCTTCACCATGGACGAGGGCTGCAATAAGGCGGTGACGGAAGTTTTTGTGAAGATGCATGAAAAAGGCTATATTTATAAGGGCTCCCGTATCATCAACTGGTGTCCGGTCTGCAATACCTCCATCTCCGACGCTGAGGTGGAATACCAGGAGCAGGCGGGTCATTTCTGGCATATCAAATATCCTCTGATGAACGAGGACGGCACGGTCAGCGATACGGAGTTCCTCACCTTTGCCACCACCCGTCCGGAGACCATGCTGGGCGATACCGCCGTGGCAATCCATCCGGAGGATGAGCGTTATCAGCACCTGATCGGCAGGAAAGTGATGCTTCCCCTGATGAACCGGGTGATTCCCGTGGTAACCGATACTTATGTAGACCGGGAATTCGGCACCGGCGTGGTGAAGATCACCCCGGCCCATGACCCCAACGACTTCGAAGTGGGAAAGCGTCATAATCTTCCCATTATCAACGTGATGAACGACGACGCCACCATCAATGGGAACGGCGGAAAGTTCGCCGGGATGGATCGTTACGAGGCACGTAAGGCTATCGTAAAGGAACTGGACGGGATGGGCCTGTTGGTAAAAATAGAGGATCATACCCATAACGTTGGAACCCACGACAGATGTAAGACCACCATTGAGCCCCTGGTAAAGGAGCAATGGTTCGTGAAAATGGACGAGCTGATTAAGCCTGCGGTGGAGGCGGTGAAGAACGGAGAGATCAAGCTGATCCCCGCCCGTATGGAGAAGACTTATTTTAACTGGACCGATAATATCCGCGATTGGTGCATCAGCCGTCAGCTCTGGTGGGGTCACAGGATCCCCGCGTACTACTGCGATGAGTGCGGGGAGGTCGTGGTGGCTGCCAGGGAACCGGAGGTTTGTCCGAAATGCGGCTGTACCCACTTTACGCAGGACCCGGATACTTTGGACACCTGGTTTTCCTCCGCGCTTTGGCCCTTTGAGACCTTAGGCTGGCCGGAACAGACGGAGGACCTGAAATACTTCTATCCTACGGATGTGCTGGTGACGGGCTACGATATTATTTTCTTCTGGGTCATCCGCATGATCTTTTCCGGCTATGAGCAGACGGGGGAGAGGCCCTTTAAGACGGTTTTGTTCCATGGACTGGTGAGGGACGGTCAGGGCAGGAAGATGTCCAAGTCCCTGGGAAACGGCATCGATCCTTTGGATATTATCGACCAGTACGGCGCCGACGCCCTGAGGCTGACCCTCATCACAGGCAATGCGCCCGGCAACGATATGCGTTTCTATTATGAGAGGGTGGAAAACAGCCGTAATTTTGCAAATAAGGTATGGAACGCATCCCGTTTCATCCTGATGAATATGGAGAATTTCATGGGAAGCGATGAGTCCGGCGAAGCGGCAAGACAGATCATAGAGCCCGCGCCCCAGGATCTGCAGCCCGTGGACAAATGGATTCTTTCCAGGCTGAATACGCTGGTACAGGATGTAACGGACAATATGGACAGCTTTGAATTGGGGATCGCGGTGCAGAAAGTTTATGACTTTATCTGGGATGAGTTCTGCGACTGGTACATTGAGATGGTAAAGCCTAGGCTCTACAGCACGGATGATTCTGTGAGCCAGAACGCGGCGCTGTGGACCCTGAAAACGGTGCTCATAGACGCCCTGAAGCTTCTTCATCCATATATGCCTTTTATCACGGAGGAGATTTTCCTGAGCCTTCAGAGCGGGGAAGAGTCCATTATGATCAGCTCCTGGCCGGTGTACCGTAAGGAACGCAGTTTCCCCAAGGAGGAAAAGGATATTGAGATCATCAAATCGGCAGTCCGGGGCATCCGTAATATCAGGAGTGAAATGAACGTTGCGCCGGGCCGGAAAGCCCATGTCTTTGTGGTAAGCGGGGACGAGGGAATCCTTCGTACCTTTTCGGAGGGAAAGCTGTTCTTCGCCACGCTTGCATATGCCAACGGTGTGACGATCCAGAAGGATAAGACTGGAATCGCCCAGGATGCGGTTTCCGTGGTGATCGCCGGGGCAACGCTCTATATTCCTTTCGCGGATCTGGTGGATATCACGGCGGAGATCCAGCGGCTGGAGAAGGAAGAAAAACGTCTCACCGGGGAGCTTGCGCGTGTGAACGGCATGCTTTCCAACGAGAGGTTTTTGTCCAAGGCGCCGGAAGAAAAGATCTCCCAGGAAAAGGAGAAGCTGGTAAAATATACGCAGATGATGGAGCAGGTGAAGAAGCGCTTAGAGCAGCTTAGGGCGTAAACATTCCGCCCCGTCGCGCGAAGAAAGGAAAAAAATGCTGCGGCAAAAGATTAAAACCTACAGGGAAGCAGTGGATTATATTTTGAAGATTCCCAGATTCACCAGCAAACACACCATGGAAGAAACCAGGAATTTCCTCCATGTGCTGGGCGATCCGGATCAGGGTCTGTGCATCGTCCATGTGGCGGGCACCAACGGTAAAGGCTCTGTCTGCGCTTATATGCGCTCCTTCTTGGAGGCTGCGGGGAAGCGGGTGGCGGTTTTTACCTCTCCCCACCTGGTGGACATCAGGGAGCGCTTCCTGATAGAGGGGAAAATGCCCACACAGGAAGCCTTCCTCGAGGCGTTTCTTACGGTGTATTCCCATCTGGACTGGGAGAGCCTGGAAAAGGGAGAGGGGTACCACCCCACGTTTTTTGAATACCTGTTCTTTATGGCGATGCTCCTTTTTGCAAAAGCGGATCCGGACGTCTGCATCCTGGAAACAGGGTTGGGCGGACGCCTGGACGCCACCAACAGCGTTGCCGGGAAGGAACTGACCGTGATCACGCGGATCGGACTGGATCATGTGGAATACCTGGGACACAGCCTGGAGGCGATCGCGGGGGAAAAGGCTGGAATTATGAGAAAGGGGGTTCCCCTTGTCTATGCGGACGTGGTGCCGGAGGCGTCGGCGGTTTTTGAGGCCACGGCCGGAAAGCTGCAGGTTTCGACTTACCCTGTGTCGAAAAGCGACTACACAATCTTAAAAATTAAGAATAAAAGCATTGATTTTTTAGGGAAGTACCGTTATCATAATAATATCGGATTTACCCTGCCTACCATTGCCCTGTACCAGGTGGAGAATGCGGCGCTCGCCATGAAAGCGATTGAGGTCCTGGCGGACCTAAAGGAAGGTTCGGGCGCAGGAGGGTGTTCCAGCAGGCTTGCAGACCTGAGTGAAGCGGTTACGGAAGAGGTCCTTCAGGAAGGGCTGGGCCGCTGCTTCTGGGCAGGGCGGATGGAGGAAGTCCTTCCCGGGGTTTATGTGGACGGGGCGCATAATACGGATGGGATCCGCGCCTTTCTGGAGACCGTCGCGCAGGATGGCTGTGACGGCCCGCGGAGGATTTTATTTGGGGTGGCCGCCGATAAGGACTTTGAAGGTATGCTTGAGGAAATCGTCGGTTCCCGTCTTTTTTCGGAGATAAATCTTGTCCATATGAAAAGCAAAAGAGCGGCATCGATGGAGACCCTCGTTCATGCTATGGGCAGGTATCCGGAATGCAGATGCTTTTTTTATGAAAATGCAGGAAGCGCCCTTTCGGAGCTGTTATCCTCGCAAAATGGGGGAAGAATCTATATTGCGGGCAGTCTGTATCTGGTCGGTGAGGTAAAGGAGTTATTGTCAGGCAACAGGAGAGTATGAAATGATTGATTTTGAAGAGGAACTTAAGAAATTTCATCCGAGTCTGGAGATAGAAGAAGCGGAGGATGCAATATATAATCAGGATCTGACCGATCTGGCGGATCTTCTGGTAAAGATGGTGAAGGAATCGCAAACGCAGGAGGAAGGATAGAGGGAAAGGTCATGCTGTGTTATAATTGTGGCTGCCAGCTGTCGGAACAGGACTTCTGTACTTCCTGTGGAGCGGATGTGGCTTTATATAAAAAGATCATTTATGCGTCCAACAGATTTTACAACGACGGTCTGGAGAAAGCAAAGGTCAGGGATTTATCCGGCGCGATCAACAGTCTGCGCCAGAGCCTTAAGCTGAATAAGGAAAATATCGAGGCGAGGAATCTGTTGGGGCTGGTGTATTTTGAAATGGGAGAAGTGGTAGCGGCGCTGAGCGAGTGGGTCATCAGCAAAAATCTTCTCCCGAAGAAGAATATTGCCAGTAACTACATTGATATGGTGCAGTCCAGCTCCGGAAGGCTGGAGACTATCAATCAGACGATCAAAAAGTATAATCAGTCTTATCATTATTGTCTGCAGGGGAGCAAGGATCTCGCGATCATTCAGTTAAAGAAGGTTTTGTCCATGAACCCCAGGTTCCTGCGGGCACATCAGCTTCTGGCGCTTCTTTATATGGACACGGAGCAGTGGGACAGGGCACAGAAGGAACTGAAGCATTGCCTGGAGATCGATAGGAACAATACGATTGCCCTGAACTATATGAAAGAGGTGGAGCAGGCGTTATCCCCCGATGATTCCTCGAAGGGCGGCGCAAAGCGCAGCAGAGAGGATGCGGTGCGTTACCAGACGGACAATGAAGTCATTATCCAGCCGCTGACAGTTAAGGAACCGAAGAGGGGCGGTCTGTCTTCCCTTCTGAATATTGTGATAGGCTTCGTCATTGGGCTTGCCGCCATGTATTTTCTGGTGGTGCCCTCCATCGTTACCAGGGAAAGAAATGACGCCAATCAAAGGGTGACGGAGATAAACGGCAAGCTGGACGATAAGACGGCGACGGTCGCGCAGCTGGAACAGCAGGTGGCGGACCTGGAACAGGAGAAGGAGCAGCTGAATCAGGAGATTCAGGGCTTTGTGGGGGATAACGGCACCCTGGATACGATAGACAGCTTCCTTAAGGTGGTGTCCTCCTATCTGGTGACGAAGGATGCGGTGCAGGCGGGAAAGGATCTGGAAGCTTATGCGGAGTCCGTGGATATAGGGCAGACCTCAGAAGCGCTGCAGGACCTGTATCAGACCATGTTTACCGCCATAGGTCCCGAGCTTGGGAATATTTATTATGAAGATGGCAAGAACGCCCTGAATGACAATCTGTTTGAGGATGCCATCGCGAATTTGGAGAAGGCGTTTTATTACGATGCATCCAGGGAAGATGCCCTGTATGAGCTGGGGAATGCGTACCGCAGAAATGAGAATAAGGAGGAAGCCATCGCATCCTATCAGAAGCTGCTTGAGCTTTTCCCGGACAGCAAAAACGCTAAAAGGGCCCAAAGGTACATCGATGATCTGTCAGAAGGATAAAGCTTAAAAAGTTAAAAGAAAGTCATATTACAAAAAGGAAAAGAATAAAAAGGTACAAAAGACAAGAGCCTGTGGAGAGATCTGCAGGTTCTTTTTCTTGTGGGTGTCCAGGAATCCCATGGTCGACGGGAGAGGCTTATGAATTGGGAAAAGGAAAGGAGGCAAGCCGCGAACCCTTTGCGGAAAAACAAAATATGGAGGAATTTAAGGTGATTGATAATTGTCTGATGGTCAGGCTGCCGGAGGAAATCGACCATCACAGCGCGGGTTTTATCTGTGAACAGGCGGACTGGTATATTGTGAAGCAGAACGTGGAGCATGTCGTATTTGATTTTGAAAATACGCGGTTCATGGATTCTTCGGGGGTAGGCGTTATTATGGGAAGGTACAAGAAAATATCCTGCTTTGGCGGAAAGGTCTTCATTTTACATGCGGACAAACAGGTAAGGCGGGTTCTCAGGCTTTCGGGCATGGACAAAATCGTGGAGATAGTGGAGGATAACCAGAATGAGTGAGATGACAAATAAGGCGAAGAATACGGTTTTAAATGAAATGACGTTGGAATTTGATGCGGTTTCCGACAACGAAAGCTTTGCAAGGGTGGCAGTGGCTGCCTTTGTCTCGTCCCTGAATCCGACCCTGGAGGAGATCGCCGACATCAAGACCGCGGTCTCGGAGGCGGTGACCAATTCCATCATTCATGGATATGAGAATATTTACGGGTATGGGAAATACAGAAATACAAGGCCGGATTTTCAGACATTCCACCCCGGCAAAGTCCAGATTCACTGTATGATTCAGGGGGATATTTTACATATTGAAATTGCGGATCAGGGAAAAGGAATAGAGGATGTGGAAAAGGCCATGGAGCCTTTGTTTACGACGAAGCCGGAGCTGGAACGCTCGGGCATGGGATTTGCCTTTATGGAGGCCTTCATGGATGAGCTGGAGGTGACGAGCCGTCCGGGAGAAGGCACCAGGGTCAGAATGTTAAAAAAGCTGGGTACGATTCCCTGGATCGAAGATGAGGACTAGCCTATGGAAGAAGCATCAGTGCTCATTGCGCGGTCACAGTCGGGGGACAAAGGGGCAAGAGAGGTACTGGTCGAGAAAAACCTTGGTCTGGTGCATTCCATCGTCAGGCGTTTCTTAGGGAGGGGCGTCGATGCGGAGGATTTGTTCCAGATTGGCGTGATAGGATTGATGAAGTCCATAGATAAATTTGACCTGAGCCTTGGAGTGAAATTTTCCACCTATGCAGTGCCTATGATAACCGGGGAAATCAAACGTTTCCTGCGGGACGACGGGCTGGTGAAGGTCTCAAGGACCCTGAAGGAAAACAATCAGAGGGTCAGGCTTGCGAGGCAGAAGCTCCAGTCCGTTTTAAAACGGGAACCGAGGTTAGGCGAGATCGCCGCTGAAACCGGGCTGTCGGTGGAGGATGTCGTCTGCGCCATGGAAGCCGGGATCGAAGTGGAATCCATTTACGCCTCTGTTTTCCAGGAGGACGGGAGCGAGGTCTATCTGGTGGACAAGGTGGTCCAGGACAGGCTGGGCGCCGTGGGAAGGAGCTTCGACGGAGGAAGCGCGGATCCTGAAAAGGAGAAGCTTTTGGATCATATGCTTTTGAAGGAGCTTTTATCTTCCCTCAAAACGGAGGAACGGAAGCTGATCGATATGAGATATTTTCAGAATATGACACAGATGCAGATTGCTGATATCATGGGGATCAGTCAGGTGCAGGTGAGCAGACTTGAGAAAAAAATATTGCTGAAGCTCAGATCCCTGGCAGAATGTAACTCTTAATAATTTATGAAATTCGTGAAACGGGCTTTTCTTTCTTGAAAAAATCATTTATAGTATTTTTGTAGGACATTATCACACAGTGATTCTAAGGAGCGTCGGGGTAAGGAGCATACATATGAAATTGGAAAGGGAGTTACAGGAGGAACAGGAACGGACCGAGCAGAGGAAGTCTGCAGGTCCCAATCGGAAAAAGGGGGCCGCCGGTCCTTATATCATAACGGCCCTGGGATGTATCGCCGTGGTTCTTCTGGTGGCATACCTCTCTCTTGCCGCCCGTCTGGAAAAGGAGGAGGCGGAGCGAAAGGAAGAAGAAAGCCAGGATATCATCCCGGTTGGGAATCTTTCCGGAACCTATACCCAGGAAGAGGTAGATGCGATGATCGCCCAGGCCGAGGAAAACGCCAGGGCGCAGGAGGCGGAGAGGATCCTTGGGGGCCTTAAGGAAAAATTTGCCGATGGGGAATCCACTGCGCTGGCGCTCAGACCGTTCTATCCGGATGAGATTGTCCTGGCAAGCAGCGGGAAGATTCGGTTCTATCCCATCCTGGACAGTCTTCGGAAGAATCATTATCTGCAGGAGAATCTGGTAGAGCTGGAAAGCGGCGAGATCCAGTATGTTGAGGATGGTCAGGTGATCACGCACAAGGGAATCGACGTCTCCCAGCACCAGGGGGAGATTGACTGGCAGCAGGTGGCACAGGACGGCGTGGAGTTCGCTTTCCTGCGCGTGGGATACCGGGGATATGGCGAGGCCGGAAGGCTGATGGTGGACGAGCAGTTTGAGGATAATGTAAAGGGCGCGTTAGCGAACGGCATCAGGACGGGAGTCTATTTTTTCTCGCAGTCCATTACGGAGGAAGAAGCGGTGGAAGAGGCGAAGCTTGTCCTGGAACAGATCGCGCCCTACCGGATTACGGGTCCTGTTGTCTATGATCTGGAAAAGGTCTCGGCGTCCGATGCCCGCACGAACTATCTGACGGTAGAGCAGAGAACCGCGATGGCGCGCGCCTTCTGCCAGACCATAGCTGACGCCGGATACAGCCCTATGCTTTATATGAACCTGGAATCTGCGGTCGCCCTTTTTGACCTGACACAGCTGGAGGATTATGACAAGTGGTATGCGCATTATACCACGGAGCTGTACTTCCCTTATGAATATAAGATCTGGCAGTATACAGAGAAGGGATCGGTGAAGGGGATCGGCTCTGAGGTGGATCTGGATGTCAGCTTTGGGGCATGGGAATAGCTTCATTACTATATCAACACAGGAGAGGAAAAAATGATTTGTATTAAAAATGGGCAGATACATAATGCCATCACCCCTGAAGCCTTCCCGGGGGATATTTTGATTGAGGACGGAAAGATTAAGGCAATTGGAACGGATCTTGAGGTTCCAGAAGGAGCCGGAGTGATCGACGCTTCGGGGAAGCAGGTGTATCCTGGATTCGTGGAGGCCCACGGACATATCGGTCTGGACGGCTATGGGATCGGTTATGAGGGCATGGATTATAATGAGATGAATGATATTGTCTGTCCGCAGCTGCGGGGACTGGATGGGGTCAAGCCCTTTGACCCGGCGTTTGCGATGGCCGCCCAGGCAGGCGTGACCTGCGTCTGCGTTGGTCCCGGAAGTGCGAATGTGCTGGGAGGCACCTTTACCACCATCAAGACAGTTGGGAAGAGAGTGGACGATATGGTGGTCCGGGATGCTGTCGCCATGAAATGTGCCTTTGGTGAGAACCCCAAAAGGTGTTACCGCGACAAGAAGGATTCCTGCCGCATGACCACAGCCTATCTGCTCCGTGAGATGCTTTTTAAAACAAGGGAATATCTGGAGAAAAAGGAAGCGGCTGAGAAATTAGGAGATCCCCTCAAGCGTCCGCCTTATGACATGAAGCTGGAGGCCCTGATCCCGGTCATAAAGGGGGAAATGCCCCTGAAAGCCCACGCCCATGCCACGGAGGATATTTTTACCGCCCTGCGGATCGCAAAGGAATTCGGCGTAAAGATTACGCTGGAGCATGTGACAGAAGGGCACCTGATCGCGCAGGAGCTGGCGGCGGAAAATGTTCCTCTGGCAGTAGGTCCCACCCTGACGAGCGCCTCCAAGTTTGAGCTCCGCAACAAGAGCTGGACGACGCCGGGCGTGCTGTCCGCGGCAGGCTGTCAGGTATCCATTATCACGGATTCCCCTGTGATTCCCCAGGAGTATCTGCCGCTGTGTGCCGGCATGGCGGTAAAGGCCGGCATGAATCCTTTTAAAGCGCTGCAGGCCATCACCATCAATCCCGCGAGGCACGCCGGGATCGCAGACCGGGTCGGCTCCCTGGAGGTGGGCAAGGATGCGGATATCGTGATCACGGACGGCTGTCCTTTTGAGGTTTCCACACAGGTGGAGTATGTGCTGATCGACGGAAAAGTGGTTAAAGGATAGAAATTGAGACAATTGCGGCGGACCGCAGAGGGCTGAGTGAATGGAATAGGGAATGGCGGAAGGAAGATAGGAAAAAGACGATGATATTATTGAAGCAGATGGTAGTTCTGTTCCTTCTTATGATGATCGGATTCTATCTGGCTAAACGGGGGATCCTGGACGGGGCAACCAGTAAGAAAATATCGTGGATCGTGGTCAATGTGGGCAATCCCGCCCTGATCGTGTCGGGAAGCCTGGGAGAAGAGAGCATACCGGCGTCCAGCCTGGTGCAGGTGGTTTGTATTGCGGTGCTTATGTATGCTGCCCTGGTGGTTCTGGGGCAGCTCCTTCCTGGCATCCTTGGGGTTAAAGGTCCCGGAAAGAGCGCATACCGTGTGATGAGTGTGTTCACCAATATCGGTTTTATGGGCTTCCCGATCCTGTCCGCCATGTATGGGAGCAGCGCCCTGCTGTACGGCGCCATGTTCCTGATCCCCTATAATCTGCTGATTTACACCTATGGGATCAGTGTAATCCGGGGAGGGTTTTCCTATAAGGAGCTCGGGAAGGTGCTCAATATCGGCGTCTTTGCCTGTGTCCTGACCATTGGGATCCATGCCCTGAAGCTTTCGGCAGGCACAGCGATGCCGGAATTCTTTACCCAGACCATTACCCTATTGAGCAATCTTACCGCACCCTTAAGCATGATGGTTATCGGCGCCTCCCTGGCAGACCTGTCTTTGAAGGAGCTGGCGGGGGATGGAAAGCTGATTCTTTACTCCGTTTTGCGCCTGGTTGCAATCCCTCTTCTTTTCCTGCTGGTCATTCGTCAGTTTGTCGCGGATACCATGATGCTGGGGGTGTGCCTGGTGATGCTGGCGACCCCTGCCGGGAGCATGACGGTGATGCTGGCGCAGCAATATGACGGGGATGTGAAGACCACCTCCAAAGGGGTGGCCTTGACCACCGTGCTTTCCGTCGCAACCCTGCCCCTGGTATTCTGGCTGGCGGGGCTGTGAGAAGACGTACACAAGCTCCTGCCGCGGGGCGTCGGAACCGCTTTTATGCGTTCGCGCCGGCGGCGCTGCGGGGTTGCGTCTTGTGCATTTGCTTCGCCTGCGCTGCGGAGCCGCGCTTCGTGAATTACAGATAGCAGCGCAGATCCCTGCAGAGCTGCTCTTCAATATCTGCCAGACGTTTACAGATTCCCTTGGAATCGCTGTCCGCAGCCTGGTACTGGTTCAGGTATTTATGAAGGGATTTCACTCCCATGTTGCAGCCGTCGGTCAGAAGGTCGGCAACGGTTGCGTCGCTTTGATTCATGCTCATTTTCACATTGGTCTTCATCCAGGACATGCCCTTAGCCATGGGATTGGGATCTTTGTCCTCGCTGCCCAGCTCAAGCAGCTTTGCGTGGATTTCATTTCCCAGATTTTCATGGTGCTCCCTGCTTTTATTCAGCAGATCCTTCATACTGGAATCGGAGATTCTGTCCATAACCTCGTCGATGGATGCCACAGCCATTTTGGTGCCGGCGTCACATTCCTTTAAAAGATGTATCGTATCGTTGATTGCCATAAGAAACCTCCCTGTGATTGAAATAAATATTTTATGTTTCTATAATATCTCCCTCGAAGGGAAGAATTATGCATATCTTGATGCCGGATAAAAAGTGCTGACACTTGTATCTTGGCAGGGAATAATTTTCGGAGAAGGTTCATATGCTTCTATAGAAAAAGGATGCTGGAAAGATTTTGAATATGGATCAAAAAAAGCTGACACTGGTAGAATGTATTGCGGTTCCGCTTTTCGTCGGGCTGACCGCCGGACTCTTGTCGGGAGGAGGAATGGAAGTTTTCGCACAGCTGGATAAGCCGCCCTTGTCGCCGCCCGGCTGGCTTTTCCCGGTTGTATGGACGATTCTTTACATATTGATGGGAATTGCCTCCTGGCTGGTACTGTCTTCGGAAGCGAAGAGGGAGGATATTGTGGAAGCGCTGATCGTCTATGGGGCTTCTCTTGTGGTAAATTTCGTATGGCCGCTTCTGTTCTTTAGGCTGAACTGGTATCTGTTTGCCTTCGCCTGGCTGATCCTCTTATGGGTGCTAATCCTTAAAACCATAAGACTTTTTGCGCCGATTTCAAAGGAAGCGGCCCTTCTGATGGTGCCGTATCTTGTGTGGGTGACCTTCGCAGGCTATCTGAACCTGGGTATTGCGGTCTTAAACTGATTTCATCATCAAAGGAAACCACAAACAGACACAGGGGAAACATTTCACCCGAATCCCGTGTGTCTTTGTTTGTACTATCCATAAATCAGCTCCTTTGGGAACCCCTTATAGCAGACCTTTCTGTAAAATAATCCGGAAATTATTTCTTCATCTGTCTTGCGATATACTCGAGATGAGATACCTGTTCAGGAGTAAGCTCTTTTAATACATTGATGATGCTTTTTAATTCCTGTGGGCACTGGTTGCCGTCGTCGAAAAACTCGCTGGGAGTCACGCCGAGATATTCACAAATATAGAAGAAAATTGACATGGAAGGTAATGCCTTCTGGCTTTCCAGTGTATTGATATAGCCTGCGCTCATGCCAAGGCTTAAACTCATTTCTCTTGCCGATACGTCCTTCTGCATACGAAGCTGAATCAATCTCTGATAGAAGAATTTGTCGTCCATGGTTCCTCCGTTTCTGCGTCTTTTGCGCTCAAAAAATAGTGAAAAATCTGTTGTAGGAATTTATCCATCTCTCTATAAATTGTACGCTACAGACGGTCATAAAGCATGGATTTACAATGGTTAATTTTTAGAATACGTTGTATCATATTTTATCCGTTTTCCCGTTGGGGCTGCCGGCTCAAGAATCTTCCGGTATGGGGCAATCATTCCCGGCAGCGTGGCGGGCGCGGCCATGAAGGCACGCCCCGGCGGCTCTGGTATCATTATATAGGATCGGGGCAAAAAAAGCCAGAAAGAAACATGAAATTTTTCATGGAATGTCAGAAGATTGTAGTGGAACATTTTCAAAATATGGTGTATACTGGATAGCGTCTTCCTGAAAAAGGATGCGCAGAAAGAATAAATGGCGAACGGGGCGGACAATGGGACGGACGCCCCGGGAAAGCTCTCTTTGGGGAGAAAAGGAAGCATATGAATATGGTATACAGAAAAAGAGGAAGAAAGAAAATATTGCTTGCGGCGGTCATGGCCGCGGTTTCGGTTCTGCTTGCCGCCTGCGGAAGGGACGGAACCAGGGTGGTTTTTACGGCAGGACCACAGGAGGACGAGGTTTTCCTGATCAATGCGGAGGCCTGCAAGCTGCCCGAATTGATGGTTCTTCTGACCACGACCCAGAACCAGTATGAAAATGTGTACGGGGAAGAGATCTGGAACGCCAGCCATGAGGGGGTCACGCTGGAGGAAAATGTAAAGGAGACGGTTCTGGCGAGGCTTGCACAGATCAAGACGATGTATCTGCTTGCCTTGGAGCAGGGTGTGGAGCTGACGGAAGAGGAAACGCAGAGGATAGACGCCGCCGCGGAAGAATATTTTGCTTCCCTGAACGAGGAAGAAATAGGGCTCATGGGCGTAACGTTGGACACGGTAAAGAAGCTTTATATGGAATATACCATGGCGGATAAGGTTTATGGGCAGATCATTCAGGAGATCAATCCGGAGATCAGCGACGACGAAGCCAGGACGATTACGGTCCAGCATATTCTGATCCGGACATATTACATGGATGGGGAGGAAAGGGTTCCTTATACGGAAGCGGAAAAGCAGGAGGCATATGCAAAGGCGCAGGGCGTCTATGAGGAAGCTGTGGGCGGACAGGATTTTGAGGGGCTTGCGGTCAAATACAGTGAGGATGATACGATCACCCTTTCCTTCCGAAAGGGTCAGGTGGAGAAGGAATTCGAGGATGCGGCTTTCGCGCTGGAGACAAACGGGATCAGCCAGGTTGTCGCTACCTCGGAGGGATACCAAATCATCAAATGCATCAACACCTTTAACCGGGAGGAAACGGACGCCAATAAGATTCTGATCGTGGAGGAGCGGAGACGGGAAGTATTTAACCAGGAATACGACGCTTTTGTGAAGACCCTGGTAAGGCAGCTGAATGAAGGGCTGTGGGATAGTGTGGCGTTAATCAGAAACAGCCAGGTCAGGACCGACAGCTTCTTTGACGTGTATACAAAGTATTTTCCTCAGGGCTAAAGCAGGCGGATGCGGAAAATTTGATTTCATAAAAATTTTAGAAATGCCGGAAAAGCGCATAAAACAGGCATTTACAGGCACATTATTAGCACTCTTTTAAAACGAGTGCTAATAATGTGCTTGACTTTTTTCCAAAGCAGTACTAAACTTGTCCTTATCAAAAATCATTTAGAAAAGGAAGTGTCTTTCATGGCAACCAGAAGTGGTAACTTATCCATTAACAGTGAAAATATTTTTCCCATCATCAAGAAATGGTTGTATTCAGACCATGATATTTTTTACAGAGAGCTGATTTCCAACGGCTGCGATGCCGTGACGAAGCTGAAAAAGCTGGATATGATGGGCGAATATACGCTGCCTGAGGATTACAAGGCGAGAGTGGACGTAGTGGTGGATCCGGACAAGAAGACTTTGGCTTTTACCGATAACGGCCTGGGCATGACCGCGGACGAGGTAGAGGAGTATATCAACCAGATCGCTTTTTCCGGCGCTACCGATTTTATTGACAAGTATAAGGACAAGAGCAACGCCGACCAGATCATCGGTCACTTTGGATTGGGCTTCTATTCCGCGTTTATGGTGGCGGATGAGGTGCATATCGATACCCTGTCCTATCAGGAGGGCGCAAAGCCGGTGCATTGGGAATGCGACGGCGGCACCGAGTTCTCCATGGAGGAGGGCGACAGAACCAGCGTGGGCACCACCGTGACCCTGTTCTTAAACGAGGACTGCCTGGAATTCTGCAACGAGTACAAGGCGAGAGAAGTCTTAAAGAAGTATTGTTCCTTCATGCCCACGGAGATTTACCTTTCCAAGGCCAACACCACGGAGACCCAGACCATCAACGAGGATGAGAAGCTTCCCGATGATGTGGTGCTGGAAGTGATCCAGCCGGAGAAGAAGGATTCCGGGGAAGCCAAGGATGGGGAAGGAGAAGCTGCCGGGGAGAAGGAGGAATCCAAGCCTGAACCAGTGAAGCTTAAGATCCGCAGGCGTCCTGAGCTCATCAACGAGACCCTGCCCCTGTGGGCGAAGCACCCCAATGACTGCACGAAGGAAGAGTATTTGGAGTTCTACCGGAAGGTCTTCCAGGATTATAAGGAGCCTCTGTTCTGGATTCATTTGAACATGGACTATCCTTTCAACTTAAAGGGCATCCTGTATTTCCCGAAGATCAATATGGAGTACGAGTCCATTGAGGGCGTGATCAAGCTGTACAACAACCAGGTATTCATAGCGGACAATATCAAGGAAGTAATCCCTGAGTTCCTGCTTCTGTTAAAGGGCGTCATCGACTGCCCTGACCTGCCGCTTAATGTATCCAGGAGCGCCCTGCAGAACGACGGCTTTGTGAAGAAGATCTCCGAATATATCACCAAGAAGGTGGCGGACAAGCTTTCCGGCATGTGCAAGACCCAGAAGGAGGAATACGATAAGTACTGGGACGATATCAGCCCGTTTATCAAGTTCGGCTGCCTGAAGGATGACAAGTTCTGTGAGAAGATGACGGATTATATCCTGTTCAAGAACCTGGACGGAAAGTATCTCACCCTTCCTGAGTGCCTGGAGGTGAAGCCCGTCGACCCGGATGCGAAGACGGAAGAAGCGGCTAGCGCGGATCAGACGGAAGGCGGCGCACAGGCAAAGGCTGCCGGAAGCGCTACGGATGAGAATGGACAGAAGGTAGAAGCCGAGGTGGTGACGGAAGAGCCTGCTGCAGACGCCGATTTGGATGATGCGGAGGACGAGGACGGCGAGGAAGCTGCCAAGGACAAGAAGAAGACTATCTATTATGTGACCGACGAGCAGCAGCAGAGCCAGTATATCAAGATGTTTAAGGCCGCCAAGATGGACGCCGTGATCCTGAACCACAATATCGACCAGCCTTTCATTTCCCAGTTAGAGGCGAAGAATGAAGGCATCAAGTTCATGAGGATCGATGCGGACGTGACGGAATCCATGAAAGCTAAGACCTCCAAGAAAGCGGCGAAGGAGCTGGAAGAGCAGGCGAAGGCTTTGGGAGACCTGATCAAGAAGGCCCTTAAGAACGATAAGCTGAATGTGAAGGTGGAGAAACTGAAGAATAAAAAGGTTTCCTCCGTGCTGACCCTCTCTGAGGAAAGCCGCCGTATGCAGGATATGATGAAGATGTACTCCATGCCCGGCATGGATATGGGTGCTTTTGGCGGCGAGGGAGAGACCCTGGTCCTCAATGCAAACCATCCTTTGGTGCAGTATGTGACGGAGCACCAGGACGGCGAGCATGTGGGGATGATCTGCGAACAGCTCTACGACCTGGCGAAGCTCCAGCAGGCGCCTTTGTCCGCGGAGGAAATGAGCAGATTTGTCACCAGGAGCAATGAGATCATGATGGTGCTGGCGAAGTAAGGAATAACCAGAAATTAAGGGATCATCGGAAATCCTAAATATAAGATCAAGCGCCCGCTTCCAGCGGCTGAATGTGTCAGCTGCCGGAAGCGGGCGCTTGGTGGTAGAAGGCGGTTTAGACAGATATTGAGAATAAATCCTCTATCCCCAACAGCCGCACTTCCTGGGTCCTGGCAGCATCCTTTACCCAATCGCTATACCCCCCTTTGCTGAACAGGTAGTAATAGCGGTTTGCGGGCTGCGTAAATATGGAGGATGCGCTCATGAGGTCTTCATATTCTTTTTTGTCAAAAACCTGGTTTTTAAATTTACATTCACAAAAAATGGCGGAATCTCTATTTTTGTCAAAAGCAAGAATGTCGATATCGTCCTGAGATTTTTTCGCGGGATGATTGCCCCACCATTTACCGATCACATAGGGAATAAAGGGCAGTTTTCTATTTTTGGCAAGACGTATCATATATTGATAACAAATATCTTCAAAAACAAGCCCCATATAGTTGGAGATATTTTCGGCAGACATAATCTCCCTGGCGGCAGCTTCTTCCCCCAACAGTTCGTAATAACTCCTGTTTGCAAAAACAAAATGATACCAAAAACGGTAAAAATGATCCGTAATCTTATAGATGCTTTTCTTGGATGATTCCGGTTCCCCGCAGGGTATCATCTTGTCAATCAGCTTTAAGGAGCGCAATGTGCTTATATATTTTGCACATTTATAGCTTTCTTCATGTATTTTTTGGGAGATGTCATTTAAGCGGCTTGCGCCTCCCGCTATCGCTTCAAAAATGCTATTATAAATGGCGGGCTCCCGTAATTCCATTTTAAGAAGAAGCTGCGGCTCTTCTTTTAAAAAAGAACCGGTACGCAGAATTTGTGTTTCGATGTTTTCCATAATAGATTTGTCGTCATGGAAGGTCTGCAAATAGCAGGGGATCCCGCCCAGAATACCGTAAGCCAAAAGCTTTTCTTCCGGCGTATAGTGCGGGAAAAAGGCAGCGCTTTCCCTATAATCAAAGGGACATACTTCCAACTGCCCCGTGGCACGGCCGTATAAAGGACTTTTATATCCCATCACTTCATTTTCCATAAAGCTTACGCTGGAGCCGCACAGGATTAAAAAAATATTTTTTGCCCGCCAGATATGATCGATCGTATGCTGTAAAATACTTTTTATGGAAGGATTCTCACTGGCGATAAAAGGAAACTCATCTATGATTAAAATCAGTTTCCCGGTCATTTCCCGTTTGCCTATATATTCAAATGCGGCTTCCCAGCTTGAAAATTTCCCATAAAATTGATGCTCAAAATAATTTTGGACTGCCTTTGAAAAATCTTCCAAATTTAAAGCATCGTTCTTTTCCTGGGCAGAAAAAAAGATCCCTTTATGCCCTTTATAGAACTCCTGTAAAAGAGAAGTCTTTCCCACACGCCTTCTCCCGAAAAGTACCAAAAATTCAAATCGGTCAGTTGCATACATATTTTCTAAAATGTTTAATTCTTCTTTTCTGCCTACAAACATACCAACACTTCCTTGCTACTGATTTTAGATTATTATAATCATGAATCAGTAATTTGTCAAGGACATTTAAGTTAAGTTAGTTTTTAACTATAAGTTAAGTTTGTTTTTACCCGTTTCTGACAAACTTATAGACATGCAAAAAAATAATTGTTAAAATATAATCGATATAGGGTGAAATAAGATTTTTACGGATTTTTGCCCAATATTCGATACCAAAAGGAGGGCGGCATATGAGAAGGAAATTATCCCATAACGATACGATCCCCATCAGGGAAGCGGTCCCGCTGTTTTTCTCTTCCCTGAAAAGAATCTGCCAGGTCAATAGGAAGTATGTGCTTTTTTCCTTTTTATATAGTGTCTGCGGGATCATTCCGGTCCTTTTAAACGCTTTTGCAGTCTCGGTATTCAACCAGAGGATCATCAAGGGCCTGGGCGAGTACGCCCATTATTGGCAGGCCTATTATCCTTTGCTGGTCACCTTTGCCATCATGGTCATATATGGTATTTGGGGGAGCGTTTCCGTATATTTTGATGAAAAATACAGGAACAAGATCACATCTTACCTCCTGCGCGGCTCCTCCTCCAAAGCGGCAGCCATTGACCTGGCGTCCTTTGATGACCCGGAATTCTTTAACCTGATCCAGAAGGGCTGGTCCGAAGACGGGGCAATGCTTGTGGACAATGCCAACGTGACGCTGGAAATGATCATGGATGTGACAGGGTTTATTGGCTACACTTCCCTCCTGTCATACATCGATTGGAAGGTGACCCTTGTGTTTATTGCCCTGCGGGTCTGCCTTTATCCGGTCAATAACCGGATCTACCGCCTTGGCTACAGGCTCAATAACAGGCTTGCGGAGGAGAGGAGAAGGGAGCAGTGTTTCCGCAATTTTTTCAGTACCAAGGGAAATGTGGCGGAAGGAAGGGTTTTTGACCTCTTTGATTATGCCCAGGATAATTACCAGGCTTCCCACAGGAAAATATACAAGGCGACCTTTCTCCATAAAATAAAAACGAACGCTGTGGATCTTTTGGCTTATGCGCTGCGTTCTCTCCCGCTTGCCGTGGGATACATTTATTTTTCCATATGCGTATACAAGGGGACCGTAAGCCTGGCCAACATGGCAATGTACGTGGCCCTGTACGACGGTTTCATCAACCAGGTATATAATGCCATAAATGGGCTTTCCTCCATCAGGGGCTATGCGGAGCGTTCCCGTTATGCAAGGGAATTCCAGACCATAAAGCCGGGCATCCATACGGAGGAGGATCCCCTGAAGGACAAAGTCCCGGACCTTCCCGAAGGGCATACCGTAGAATTCCGGGACGTCTCGTTTAAGTATCCGGGTACGGAGAAAAATGTGCTGGAGAAGGTTAGTTTTGTGGTTCGTGGAAATGAAACAGTTTCGATCATCGGCGCAAACGGTGCGGGAAAGACGACGCTCATCTGCCTGCTGATGCGGTTATATGACCCCACGGAAGGGATCATCCTGCTGGATGGAAAGGATCTTAGGGATTATTCCGCAGAGAGCCTGTACGGCATGTTCGGGGTGCTGTGCCAGGATTATTGTAATTATGCGGTAAGCGCCAGGGAGTCCATTACACTGTCCACGGAAGCGGCCAGGGAATCCATTACGCTGTCCGCGGAAGACCGCCTTGCCTATGCGCTCAGGGCTTCCACGGCTGATAAATTCGTGGGGGCGCTGAAAAACGGCATCGACACGCCCCTGTCCAAGGACTTTGATCCCGATGGCGCGGAATTGTCCGTGGGCCAGAAACAGCGGATTGCCCTTGCCCGAGCCTATTATAAGAAAGCTCAGGTGTTGATCCTGGATGAACCCTCCGCCTCCATCGACCCCCAGGCCGAAGCGGAGATTTATGAAGCCGTGCACCGGCAAAGGGGGAAAAAGGGAATCTGGCTTATCACCCACAGGCTGAGCAGCTGCGTGCAGTCCGATCAGATATTGCTTTTCCAGGATGGGAAACTGATTGGAAACGGGACACACAGCCAGCTTTTCAACGGCAATGCGGAGTATAAAAGAATGTTCCTGCTGCAGGCACAAAAGTATGGGGTGACATCATGAAGAATTTTGACAAGAGGAATCATTTTGACAAAAGGAATAAAAAGCTTACATATCTTATAAAACTGGCATTTGAGCCGGGTCTTTGGTTTGTCCTGTTCATGCCTGTGTGTACCATACTGCTCGCCCAAAAGCCCGTGGCTTCTTCTGGCTGACGGCACAAATCTTTAACCGGCTGCAGCTGGCGGTGGAAGGGACCTCTGATAAGG
>CANPYG010000033.1 GCA_947588205.1 uncultured Acetatifactor sp. | reverse complement strand
CGCCGGCAATGATCACAAGGATGATACCGCTCACGGTGAAGATCGTTGTACCGATACCACCGGTCTCGGGGAGGGTGACACCCTTCATGTTTATAATATTTGTTGAAGCCGTGCCAGAATACGTGTCATCTGTATCATGAGCCACTTCAAAAGCAGCAATTTCTGATTTCGTAGAGTCAATAATACTACCCGCAGAAATCAAATGCCCCTCTTCATCAACTACAGTAACCTCCAATTTTGTAAGCTTGGGGTCAGAAGAATCTACATCATGTGCAGCTTCCACCTTAACGTAAATAGGGCCGTCAAGTTTATTATATCCTGTAGGGGCATTTGTCTCCTCTAAACGATAATAACCGTCATCCAAACTCGCGGATGTGAATACTGTTCCATCTCCACTAGTAGTAAGATTTACTTCAACCCAATTTCCTGTCGCACCTGCCATTGTGGAATTTCCATCCGCATCAGTTTTGAATTTGCTCAATTTGAAAGTGGCTCCAGGCAACTCCGTTCCTTCTTCATCTACCTTGTTTACAATCACCTGATAAGTGAAAACAATAACTGTATCTGGAGGAGTCGTACTAGTCTCTCCTTCTCCTCCTGCATTCGGATTGTTAGAGAATTCAAGCTTCACATCATTTTTATTGCCAGCCGAACCAAGAGTGGCATTCTCATTTAAAGTTGAATTATACGTAACAACTACGTCCAGCGTCTCTTCACCAAGCTTAATATTAAGTTCTTCACAAACGTTCTTAATATTCTCGAATACAATTTCAAATGTGCAATCGTCCTTTAATAAACTTTTATCAGTAACTATGGTATATCCGCTCTCAACGTTCTTACCATCAATTGTAACAATGACAGAATCTTCATTGAAATCTAAGCCATCAGATTGTTTATCATGGAATACATATTTATATGTGTCATAATCAACAATCGTTTTAGGGAGCGTACCTGTCAATTGGAAAGGAACAACATCATTTACATCATAGTCTGCAGAATCCTGCCAACCTTCCTCAACGGGTGTAGAATCATTTGCATCCCTAACTTTTTTCTCCACTTTAGGGGTCTCCGCCTTAGGACTCACCGTTCTATTTGCTCCAACTATATCCAAAAGATAGCGAGTAAGAGAAGTATTATCAACTTCTTTAGCATCCTTAACGAAATAATAACCTGGAATCAAGCCGGAAATAGTGTAATTTTTCGTTTCCCCATCCCCGACATACTCATCTGTGCTAGCACAAGTCGTACTTAAGTGAGAACTTACAAGCTCGGCAAAGATTTGCATTAAGTCATCATTTTCAACTCCTTTTTCACTCAGCACAGCGGCAACTTCAGCAGGAGAATCAGCTTCTTTAAAATCTGCACTATGGTCTGTTTTTTTAATTTCTGTATAGCTTGCTGGGTCTTTAAGGGCTGCCAATAAAGCGGCACCATCTGCAATTCCAGAACCCCACTGAACATCTGCTAAAACATAAGGATCCTCCTTTGTTCCAGCGTCTGACAGTGTTCCGCTAAACACCTGATACGCTTGATATTCATGCCCTGATTCTTTACTGGCAATCGTAATGTTGTACGTTGGTTCATCGGCCATCGCCGTAAGTGTCATAGCCATCACCATGACCAGTGCCAGCACTAAGCTGAGCAAATTTTTCATTCTCTTCATTTTTTTCTCTCCTTCTTTCTTTTTTAGACTTTTTGAACGTGTCTTTCGTTATGTTCGCTTTTAATAACTTTTACCCCTCAGTTTTGGGAGGTTTTAGACCTCCTTCCCCTGAGTTTCTTTTTATACTGAAGGCCTGCGGTCAGCGCAATGCCGATCCCAGCCATCGTATACATACAGGCTGCCATTCCTCCGTTTCCCGGAAGGGTCTGCTGCAGGAGGCTTTTTGCCCCCGCTGCGACCACGAAATCTGAGAATCCGTTTACATCGAAGTTCACGGCGTTTTCTTCCGTCTCAGCGGTTCCGTCCAGCACTTCCACCGCTGTCGGCTTCCCTTCTTTGTCCTCTGCGAAGTGGAGGACTGTAACGCCTTCATTGACCACCATACCGTTGGCGTCCAGGAATTGGATGGTGATATTCACAGGGCTCTCAGGTTCTACCTCTGTTCCTTGCGGGCCGCCTACGTAGAAACCGATATTATAAACAACAAACTGGTATGCGTCCTCTTTTACAGGTTCTGTCCCTGCCGGAACCTCTTCGGTGCCTTCCCCTGCTTCCGTGCTTTCCTCAGTTGCTTCGGAGTCTTCCCCTGCGCTTCCGTCAAGTACATCCAGGGCTTCCTGTCTGCGCTGTTCATAGCGGTCGGTTCCGGGGGCTACTTCATATGCGTACAGCTCTGCGTCCTCGGGAAGGTTTGCCTCCGGTCCGTAGGTGGCTGTGATCACGACCTTGCCGTCCGTAAAGGTCTGGGTGAGGCTGCCTTCGTCTCCGCCGGATACAGGCTCTCCGTCCTCCGCATCGCTGCCGGATACAGGCTCTCCGCTTTCCTCCGTTTCGTCGGTGGCGTCTTCGGCAGGCTCTGTTCCATCAGTCTCTGTTTCACTGTCTTCCCCGGAAGCCGTCTCCTCTGTTTTATTCTGCAGGTTGAGCATCGCCACTTCCTCTTCGCTCAGCTCGACTGTCTTGAAGCACTCTTCTCCATGCACATGCTCAAGCACTTCCAGCAAACCGCAGATCAAATTGCCTTCCCCGTCATAGCAGTACTCATTGTGGGTATGAAGCTCCCACTGCCCGCATACGAGAACCTTGACTTCTTCATAGCATTCGTCCGTATGGACGTGGGGTTGTGTAATCTCATCAGGCTCTGCCGCCATAGGCACTGACTGCTGGGGAATATCCTCTCCCTGGTCTCCGCCGGATACCGGTACCTGGCCATCGGTTTCCTGATTCTCAGGCTCTGTTCCGTCTCCAGGATCCGTTGCTTCTGGATCTGTCGTTCCGCTTTCTGTTGTTCCGGTTTCTGTCGCTTCTGGATCCGCCGCATCCGGGCCCCCATCTTCAGGCGTCTGTCCGTCTGCAGTGTCTCCCGTCTCTTCCAGCCCGCAAATCAACCGCCTTTCTATTGCATAGCACTCTTCTGTATGCACATGCTCCTTAATCTCAGGCAGGGTACAGACCAGCTCGCCGTTCTCATAGCAGTCATCATTGTGGGTATGCACGACAAAATCTGCTTTTCCACAGACCAGGTCGGCATCTGTCAGTTCTTCATACGTCAGCTCCCCGGCGTTCACAAGCGCAAGGGCTTCCGCGCTGTAGCACTCTTGCGTATGCTCATGCACCTCCAGCGGACACTCCAATACCTTCTTTGTATGGTTCTGCGCCTGCCCCGGCATCATCAGCACCGCTATCGTGCCTGCCGCTACCAGCACTGCCAGACAGATCAGCACCTTGTGCCAGCGTTTGTTATTTTTCTGTTCATGCAAAAAGCCGCTTGCCTGTTTCAAAATAGAATTATCCATAACATTGCCTCCCTTCTTCTATCTGCTGGGATTTGTCATCCGGCCTGCCGTTTCCAGAGGCCATACCCGGAATATGATCTTCCCGATCACCAGTTCATCGCCTATGCATCCAATGGCAGTATTCCTGCTGTCTATGGAGGTTGCCCGGTGGTCTCCCATCACAAAGTTTCTTCCATCCGGCACCTGGTATGGCAGTGTAATGTTGCAGTCCCCAAGCGCCTTCTCGGTAAGGTAAGGTTCTTCCAGCATCACATCGTTGACATATACATTTCCGTCTTCGTCAATATCCACCCAGTCTCCCGCGGTGGCGATCACCCTTTTGATCAGGATGTTATTGTTGTAATAAAAAGCTATGATATCGCCCGTCTTGTAATTGGAATTATTGAGCGCCACCACGATATCCCCATCCATCAGGGTATCCGACATCGAAGTCCCGCTGATCTGCAGCACCGGGAGCACCAGGACCGCTATCAGGGCCGCTGCCGCCGCCACTACCAAAAGAGTGTATATCGTACTCCTCAGCACCCTCCCATAGCTCTTTTTATACTGTTCCTTATTAAGCTCCGCCCGAAGGACATCCGTAGAGGGGATCTCGATCGTCTTTTCTTTTTTCTTTCCCATGCCTTTATTTCACTTCTTCCGCCAAATCATCTTCCAACATTCCGTCATCTTCCGGCTCTTCCTGCATCCGCTCCTCCACAGGGAGCTGAAGGTTATACAAATACTGGTCCGCCGCCTTCTGCGCCGCTTCAAAGATGCCGTTGAGCCTGAGCGCCGCTTCCGCTATGGAGCCTGCCTCTTCCAGCTCTATTCTCCGTCTCTTGCGGTGTTCTTCCAGCATATCCCGGAGGTGGTGGATCTGTTCATCCTTATGATCCAGACGCTTCCGCAGCCTCTCATAATTCGCTTCCATCACGCTGAGCGCTTCCTGTGTCTCCGCCAGCTCCTTCCGGAGCTGATCCGTCTCCTCGCTTTGCGTTAAAAGCAGCTGGAGGATATCCTGACGGTGTAATCTATGCAATTCCTTTTGTGTCATTTCAATACCTCTGATCCATCCTCAAAACGAACAGTTTTCATTTCCCTTATTTTCATGATTCATTTTCATGATTCAGGGATCCCGCAGTATCTTTTCTATCAGAGGGCTTCATCATACCGCTTCCCAAAACCGTGCGTCGTCCTCTTTTCCTGCTTCTCCCAACGGGAACAACCCCTTCGTACATTTCAAAGCAAATCCGCCAAAACTCCAGGTGGAAGGGGATCGATCGCTATTCTCTGAGGGATAATGATAATGCTGCAGCCAGCATCAGGCACAGCTGCGGCTCAGATTCTGATTTATGGTATAAAGATTATATCAATAGTGGAATCAATAAAAGAATCAAAAAAGCAGAAAAAAACGGGTTATTTATGGGTTATTTATATGAGATTACCCGGAAAGGGGAAGAATGACGGCAAGAAAAGCGGGGAAGCAAAGATTCTGATTGCTTCCCCTAAAACGACGCTTTGTCCAGAACGATACCCTTCTCGGGCTATAGAGAACTATTCCAATACGTATTCATGTATTTCACTGCTTTTTCATGTTCAAGCTGAAAGCTTTCCTCAATCTCCTGAAGGATTTCCTCATAGGATATGTTGATTCGGCAACAGTGCCTTATCATCGCGGCAATGCCTTGCTCTAAGCCTTGCTCTAAGCCCTGCTCCCGGCCTTCCTCCCAGCCTTCATGGTAGCCTATCTCCTTTGCTTCTTTTTTCAGATATTCCTGCACCTTTTTTTCATTGTACTCACTCAGGATCATTCCCAGCACTTCTCTTCTTCCCATTGTCAAGATATCCTCCAATACGCCTTGTCCTATACAGTACTCAATCGCACTCTCGGCAGCATTCTGCAGACCGATGCCGGACCGCAGACCCCGGTTCAGCTGATCCACGAAAAAAGCATACTCCCACAACCTATGGCACTTTTCCATCAGTTTCTGATTGTGCCCAAAGTTGATATTTATCATCCGTACCTTCAATTCCACGTCAGGTTCCGCTTCCTTATGCTCATATGCGTCCGACAAATGCAATACACACTCTTCCGGTGCATCCGTTTCTCCATTATAAAAGACAACACACCTTGGGGTAGGAAGCCTTAACAGCTCCGAACCATAGAGCTTCTCAAGACCATATTCTGTGACAATTTTCTGGTACTCCTGTCCTAGATAAATCAGGAAGCGCACCGGCATATTAGGGTTATAGCTGCTCTGCTGCTCATACAGATTCAATAGCCCAGCAATACTGAAAGCAAGGTCATTCTTCATGGACAGATAGATCACATTTTCCATCGTCATGATTTTAAGCTCATCCACCTTCTGATAATCTGTACCATTAAGCGCATTATACAACTGCAGGAGCGCACTCCTGTCCTTCTCAAAAATATACCGGAAAAGTCTGTCCTTTACATTATGCCTTACATGTCGGCGCTCTATCTTTCGTACAAAAATTCTCGGAATTTTCATTGATTCCCTCCGTTCTGAAATGTTGCTTTCTGCGCAGGCATAGACAGAACAGAGCAGTTAATCCTCTTTCTATAACCGTCCTTTCCCGCAAAGCCCACGCATTACTCTTGTTCTCATACCATGTTGTCATTTCCTTCTGAGTATCTGTGGCAGACGTTGCCGGAAAGTGTAATTCAACACTTATAGAAGCCCAGAAAAATTAATTGATTTTTCTTTTGTATTATTTTGTATCCGTACTCTTTTGTATCCGTACTATTTTATATTGCTCTAGGTATATTATTTTCAACGCGTCGCCTAGATTTTGATAGTACCCGTGAAATTATCATAACACATTCGATGTTCCATGTCAATTCTATTTTTAAAAAAAATCTGTTTTAAAAAACTTGCAGAGACCAGAGCAAGAATATATATGCTCTATTTATTTTCCCTAGCTCTCATTTCTCCAGCCTATCCCTCATTCCTCCAGCCGGTACATGATCCAGGCCATTACTGTAAGTCCGGCCGTTTCCGTCCTCAAAATACGCTTCCCAAGTGTAATAGGGACGACGCCCGCTTCCATCGCCTTCTTTATTTCCCTTTCTTCAAATCCGCCTTCCGGTCCAATAAAAACAGCAATATCCTGTCCCGGCCGGATACCATCTATGAGTTTCCTGGTATGCTGCATACCGGTATGCTGAACATCCTGCGCCAGCTCATATGGAATCAGCCTGACATCCATGGTTTTCGCTTTTTGCAGCGCCTGTTCAAAGGTCAGCACCTCAGATACCTTCGGTATGATGCCGCGCCTGCTCTGCTTGGCTGCCGCCTCCGCAATGGCCTGCCAGCGCTCTACCTTCGCTATTGCCTTCCTGTCGTCCAGCTTTACCACACAACGCCTCGCCGCAACGGGGATGACCTCGTGGACACCCAGCTCCACCGCCTTCTGAATAATCAGCTCCATTTTATCAGCCTTTGGGAGACACTGGAACAAAAAGACCTTGGCGGAAAGCTCCGCTCCCTCTTCCCCGATCGAGCAAATTTCACAAAGAATCCTGTCCTCCTCCAGAGAAAGGATACGGCAGCGATATTCCCTGCCGTCCTGACCATTGCTTACAGATATTTCTTCTCCCGGCTTCATCCGCAGCACATTCTTGATGTGGTTCACATCACTGCCGGTAATTACAATTGTCTTCTCCTGGATCCAGTCTGGCCCTACAAAAAACTGATACATTGCTTTTCTGCTTCCCCTTTAAACCTGATTTTCCCTGAAATCCTCCCTTTGCTCCGGGAGGCCGATTCTACCGGAGATGCCAATTCCACGGCGGAACCTCTCCTACCCTGAAGGCCGCTCAATTCTGGCCTCAATATCCGAAGGTTCCTTCCAGGGATTCGTCATGATCGATCCAGTCCTGCACTGGAATCACCCTGTATTTGTCCTGGGTATCCCGGATCACTACCTTTTCAATCCCTGCATTGATGATCTGACGTTTGCACATGGAACAGCTGCAGGAATTCCTAATATACTCCCCGGTATCCATCTCCCGCCCCGACAGGTAAAGCGTGCTTCCTATCATTTTATCGCGGGAAGCGCTGATAATGGCGTTGGTTTCCGCATGGACACTGCGGCACAGCTCATAGCGTTCGCCCCTTGGGATCTGCATCTTCTGGCGCAGGCAATACCCCATATCGGTACAGTTCTTACGCCCCCTGGGCGCTCCCACATAGCCCGTCGAGATTACCTCATCGTTCTTCACGATAACAGCGCCATAGCGCCTGCGCAGACAGGTTCCCCGCTGGGAAACGATGTCCGCAAGATCCAGGTAATAATTTATTTTATCACGTCTTTCCATCTGTAAACTGCCCCTTTCCGGCTTTTATTGACTTGTATCTGCTGTTATCTGCTTTATCTTGGCATAAAAAAGCATCCCCGTCAAAAAAGGAGCATACCCTTCTGCTAGACCTTCCTACCGGTAACACTGACCCACTCTCCCTGGTGTGTCACCTCCAGCACCTTAAATCCGGCTGCCTCAACCGCATCCACCACGATCTGCTCCTTTTCATCGATGATTCCGGAGGTGATATAAATCCCACCCGGCTTTAACTGATGTAAGATTACCGGCGTCAGAGGCACCAGCACTTCCGCAAGGATATTCGCCACTACGATATCATAGCGTTCATAACCCACTTTGTCCTGGATCTCCTTATCCGTGATGATATTGCCGATCATCATCTCAAACTGCCCCGGTCTGATCCCATTGGCTTTACAGTTCTGGGCGACAGCATCCACAGCGCAGATATCGAGGTCTGTTCCCACCGCATGCTTTGCACCAAACATCAAGGAAAGAATTGCCAGGATGCCGCTTCCTGTTCCCACGTCCAGAAGCTTTGTTTCGGGCGTGATGAACTTGCGAAGCTGTCTGATGCAGAGCTGGGTCGTCTCGTGCATTCCGGTGCCGAAAGCGGTTCCTGGATCGATATGCAGCACCATCCCGGCCTGGGCATCCTTTCCCGGCTCCACGTTTTCCCAGGAAGGAATCACCAGGATATCATCTATCATAAACTGATGAAAATATTGCTTCCAGTTATTGATCCAGTCAACATCCTCCGTCTCATCCACGGAAACCGTTCCTTCACCGATATCTGTCCACTGGCGAAGCTCCTCCAGTTCACTCTTTACCAGACTGCAGACCGCATCCGCATCTGTCCGCTCCCCCTGAAACATGAGAGAACCGTCCTCATTCTCCTCTACGAAAAAGCTGAGGTATGCGATTCCGTCATCCTCCGGTCCTTCCGGCAGGATATCCACGAACATCTGCTCCTTTTCCAAAGCGGTCAGAGGTACTTTATCTTCAATCTGAGCCCCTTCCAATCCAATATCATAGAGAGTGCTGATAATGATATCCTCGGCATCTGTGACGGTCTTCACCCTGAATTTCATCCATTTCATAGCCGCTATACCTCTTCCCACTCTTTTTCACGGAAACCGACCAGTACCTTATCCTCCGTTACCAGAATCGGCCGCTTCACGAGCATCCCATCCGTCGCCAGAAGCTCATACATCTCTTCCTGCGTCATTCCGGGAAGCTTATCCTTGAGTTGCAGCTCCTTATACAGCAGGCCGCTGGTATTAAAGAATTTCTTCAGCTCCAAACCGCTTTTTGCATGCCATGCCTTAAGCTCCTGCGCCGTAGGGTTCTCTTCCTTAATGTGACGCACCTCAAACTTCACGCCCTTGGTCTCCAGGAACTTCTGGGCTTTCTGACAGGTTGAACATTTCGGGTACATTACCAGTAAATTCATAGGTTTACTCCCACCATTTATTCTTCTTCTTTTTGGACTTTCCCTCGCCTTTATCCTCGTCGGCGACGTCCTGCGCCGAATTCAGGGTATTTCCGGATTCCGCATCAAACTGTCTGAGCAGCTCCTTCGCTTCGGGCTTCAATCTGCTGGGCACCTGCACCACCAGGGTCACATAATGATCCCCACGGAATTCGGGATTGCGGAAGGAAGGAACGCCCTTGCCCTTCAGACGCACCTTAGTATCCGTCTGTGTTCCCGGCTTCACCTCATAAATCACCTTGCCGTCCACGGTATCCACTACAATCTCCCCGCCCAAGGCCGCTACTGCAAAGGACATAGGCACGGTAGAGTATATGTTCATATCCTGTCTCTGGAAAATAGGATGCCTTCCTACGGAAACCTCCACCTTGACGTCGCCTCTGGGGCCGCCGTTTACGCCGGGATCTCCCAGGCCGGGCATCAGAATAACCTGACCATTGTCAATGCCTGCCTTAATCTTCACGGCATAACGCTTCTGCATGGCCACATAACCAGTCCCACGGCAGTCAGGACACTTATCCCGGATGATCTTACCGCTGCCCTTACAATCCGGACAGGGCTGCACATTGCGGACGGTTCCGAAAAACGACTGCTGCGTAAATACCACCTGACCCTTGCCGCCGCATTTCGGGCAGGTCTCAGGACCGGTACCGGGCTTCGCCCCGGAGCCGTTACAGGTCTTACAGGTCTCTTTCACCGTGAGCTCGATTTCCTTTTCGCAGCCAAAAACCGCTTCCTCAAAGGAAATCCTTACCGTAGTATATAATGTATTCCCCTTCATGGGGCTGTTACTGCTATAGGAACGGCTGCTTCTTCCCCCGCCAAAGAAATCGCCGAAAATATCGCCAAATATATCACTGAAATCCGTGCCGCTGAAGTCAAATCCGCCGGCGCCGCCCATGCCGCCATCAAATGCTGCATGACCGAACTGGTCGTACTGACGCCGCTTCTCAGGATCGCTCAATACCGCATATGCCTCAGAAGCCTCTTTGAATTTTTTCTCTGCCTCAGCATCCCCGGGATTCATATCCGGATGATACTTCTTCGCCAAAGTACGGTATGCCTTTTTTATCGCCGCTTCATCTGCGGTTTTCTCCACGCCGAGCACTTCATAATAGTCCCGCTTCTGTTCTGCCATGGTTACTCCTCATTTCCAGCCCCCGGTCAAATGAGTAACCTCATGAGCATACTCATGGGCAGCCTCATAAAAATTCTTCATTCCGTGAGCTTTCTAAAATTAAAATGTTTATCAGGATAGAACGCACAACAGAGTTTGCGGCCATTCTGCTGCCGCAAACTCCTGTTGCAAATGGGATTTCCCTTTTTGGGAGATTCCTCCAGGGATTTTCCCTTTTTCGGAAATTCCTCCAAGGATTTCCCCCTTTTTCGGAAATTCCTCCAAGGATTTCCCCTTTGAAATCCGTCTATATTGGAGGGCTTTTATACTTCCCTGAAATCTCCGTCGATCACATCGTCATCCTTGGAGGAAGAACCGCCGCTATAGTTGCCGGCGCCGCCCATATCGGGGCCAGGACCTGCCTGACCGCCCTGTGCCTGCTGCATGCTCTCATACATCTTGGTGAACAAACTCTGGGCGCTGTTCATCAGCTTTTCCTTGGCGGTCTTCAGCTCATCCAGCTCACTGTCGTTCATCTCATGATCCTTGGTTCTCTCCAGGATTGCCTTTACGGCTTCCAGGTCAGCCTGAACCTGGGTCTTGTCATTACTGCTGATCTTATCGCCGACCTCGGTCAGGGCCTTCTCGGTCTGGAATACGAAGGAGTCAGCCTCATTCCTGGCTTCTACCGCTTCCTTACGCTTCTTATCCTGAGCCTCGAACTCAGCAGCTTCCTTTACCGCTCTCTCGATCTCATCATCGGACATGCTGGAGCCTGCGGTAATCGTGATATGCTGCTCCTTGCCGGTGCCCAGATCCTTTGCGGAAACATTTACAATACCGTTGGCATCGATATCAAAGGTAACCTCAATCTGAGGAACGCCCCTTCTTGCAGGAGGGATTCCATCCAGACGGAACATACCCAAGGACTTATTATCCCTTGCGAACTGTCTCTCGCCCTGTACCACATTGATATCCACAGCGGTCTGGTTGTCCGCAGCGGTGGAGAAGATCTGGCTCTTCTTTACAGGGATGGTAGTATTTCTCTCGATCAGCCTGGTCGCAACGCCTCCCATGGTCTCAATGGACAAGGACAACGGGGTTACATCCAGAAGCAGGATCTCGCCTGCACCTGCATCGCCTGCCAGCTTACCGCCCTGGATAGAAGCGCCGATTGCAACGCACTCATCAGGATTCAGGGACTTGCTGGGCTCCTTGCCGGTCAACTGCCTTACCTTATCCTGTACCGCGGGGATACGGGTAGAACCGCCTACCAGCAGCACCTGACCCAGATCCGCATTGGTCAGTCCTGCGTCTCTCATGGCGTTCTGTACCGGAATGGCAGTCTTCTCTACCAGGTCACGGGTAAGGTCATCGAACTTTGCACGGGTCAGATTCATATCAAAATGCTTGGGTCCCTCTGCCGTTGCAGTGATGAAAGGAAGGTTGATATTGGTGGTCATGGCGCTGGACAGCTCCTTCTTCGCCTTCTCAGCCGCTTCCTTCAGTCTCTGCATTGCCATCTTATCGCCGGAAAGGTCTACTCCCTCAGCCTTCTTGAACTCGCTGATCATCCAGTCGATCACCTTGTTATCAAAGTCATCGCCGCCCAGGTGGGTATCGCCATTGGTGGCCAGCACTTCAATAACGCCGTCGCCGATCTCAATAATGGAAACATCGAAGGTACCGCCGCCCAGGTCGTATACCATGATGTTCTGCTCTTTCTCATTGTCCAGACCATAAGCCAGGGCTGCTGCCGTGGGCTCATTGATGATACGCTTTACATCCAGGCCTGCGATCTTACCTGCGTCCTTGGTCGCCTGACGCTGAGCGTCATTGAAATATGCGGGAACGGTAATAACCGCCTCCGTAACCTTCTCGCCGATGTAGCTCTCTGCGTCCGCCTTCAGCTTCTGAAGGATCATTGCGGAAATCTGCTGCGGTGAATATCTCTTGCCGTCAATGTTACGGCCTCTGTCGGTACCCATATCTCTCTTAATGGAAGAAATGGTCTTCTCGGCGTTCGTCACTGCCTGACGCTTTGCGGGTTCGCCGATCAGCCTCTCGCCGGTCTTAGTGAACGCCACGACGCTGGGCGTGGTTCTTGAACCTTCCGCATTTGCGATAACAGTGGGCTTACCACCTTCCATAACCGCCACGCAGCTATTCGTTGTTCCTAAGTCAATACCTATGATCTTGCTCATAATTCTCTCCTCCTGAATCTCATTTTGATGATTCTATTTATTTTACTGTATAACACTTGTTACCTCTGTAAGGCGCCCACGGCCGGGCGTCCGGTCTACTCGCTGACCACGGCCACCATACTGTGACGTACAACGCTGTCCCGGTAGGTATAACCCTTTTGAAGCTCCTGCGCTACCGTTCCGGCTTCATACTCCTCGCTGGCAACCTGCATCACGGCGTTGTGGAACTTCGGATCAAATTCCCTGCCCACCGCCTCGATGGGCTTTACCCCGATATTATCCAGCTCCGTCAGCATCTGCCTGTAGACCTTGTTCATGCCATCCACAAAAGCATCGTCCTTTTTATCTTCCGGAACTGTTGCAAGTCCTCGTTCAAAATTATCGATCACGGGCAGGATCTTCTCGATCACACTCTTTGCCCCGACCTCAAACATCGCCTGCTTCTCCTTCTCGGAACGCTTGCGGAAATTCTCAAACTCCGCAAGTTGACGCTTCGTGCGGTCCTCCAGTTCAGCGATCCTCTCCTTCAGGGGATCCAGCTTTTTCTCCTGCTTTGCCTGCTTCTTCGCCGCCATTCTTTCCGCCCAGCTTGCCTTGGATTCCTTACCGTTTCCGGCATCCTCGCCGACAGGCTCCTCCGCCCCTTCATCCGGCTCCGTGTCCTCTTCCTGGTCAGCTTCGGACTCATCTTCCGCAGCCTCCTGCTTTATACCATCGGACTCCTGTTCAGCGCTTTTTCCCTCTGATGCTTCATCGCCTTCCGTCTGGTCCGGGGTTTCAGCCTTCTTTGCTTCAGCAGCCTGTGCCTGTTCTTCGTCCTCCGCTTCCTTAGCTACTTCCTTTTCCACATCCGCCATAGCTTCATCCCTTCCAGCTTTTTACAGCTGTTCCTTTCTCCCTTTGTGGGAAACTGTAGGAAGCCTAACGCTTCCCAAAAGGAAAACTAACGTTTTCCTTTATATAATTCATCCAACTGGTTCTGCAGCATCTTAAGCGTTCCGATCACCTTATCGTAATCCATCCGCTTCGGTCCTACAATTCCAATTGTACCTCGCATTCCTTCTTCCAATTCATAAGTGGCGGTTACCACGCTGCAATCCTTCATGCTGCTGACAGAAGTCTCATTGCCGATATAGACCTGAATGCCTGTGCCCGTACCGCCGGCCTCTTCTCCCTGCAGGAGACCGCTAAGCTGCTTCTTCTCCTCAAAGGTCCCGATCAGATTGCTGGCGCTTTGCTGGTCTGCCAGTTCCGGATACTTAAAAATATTGCTGGTACCGCTGGTGTAAATCTGAAGATCTTCTTCCTCCTGAATCGCCCCTGCCACCGCGTCGATCACTCCGCTGACGATATTGCTGTGGATGCCGGCCTGCTGCTTCATGGCCGTTATCATACCGAGATTGATCTCACTCAGTGAAAGCCCGTTCAAATGCGTATTCAACAAAATATTCAGCTTCAGCAGAGTCTCTTCCGAAAGCTTCTCTTCCACATTCAGGATATGGTTGCGGATCACATTGCCTTCCACCACGATCACTGCCAGAATCTGGTTCTCATCCACATGGGACAGCTGAATGAACTTCACCTTGTTCCCATGCGTCTTGGGTGCGGAAATCATCGTGGCGTAATTGGTATTCTGGGCAAGCACCTTCACCACCTGCTGCAGGAGCACTTCCATCTTATCCTGCCGCTCCAGCAGCATCTCCTTCATCCCCACGACTTCCTTTTCCTTCTCCTCCATCATGCTGTCCACATAAAAGCGATAACCCTTATCGGAGGGAATCCGTCCGGCAGAAGTATGGGGCTGAAGAATGTATCCCATCTCTTCCAGGTCAGCCATCTCATTGCGGATCGTTGCAGAGCTGAGATTAAGGTCAGTATATTTGGAAATCGTCCTGCTGCCCACCGGCTCGCCTGTCTCCAGGTAATTGCGGATCACAGCCTGTAAAATTTTCCTCTTCCTTTCATCCAGCTCCATGGCGGCCACTCCTTATCGAATTGTTAGCACTCGATAAGGAAGAGTGCTAACATCTTCATTACCTAAAATATCACTTACCCTATCTATTGTCAACAACTTTTCAACAAAATAATTATAAAGAAATTATAAACATAGCATCCACACTTTTGCGAATCCATCCTACACCTTCATAAACCCTCATCCTACGCCTTGTAAATTCCTTCATTCTATGATATTGTTAATAACAAGTTAAATATGTTAAACTGCATATTAACGCAATACCCTGATCAACATAGTCTCTGGAATTTTTTGAAACACTCCATACCATACCACACCCAAGAAGGAGGTTCCAATACCCATATGTCCAAGCGCAAAAACGTACTTCTCATCCTCTCCGACCAGCAGCGTCTCGATACCGTCAGCGCATACGGCCTGAACGATATCTGCCGCACGCCGCATATCGACCGGCTGGCCGCCGAAGGGATGAAATTCACCAACGCCTACACCACCTCAGCCATCTGCGCGCCTTCCCGCGCCAGCGTCATGACCGGTCTCTATCCCCACAGGCACGGCGTTATTGACAACTTCACCGACATCCGTCCGGGTACGCCTCTTCTCGGAGAATGTATGAGAGACGCCGGATACTATTGCGGCTATGCCGGCAAATGGCATGTATCCCCTTCCATGCCCCCCGAAGAATGCGGTTTCCATGACGGCAAACCCTTTATGGGCTATGCCTTTCCCGGAAGCGGCGTTTTCCCCCACCTGATCTTCAACCAGCCGCCCGACAACAAGCCCAACTATTACGAGGAATACCTCAAGGAAAATAACTTTACGGGCATCGACGTATCCCACGGCTTCCTGGGCGACAATCCCGCCTTGCAGATCCAGGAAATGTTCTGTAGGCATGAGGGACCCCTGGAAAGCACCATTGAATACTTTGTGGCGCATGAGACCAACCGCCTGATCGATATTGCGAAGTCTCAGGACAAGCCCTTTTTCATCTGGAGCAACTTCTGGGGACCCCACAGCCCCAGTATCGTGCCTGAGCCTTATTATTCCATGTACAACCCCGCAGACATTCCGGAGCACCCCAGCTACTGCGAAACCTTTGAGGATAAGCCTTATGGCTACTACCTTTCCGAGAAAATGTGGGGGCTCGGCAACTATGGCTGGAAGGGCTTCCAGGAAATCTCGGCAAGGTATTATGGCCACTGCACCATGATCGACGATATGGTGGGGATGATCGTCGATAAATTAAAGAAGGAAGGGCTTTATGATGATACCATCATCATTTACAGCGCGGACCATGGAGACTGCCTGGGCGCGCATAAGCTGATTGAAAAAGGCGCCTTCACCTTCGATGAGATTTATCATATCCCTATGGTAGTTAAGGGCGCCGGGACAAAGGACAACGACAGTTTTGTCCTTTTGCAGGAAATGATGCCCACTCTGCTGGATATCGCCGGGAGCAGGCCCCCTAAACCGGTGGACGGAGAAAGCATCCTTCCCCTGATGATGGGCACGGAAGAGAGCAATGGACGGACTGAGGTCTACGGAGAATACCACAATCACTTCTATGTTGCCAGGCAGCGCATGATCAGGGATCACAGGTTCCAGTTTACTTTTAATGAAAGTGAACGCGGTGAGCTGTATGATCTGGAAAAGGATCCTTACCAGCTCCACAATGTCTGCTACGACCCGGTCTATCGTGAAGTAAAAAAAGAATATATGGAGAAGATGTCAAAATATATGAAGGAGACCCAGGACCCGGCAGGCACATGGTTCCACAGGATCCGGGAATTTTACTGAATATGCTCCGGATAGGGAAAATTCTTTCCATCATCTAAACAGACAAGAGGGGTATAAACATGATCATTCAACTGAATTACGATAATGAAGATGCGGTCATCGCCTTTGCGGCAAAGGAGCTGGGGGAATATCTCTCCCGGATGCTTCCCTGCACCATCCAGCAAAACGGATCCGGGTCCGAAGCCGACCTCAGAATCAGCCTTTCAACACACAGCGAAGAAAAGCATGACCAATTCCGCATTCATATGCAAAGGCGGAACGGATATATTCTGGGAAGCAACAGCCGGAGCGTGCTTCTGGGCGTCTACCATTACCTCCATACCCTGGGCTGTCGTTTTCCGGCGCCCAGTAAGAAGTATGAAATCATTCCTGCCATTACAGAAGACTGTCTTTATATATCCTACGCCAAAAGCGCCTCCTTCGACCACAGGGGAGCCTGTATCGAGGGTGCAAATTCCCTGGAAAACGTGCTGGATTTCGTTGACTGGCTGCCGAAGCTGGGTTACAACAGCTTTTTTCTGCAGTTTTCCGTACCTTATACCTTTCTGGCGAGATGGTACAACCACGAAAACAATCCTTATACGTGGGAAAACACCGATGGGGCAAATGGCGCTGCCCCTGCAGATGCCAAGCCTTCTAAAAAGCCCTATACCTTAGAAGACGCCGTTTCCCACACTGCCGTCATTGAAAGCGCCATGGCGCAGAGGGGGCTTCTGCTGCATAAGGTAGGACACGGCTGGACCGGCAAGGCCCTCGGCTTTTCCTCCGTGGCATGGCAGGCGGAGGACCGGCCCCTGACCGCCGCGCAGCGTGAGATAACTGCCCAGCTTCACGGAGTGCGCGACCTGTTCTGCCATGTCCCGCTCAACACTAATCTCTGCTATTCCAATCCCAGGGCGGTAGATACTTTTGTCAAGGCGGTAACGGATTATGCCGGGGAGCATCCCGAGGTATCCTGCCTACATATCTGGCTGGCCGACGACTGCAACAACGTCTGCGAGTGCGATGAATGCCGTAAGAGCACTCCGTCCGATCAGTACATCCATTTGCTGAACCGGATCGATGAGGCGCTCACCGCAAAACATATACAGACAAAGCTGGTATTCCTTCTATACCTTGAGCTTTTATGGCCTCCCGTAAAGGAAAGGCTTCATAATCCCGACCGGTTTATCCTGATGTTTGCGCCGATCAGCCGGACCTTCGAGGCCTCTTATGATCTGAGCCAAAAGCTGCCCCCCATACCTCCATACCGACGCAACCACATTTCCCTGCCCTCCGGCCTTACAGAGAACCTTTCCTTCCTCCAGGGCTGGCAGAAAACATTTTCAGGCGACAGCTTTGTGTATGACTATCATCTTGGAAGGGCGCATTACGGCGACCTGGGCTATGTCCACATTTCCCGGATTGCCAGCGAGGACATCAAAAAGCTTCGCGAAATGGGCTTAAACGGCATGATAAGCTGTCAGGAGCTTCGCGCGGGAATGCCCAACTGGCTTCCGAATTATGTGATGGGTCATACCCTGTTCGATGAGGAATTAAGTTTTGACCAGCTTGTAAAGGAATATTATCAGGCGGCATACGGAAAGGATTATCAGACTGTGATAGACTATCTGTCAAAGCTTTCCGAGCTTGGCAGCTGCGATTACATGAACGGCAAGGGCCCCAGGGAAAATCCCTCTATGGCGGAACGTTTTCAGGAGATCTTAAAAACTGCGGATGAGTTTCTGACTGTGATCGACTCGCACAGGATACCTTTATCCCAGGGCGCAGCCGACGAGGGCGAAACCGATGCACCCGCCTGCAATGCATGCGCCGCCTTCCAGTATGACAGCCCTTTCTGGAGACTGCTCTCCTATCACAGGCAGTATGTCCTTCTGCTGGGCAAAGCCTTGTATTACATGGCAAATGGAGAAAACAGAAACGCCTCACAAAACTGGAACGCATTCCGGGAATATATCTGCCGGATGGAACCATACTTTCAGGAAGCGCTGGATGTTTACCGTGTAACCGAAATTACGGGCAACCATGCCGGGCTGAAACGGCTCTCACAGGATGCCTGACCGCCCGGATAGGCCCGGATAAGCAAAAACCTTATCTGCTTATCCGGGCAGGCATTGTCCGAGTGCCAGTTTGTGCGGTCAGGCTGCTGGGGCGTCAAATCGCCGGGGCGGCGATCAAATCGCTGGAGCAATCAAATCGCCGGAGCGATTAGGAAGAAATAAATCAGCACTACCAGACCCAAAGCGATCCGGTACCATCCAAAGATTTTGAAATTATGCTTTTTCACATAATTCATCAGGAAGCGCAGACAGAAGAGGGACACTACAAAGGATACTATCGATCCGACAAACAAAAGCACCGCTTCCAGGGAGGTAAAGCCGAAGCCGAATTTGACAACCTTCAAAAGACTTGCGCCGAACATCACGGGAATCGCCAAGAAGAAGGTATATTCCGCCGCCACCGTCCTGGACACGCCGATCAGCAGCGCCCCGACGATAGTCGCGCCGGAGCGGGAGGTTCCCGGGAAGATTGCCGCGATCACTTGAAAAATGCCGATGATCAATGCGGTCTGATATGTAATCTGGGACAGCCTCCTGACTTTAGGCTTCCTGCCATGATTCCAGGTCTCAATCGCAATAAAAGCAATACCAAAAATGATCAGCGCCAGTGCAATACAAACAGGGTTATAGAAAAGCTCCTCGAATACTTCATCAAAAAGGATTCCGATCACCGCCGCAGGTACACAGGACACCAGAATTTTAAACCACAGCTCCATGATATCCATTTTAATAAAGGAAGAGATTCCCGTTTTTCCATCCCTTTCACGCGCTGTCAGGGCAAATGGCCAGATTTTCTTCCAGAAGAGCACCACCACAGCCAGGATCGCGCCTAACTGAATCACCACATCAAACACTCCGAAAAAATCCCCGGAGATCATCACTACAGACTGGCTGACTCCATCCACCTCCTTTACCGCGGTAACTTCCCCAAAGGGCATCAGCTGCTCCAACAAAAGAAGATGTCCGGTACTGCTGATGGGAAGCCATTCCGTAATTCCCTCCACGATGCCATAAATGATCGCCTTTATGATTTCCAACATACTGCCTCTCCTTTATCCTTCTGATCTTATTATTCTTTATTCCCTTGCCTTTACTTCCTTGCCTTTGTTTCTTTACCTTTGTTTCTTTACCTTTGTTTCTTTACCTTTGTTTCTTTGCCTTTGTTTCTATTCACTGTTCCAGATAATTCATCATCTGTTCAAAGCAATCCCGGGCATCCTGATAGCCTTCCTCATAAAGCGCGCGCAGCTTCTTTACATCCTTTTCTATCCTGCCCACACCGCTGGGCTTTTTCGGGCGGATCACAAAAGCCTGCCCGTTCTCCTGCTGCGTCTCAATGTATTTCAAGGTGGCGTTATATACTGCATGGCGCTCAGCCATGCATTCGTATACCTTTGGATATTTCAAATAACGTGCCCGGATCAGTGAAAGCTGGGAAGAAGGCCTGCGGATATAGCCTTCCTCTTTTGTCATGACCACGATATTTTTCTGATTACCGTCCTTTATGGAGCGTTTCAGGGGAATTGCGTCCGTAATTCCTCCGTCCAGATAAAGCTTTCCGTTTATCTCTACATTTCGGGACACCAGGGGCAGGGAGGCAGACGCCCTGATCATATCGATGTCCTCCTTCATATCCCTGATACGCAGATATTCCGGTTCTCCTGTTTCAATGTTCGTCACAACGCTATACGCCCTTCCTTCATACCTCTGAAAGGCGGCATAATCGTAGGGATTCAGCTTCTCCGGGATCAGGTGATAACACATATTGACGTTAAAGAGATCCCCCGTCATTAAAAGGCTCTTAGCGCTGCAATAATCTGTTCCGTTCAGATAATCCGTATTGACCGCGAACGCTCTGCCCCTCTGCTTAGACAGGAAGCTTGCCATGTGGCACGCTCCTGCCGATACTCCGTATACACTGGAAAATTCCAGACCCTTATCCAGAAAAAAATCCAGTACGCCTGCGGTGTAAACTCCTTTCATACCGCCGCCTTCCAGAATCAATCCGGCCTGATACATTTTTATTCCTTCTTTCCCTAAAAAATTTTCTAACAACCAGCCCCGGTTCCCACCGTTTTCAGTTGGTCCAATGTTTCCCTCCGTTTTCCGTAAGCCCCAAACTCCGCGCCGCGTTTCCTACCGTCCGTAAGTCTCCTTCACAAACCTGCGCAGGGCGGGAAGGGAGCGCTCCACCTTCTCCGTATCAATGCAATACGCCATGCGGAAAAAGCCCGGCGCGCCGAAGGTATCCCCCGGTACGAGAATCAGGTCGTATTTCAGCGCCTTCTGGCAGAACGCCTTTGCGTCCTCCTCCAAAGCCTTCGGGAAAATATAAAAGGTTCCGTCCGGCTTTACACAGGTAAAGCCCAGGTCGACGAGCTCATTGTACAATAAATTCATATTGGTCTCATAAACGCTCAAATCTGAGGTCAGCTCCAAGACCCCCGCCACCGCCAGCTGAATGATGGAGGGCGGGCAGTTATGTCCGATTCCCCTGGAAATCTGACCACACATATTTACCATCACCTCAGCATCCTTACAGGCAGGATGGACCGCCACATATCCTATGCGTTCCCCTGGCAATGAAAGGGATTTGGAAAAGGAATAGCACATGATCGTATTTTCATAAAAAAAAGATACGCAGGGCGCCTCCACGCCTCCAAAAACAATTTCCCGGTACGGCTCATCCGATATCAGATAAATAGTATGGCCAAACTCCTCCGATTTACTCCGAAGCACGTCCGCCAGCCTCTGCAGGGTTACTGCCGAATACACCACGCCGGAGGGATTGTTGGGCGTATTGATCATGACCGCCATGGTCTTTTCACTGATCATTTCCTCAAAAGCGTCAAAATGAATCTGGAAAGCCTCCGTATCCGGCGGCACTACCTTTAAAACTGCCCCCGTCAAATCCACATAAGGATGATATTCCGGGAAAAAGGGGGCGAAAGTGATAATTTCATCTCCCGGCTCCGTCACCAGACGAAAGGCATGGGCAAGGGCCCCGGCCGCACCGCTCGCCATGAAAATGTGCTCCTTCCGGTAAGGAAGTCCAAACCTCTTTTCCAAAGATGCCGCGACCGCCTCGCGCACGCTGGTAATCCCCAGGCTTGGGCTGTATCCATGCAGTTCATTGGTATTCATGGTATTTAACATATGAATCATCTGGTCCGTAAATTCCTGTGGAACAGGAACGGACGGGTTCCCAAGACTATAATCAAAAACATTCTCATAGCCGATTTCGGCTCCTCTGGCAGTGGCGAACTCAGACAACTGCCTGATGACCGATTTTGCGGATAACATATCTTTATATTTCTGTACCAGCATAATTCTCTCCTCTTTCCTCCCGACATATATTCCTGCCTTTTATTTCCCAGGATTCTGTGCATCAACCGCTGTCACTTCAAGGGTTATTTCTCTGAAGCTAGTTCTCTAAAGCCATTTCTCTGAAGCCATTTCTCTGAAGCCATTTCTCTGAAGCCATTTCTCTGGGGCACTGCGCTCCGAAAGCCCGCTCCGGATATCGGTTTTATTTTAATCCTCCGCCCAGACCAACGCGCACTTCACCGCCTTCTTCCAGCCCTTCAAAAGTTCTTCCTTGGTTTCTTCTTTCATCTGCGGTTCAAACACATTCCCAATCTGCCAGTTCTCCAGAATCTCTTCCTGATTCTTCCAGTAACCCACGGCAAGACCCGCCAGATATGCGGCTCCCAGGGCCGTAGTCTCAATACACCTGGGTCTGTGTACCTGCGTTCCGATGATATCCGCCTGGAACTGCATCAGAAAATTATTTGCGCTGGCGCCGCCATCCACCTTAAGTCCCTTCAGGCTGATGCCGCTGTCCTGCTCCATGGCCCGGATGACATCCGCTGTCTGATAGGCAATGGACTCCAGCGTTGCACGGATGAAATGCTCCTTCGTGCATCCTCTGGTCAGCCCCACCACAGTTCCCCTTGCATACTGGTTCCAATAGGGCGCCCCCATTCCGGTAAAAACCGGAACAATATACATCCCGGCTGTGTCCTCCACCGCTTTGGCGTACTCCTCCGACTGGGCGGCAGACCGGATCATGCGCATACTGTCCCTGAGCCACTGGATGGCCGCCCCCGCCACAAACACGCTGCCTTCCAGGGCGTATTCCACATGACCGCCCACGCTTGCCGCAATGGTGGTGAGCAGCCCTTCTTTTGAAGCTATGGCCTGTTCTCCTGTATTCATCAGGAGAAAACAGCCTGTTCCATAGGTGTTCTTCACCTCGCCCTGTTCAAAACAGCACTGTCCGAACAGAGCCGCCTGCTGGTCGCCCGCAGCTCCGGCAATGGGAATGGATTTGCCGAAAACTAACGGATCCGTATCGCCGAAAATACAGCTGGAAGGCTTCACTTCCGGGAGAATGGACGTCGGTATCCCAAATCTTTCCAGAATATCCTCATCCCAGCAAAGGCTATGGATATCAAAAAGCATGGTGCGGGATGCATTCGTATAATCCGTCACATGCACCGCCCCCTTGGTCAGATTCCAAATAAGCCAGGTGTCTACCGTACCGAACGCCAGCTCCCCCTTCTGCGCTTTCTCCCTTGCGCCGGGCACATTCTGCAGGATCCACGCGATCTTTGAGGCGCTGAAATACGCATCCGGTATCAGTCCGGTCTTCCCACGGATGATCTGATCAAAGCCATCCTCCTTCAGCGCATCGATCATATCCGAGGTCCGCCTGCACTGCCAGACAATGGCATTGTAAACAGGTTCTCCTGTATAGCGGTCCCAGAGGATCGTTGTCTCGCGCTGGTTGGTGATGCCGATTCCGGCTATACTCTCAGCATCAATGCCAAGCATCGCCATGCTCTCAATCGCCACCGCAAGCTGGGTAGACCAGATCTCCGTAGGATTATGCTCCACCCAGCCCGGCTTCGGATAAATCTGGGTGAACTCCTTCTGGGCCATCGAGCAGATATTCCCCTGCTTATCGAAGATAATGCAACGCGAGCTGGTTGTTCCCTGGTCCAGCGCCATGATGTATTTCTGCATACCCTGCCTCCCTTTTCTGCAAATTATACCCGTCTCTGATACAATATGTCAAGCTCCAGACCCCATCGTACTAAATTGCCTTTTGGGCGAAAATATCTAATCAGTCAACACATGTCTTTGGTGTTTCCATTTTACTACAACTACTAATCACATGAAAAGGTATATTTTTAACTTTTAAGAAAAAGTGGAAAAAAGGCAACGTGGAAACAAAATTTGAAAATATTGACTTTTTAAAGTTTATATACTATACTGATTTTACTGTGACCTGAAAGGAAAATTACCATGCGTAAAAAATTTATAATCTCAATCTCTATAATTTTTTTTGCAATCATTCTGATTCTCGGATGTGTAAAGATCTATAGGGTATACAAGGCGCGTCAATGTGGGATCCTCTTAGCATTTGATGACTATAATGCCGAATCATGGGAGGAATATTTTGATCTGTTCGATCGATATAATGCCAAAGTCACCTTTTTTGTAAATGCAACTGAACCGACAGATTTCTGTTATGACGCCATTGAGCGCGGACATGAAATTGCTTTCCACACCATAAATCATATAGATATGACCACCATAACAGAAGAAGAGGTTTATATACAGGCAATCAAACCAATAGAAACCTTCCGCGAGCATGGTATTGAACTTACATCATTTTCATATCCTTACGGTGCATATAGTGGGGAATTAAACGATCTGCTTCTGCAATATTATAAGGTCTTAAGAGGCGCTTATTACTACCAGGTAGTCGGGAAGGACGTTATGCGCCACGGTTTTGTTGAATCATTGTCTATCGACAATATACACTATAGTTCAGATGAGGAATTTGAAAAACACATAGATTCTATCATTGCAGAACTGAGTCGGAACAAGGGAGCCGTAGTAGGACTGTTCTCCCATGCTATAGGGGGCGGCGATTGGTGTATTACGGGGGAAAGACTAGAATACCTTTTGCAAAAAGCCAATGAAGCAGGCATTCAATTTTACACATATAAGGAATTGCAGCAGGATTAGAAAATAAATACTATTGCTTTTAATACTGACTATATGCGGCGTATGGGGGATTCACTTACTGATTCTTGTTCTTGAGAACGTTCCGGTAATAAAGACACCCATGATATTAGTTATCAGCCTAAATCAAAATATTTCCGAAGATAAGGTTATTGATATATTGAAACTTAATTGCAAATATTATAAAATCAAATCACGTAATCTGAAAAATTCTATTAAGGAATATGTAATCGAGCTGAAAACATCACAGGAAAAGGGATTAATGGAACAGCTATCAGAACTGGACGGATTAAATGGTCTTTCCCTGCTGGCGCATGACGGCGAGGTCACATATTAAGCGATGGAGGATCACTATGAAGACATATTATTGTTTCCCGGCAGGCAAAACCAAGGCTCTGACCATGAGCTACGACGACGGGCGCACACAAGACAGGAGGCTTGTATCCATTTTCAACAAATATGGGATCAAGGGAACCTTCAATCTCAATTATGGACTGATGCAGGACTGGCCGGACAGGGTGAGCCCTGAGGAGGTCGCACAGTTATATGAAGGGCATGAGGTGGCAACCCATACCTCCCACCATCCCACTATCAGCAGATGCCCCTTAAACCAGGTTGCGCAGGAGATTCTGGAGGACCGCGCCGGTCTGGAAGGGCTGGTCGGTTATGTGGTCAGGGGTCATGCCTATCCCAACGGCTCTTACAGCAAAGAAATCAAAGCGTTATTTTCCAGCCTGGGCATCGCCTACGGGCGCGTAGTGTCCAGCAGCCACAGCTTCGAGCTGCCCGACAATCCCATGGAATGGCAGCCCACCTGCCACCACAACGATCCAAAGCTGATGGAACACGGCAAATATCTTGTGGAATTCCAGAAGAAGCAATATCTGAAGATGATGTATGTATGGGGGCACAGCTATGAATTTGACGGACGGGATAACTGGAATGTGATCGAAGAGTTCTGCGAATACATGGGCGGACGGGAAGATATCTGGTATGCCACCAACATCCAGATTATCGACTACATGCAGGTGCTTAAGAATCTGCGCTTTACCGCCGACAGCACTGGCATCTACAATCCCAGCGCCGCCAGCGCCTGGCTCCAGGTGGATGATCGGGGCATCGTAGAGGTAAAAGGCGGATGCTTCACCCCGCTGGCATCCCAGATTGAACCGAATTTGGAGAAATAACAACTGCCCAGAACACATTGGACACGTTTCACGCTTTATCATCCCATCAGAAGCGTGCGCAGCCGGGCGCACCATAGAACAGGACAGGATGAACATACATGATGCATCCTGTCCTGTCTTTATACCCTCCCTCGCCGGTAAAACCGCTTTTCAGCCAACCTGGCCCTCCGATGTCGGCTACATCGGTCATTGAATATAGAAGATACTCGCCAACGGAGAATCCGGTGAGAGTATCACCGTCTTATTTCCTCCCTTCATGGAAGCCTTCAGGGCGTCCAGGCTTCTCACAAAGGAATAGAACTCCTGCCTGGACTCATCCTCATAAGCCTCGGAAAGGATGCGCATATACTCCGCTTCCCCCTCTGCTATGAGGATCTCCGCTTCCTTCTCAGCCTCCGACAGCATCACGGTCACTTCCTTATCGGTCGTATTATGGATGATCTGCGCTTCGGAAGTACCCTCTGCGGTATAAGTCGCGGCAATGTTATCACGCTCAGAGATCATTCTCTCATACACAGCTGCCTTGTTATCGCTGGGCAGGTCAAGCTGCTTGGTCTCAAAAGCCAAAAGCGTGATCCCATATTGATCCAGCGTGTTTCCTATATTATCGATGATGGATGCGGACAGCTCCCCATCCCTTCCGGAGATCACCTCTTCCTGGGTGATGCTGCTGATTACATTTTTCGTAGAGTTATAGACGATAGTATCCAGTCTGTTCTCCGCATTGGAAATGGAAGAATTCAGGGTCTGCGCAAACCTCAAAGGATCTGATATCTCCCAGAGCACATAACTGTCGCAGATCATCGTCTTCTTGTCGCTGGTAATCACATCGGAGGAAGACAGGTCATATAAAAGCGTCTGCTTGGGCAGAGTATCCACGCTTTGGATAAATGGAATCTTAAAGCTGATTCCGGCTTCAGACACCACATGATCCACACGCCCGAACTGCCGGATCAGACTGTATTCATTTTCATTGGTCACCACAAAACAGGAAGAACTCACGATTAAAAGGAACACCGCTACAATGATAATTGCTATATTTCTGATTTTTTTCAACATATCGACTCCAATCTGCCATATTCAAAAATGGCGGTATCAATCTATCTGGGCAATCCGGCGTAAGCCTATTTATCCGGCATAAGCCCCGTTATTCAGCGCAAGCCCCATTTATCCAGAATAAGCCCCGTTATTCAGCGTAAGCTTCAGAATCTCCGGCGTCAGCCGCCGCCCGATTCGTCGCATTATTGACGGGATTGTTGACGCCCTCTACCGTATCGCCCGCGCCGGTATTTGCCTGCTGTGGTTCCGTAAAGGATTCCAAAGGATAAAACATCTGGGTCTCTCCGCTGGGGCTCTCGATCACCACCTTGAGATCCGGCAGTACTTCCTCCATCGCCTCATAGAACATACGCTGTCTGGTGATCACAGGATTCTTAATATATTCCTCATACATGGCATTGAAACGCGCGACCTGGGCTGTCGCCTCATTGATACGCTCCGTCTTCTGCGCCTCCGCATCCTTTACAATTCCGTCCGCCTGCGCCTGCGCCTGGGGAATCCTCTCATTCCGGTATTTATTCGCATTGTTCAGGGCAGTCTCCTTACCTTGCCTTGCTGTTTCCACCGCTTTAAACGCTTCCATGACCTCCGTAGTGGGCGGTTCGGAATCCTGAATCGTGATATTCACCAGCTGGATACCGAGATCCTGATCCTCCAGGCGCCCCATGATCATTTCCTTAATGGCTGCCTGAATCTCGTTTTTACCGGTTGTCAGCACATCGTCCACAGGATAACTGCCGATCACGGTACGGATACAGCTCTGGCAGATATTCCTCAGAATGTTTACCGGTTCCCGGGAAGCATACAGAGCCTTTACAGGTTCCGAAAAACGATACTCCACAAAAAAGTCCACATTCACAAAATTATAATCCGAAGTGATCATCAGGGACTCATCTATAATGGAAGCATCTGACCCGTCGTCGTATCCGATTGCAAATCCTTGAATCGTGGTGCTGACCTTCCGGACCTCCTGTACAAAAGGAATTTTGAAATGAAGTCCCGGCTCCGTTACTGCCTGTGCCTTTCCGAAGGTGATCAGGACGGCCTGCTCCTGCTCCCTGATCTCATAGGTGCCGTTGAATACGACCAGCAGCCCTGCAAGCACAACCACAACAATGGCGACAATTTTCCCAACCGATTTTACGCTTACCGTACCATCTCGTTTACTCATACTCCTTTTCTCCCTTTCTGTGTAAAAGAATTATTTATAAGTTTATACTATCATACTTCACCCTATTCATTTTTTCAATGGGAAGAAGCGCACGATTTCCATGAAAAAAAGGCACAAAAAGCGCCTTTTTTGCACGATATCAGGCTATATTGATTTCAGTCCGGCCTTCATGCCTCAATTGCTCCCCGAGGAACTGTTCCCAAGCTGAACTGTTCTCCCGCCCGGGGGCTTACCTTGCCGTAATCTCATCAATCGCCCTCCGCTCTTCCTCCGTAAAGGCAGGGGCGTGGATGCATCCGATATTATCCAGAATCTGGGACGGGCGTGACGCTCCGATGAGCACGCTGGTAATATCTCCATCCCGCAGGATCCAGGAAAGGGACATCTGCGCCAGGGTCTGTCCGCGGTCATCCGCGATTTTTTTGAGGTCGCGCACCTTATCTATCTTCTCCTGCGTGACGGCGTTCTCCTTTAAGAAACGCCCGTCTGTACGGACGCGGCTGTCCTCCGGGATTCCGTTCAGGTATCTTCCGGTCAAGAGCCCCTGCTCCAAGGGGCAGAAGGTAATAATGCCAATCCCATGGGCCGCGGCATAGTCCTTCAGCCCATCCCGCTCGATGCTCCTGTCAAAAATGGAATAACGCCTCTGATTGATGATAAAGGGAGTTCCTAATTTTCCAAACAGCTCCGCCGCAGCAATGGTCTGTTCCTTATTATAATTGGAAATGCCCACATAAAGCGCCTTGCCGCTCCTCACGATGCCATCCAGCGCCCTGACAGTCTCTTCCAGGGGTGTTGCAGGGTCGGGTCTGTGGTGATAATAAATATCCACATATTCCAGGCCCATGCGCTTTAAGCTCTGGTCCAGGCTCGCTACCAGGTATTTCTTGCTTCCCCAGTTGCCATAAGGACCCGGCCACATATCATAGCCGGCCTTGGTGGAAATCACAAGCTCATCCCGGTAGGCTCCCAGGCCCTTTGCAAGAATGCGTCCGAAATTTTCCTCGGCGGCCCCGTAAACCGGTCCATAGTTGTTCGCGAGATCAAAATGTGTGATACCGTTATCAAATGCGGTATGACACATCGCCTGCATATTGTCGAAATTGCCGTTGGAGCCGAAGTTATGCCACAACCCCAGCGATACCTGCGGCAGCAGGAGTCCGCTGTTCCCGCATCTGTTATAATTCATCCTCTCATAGCGTTTTTCCTCTGCAACGTACATTTTTCCTTCCCTTTCTTTATGATAAAATTGATAAACAATGAGACTGCGATATTCCGGATGGGAACAGTAGATATAAAAATAGATATCCTTGTGCCCCAGACAAAGCTGCCCGTCCGGTGGACGGGCAAACCCTAAAACAATAGCAGGTCATAGTTGACTTTACTGTAAAACATGGCCTCAATCTCCTGAAAGGAAAGCCCTTTCTGTCCCATAATCCACATGATCTTGGTAAATGCGGCTTCAAAATTCATATCAAAGGCCTCCAGATAACGGAATCTTCCCTTGATCCGCCTGCCCACCTCATAGGTCGCCAGGTTGCTGCCCTCATAGGTCACCTGGGTGGTCATAACGATTACCCTGGATCCTTCCGGATACTGCTTCATCAGTCTGCAGAAATCCTCGATAATACTGTCCGGTATTCCGCCGACCCCAAAGCTTTCCACCACAATACAGTCATATTCCGCAAATATCGCCTCTAATATGGCGGGCTTTAACCCGGGCGTCAGCTTCAGGGCAAATACCCTGGAATCCATCTCATGATAGAACCGGACGGGCTCCTGAGTCCTTTCACCGGAAATATAGCGGACAATCTTCCCATGCTGCATGGAGGCAAGCTCCGGGAAGTTAATGCTGGAAAACGCGTGGTAGCTGAAGCTCTGCGTCTTCTTTGCCCTGGTTCCCGCGATCACCTTCCCGTCAAAGATCAGGCATACCCCATGGGATTCCGGGTCAGCCGCATACATGATGCTGTCCTGGAGATTTTTCTTGGCATCCGTGATCTCCATCTGAATGGGCTGCTGGGAACCGGTGAGGACTATGGGCTTGTCCGAATTCTGGATCAGATAGGACAGGGCTGCGGCCGTGTAAGCCATGGTATCCGTTCCGTGACAGATGACAAAGCCGTCATAACGGATATAGTTTTCCTCAATGACATCCACAAGCTTCAGCCAGTAGCGGTAATCCATATTCGTGCTGTCCAGGTTGCAAACCTGAACGGTCTCCAAATGAACATCTTCCTCTATCTCCGGCAGATAAGACAGAATCTGCCCCGCGTCCAGAATCGGTTCCAGGCCATTTTCCGTCTTTACCGAGGCAATCGTTCCGCCTGTAAAAAGCATGAGGATCGTCCGCATCATAGAAGGCTTCTCCTTCCACTGTTAGCATTGTTATCATTGTTGGCATTGTTATCATTGTTATCTATTACCATAATATCCAAACCGGAATAAAATGTCAATGAAAAGCTGTCCGCCCACAGGGCGATAGTGTCCGGGTCTTCGACACTTGTAACTGAATAAAAATCCCACAAGCCGCAGAAATGCGGTATTTTTTTGTCAAATTTTTCT
>CANPYG010000032.1 GCA_947588205.1 uncultured Acetatifactor sp. | reverse complement strand
GCCATACGGCGATTCTGGAGAGAGAGGAATACGGCATTTTCATGTCCTTCCATAGGAATTACATGTTCCCTTTCCTCCAGATAGTCCAACAGGGCTGTTTCCACCTCTTCCCCGAAGTAAACTACTGTTTCATAACCGCCCTTTCTCCGTATTTTAATCCCTCCAATGTCAAAATTTATATCCTGCAGATCTAGTCCAACGCATTCAGACACACGGATTCCGGTGCCGAGCAGCAGAGTAAGCAGAGCCACATCCCTCAATCTGGTCTTTTTATGGTATTCCAGCTCCTTCTGCGTCAATTTAGTGCCGTCCTCCACCTGATCCAACAGGACCGCCACTTCATTAGGCTCCAAACGAATGATCTCCTTTTCATGCTGTTTTGGAAGGGGAACCAGGGCCGCAGGATTCTTTTCTATCATTTCATTCTGGAAAAAGTAATTGTAAAAGCTGCGGAGGGAAGCGAGCTTTCTGGCTTTTCCCCGCTCGTCATTCGTTATGTCCTTTCCCTCCCGCTGATACAGGGTAATATATTCCAGGTATTCCTCGATATCGACACGGGTTACCTGATCCAGAAGAGAAATGGGGTAATCCTTAATGTCCATTTTTGCGCAGACGCTGTTCGTTTCGTGAAGGAACTCAAAAAACAACCTGATATCATAAGCATAAGCCAGCCTGGTCCTGGTTGAAGTATATTCTTCAATCCCCCGGAAAAAGGTTTTGCAGAAGCCGGGCAGGGTATCCAGAACTGCACGTAGCTTTACGATATTCTGCTTATTCTGTTCATCATGATAATTCGTCGTTTTAGGATTGCCCGCCATAAATATCCCAGCCTTTCAGATTCCCGCTTTTGATCGCGGTAAACATTCTTTCTTTTACCCCATGGTTATCCTGATTAAGCTTCTGCAAAAGCTGCTTTACATATTCCCGTTTTGTGAAGCCATCCGCAGGACAGGGGCTTTTTACAACGGGAACCTGATTCTTATTCACAAAACCGATCACATCCGATTCGTTCATATAGATTAAGGGGCGTATTACTGTCAAATCCATCCTGTCCAGATATGTCACGGGGGAAAACGTGTGAAAGCGTCCCTCATAGATTAAGGACATCAGCATGGTCTCCACTACATCATCCTTATGATGCGCATAAGCAATTTTATTGCAGCCCAGCTCCTTTACCGCGGTATTCAGGGCTCCTTTCCTCATCTTCGCACAAAGGGAACATGGATTGCTCTCTTTACGATATTCAAAAACGATTTTCGCGATGTCGGTCTTTACGATCGTATAGTCCACCTGCAGTTGCCCGCAGAGCTCCTGGATCCGACTCAGATTCAAATTCTCAAATCCTAGGTCAACAGTGACCGCATGGAGCTCAAAAGGAATAGGATAGTAGTGCCTGAGAGAGGAGAGCGCGTACAAAAGGGTCAGGCTATCCTTTCCACCGGAAATACCGACCGCGACCTTGTCCCCATCCTCTATCATATGATAATCATCCATCGCTTTTCTGACGTAACTCATTACCTGTTGTAATCTCATAATCTACCTGCGCATATCCTATCATCCGTTTCTTTTTATTTTATCTCTTTTTTTGCCAAGAAACAATAGGGAAATGAACAAACCTGCAAATTGTATAAAAGCGGCAGGATTCGGGAATCCTTTATTTACAAGACCAGGTATATGTCCTAAATTTGCTGAAAAAAAGGAGCGCAAAATGCGCAGAAATGAGGCTTCCATGAATTTTAAAGAGAGTGAGACGAAAGACAATCTGATGCGTGCGTTTGCGGGTGAGAGCCAGGCAAGGAACCGGTATACCTTCGCCGCATCACAGGCAAAAAAAGACGGATTATACGTTATACATGCTATTTTTGCTTTTACGGCGGATCAAGAAAAGGAACATGCGGAAATATTTTATAAGCATTTGAAGGAGCTGGCCGGCGATACGGTCTTTATAGACGGTGGCTATCCGGTAGATATCTCTGAGGATATCTCTGGGCTGCTCAGGATGGCCCAGCATAACGAATATGAAGAACATGACGACGTTTATGCAAAATTTGCTGAAAAAGCACAAGAAGAAGGTTTTTCCAGAGTCGCGGCTTCCTTCCGGATGATAGCGGAGATTGAGAAGGTACACGGAGACCGTTTTGGAAGGTTTGCAGAAATGATAGAGGAGGGGAAATTATTTGTGTCAGATGTGGAAACGGAATGGATGTGCTTAAATTGCGGTTATGTTTTTAAAGGCACAAACGCACCGGCCGTCTGTCCGGTATGCAGCCATGACCAAGGTTACTTCATACGTTTTGAGCTTGTACCATATGAGGATGGCCGCAACAGGTAAAAACGAGTTAAGGGAAAATTCAGCAGAAAATTAAATAATCTTTAGATAAGATTTACTTGTTATCTTTTCATAAAAAGAGTATGATATAAATGAGGGATTTTCATTTGGCTTCCCGCCCCATGGCATGGGAGCCAAATGATCATTACATAGGAGAGAGGGCTCTGTTTGGGATGAAGAAAAAACTGAATAACAATTTCGTGAAGTTTGGTATAACAGCTTTTTTAGCCGCGGCTGCCAGTATTTGCTTTTACTATCTGGTATTTCACAGCTCCAGCTTAAGGGCGAATCTGGGTGTTCTCAGCAATATTCTGATGCCGGTCCTGTTTGGCCTGGGAATGGGATATTTGCTCACTCCTGTGCTCAATTTTATTGAATATCGTATATTGATTCCCCTGTGCGGCAGACTGAAGATCAAGGAATCCGGAACACGAAAGGGTATCTTACGGGGTGCCAGCATTCTGATCACAAGCTTTTTATTCTTTTTCCTGATCTATCTGCTTGTTTCCATGCTGTTGTCCCAGATTGTGCCAAGCATTGAGAGTATAGTCGTCAACTTTGATGTATATCTTAATAATATGACTGCCTGGTTAAATAACTTATTGGCAGACAATGCAGAGATCCGCGATTCTGTTATAAAAATGGTCAGCAAATACTCCGGGGAACTGGAAGTATGGATCAACGATGTTGTGATTTCTAAATCGACGGAATTGCTCAAGACCGTTTCCTTAAGTGTGATCAATCTGATCAAGGGGCTATGGAACTTCATCCTTGGTTTCATCATTTCTATCTATGTTTTGTCCAGCAAGGAAAAATTTGCAGGGCAGGCGAAAAAAATAGTTTATGCGGTTTTTGAGCGGGAGACTGCAAATATTATCATCAATAATTTCCGTTTTGTACACAAAACCTTCATCGGCTTTGTCGGGGGCAAAATACTGGATTCCATAATTATCGGGATTATTTGTTTTATCTGCACAACGCTTATGAATACCCCTTATGCGGCTTTGGTCAGCGTTGTTATTGGCGTTACGAATATCATTCCTTTCTTCGGGCCATTTTTGGGGGCAATCCCTACAACCATACTGATCTTTGTTGTGGATCCCAGCCATCCATTGAATAGTGTATATTTTATCATTTTTATTCTTATTCTGCAGCAATTTGACGGAAATGTCCTTGGTCCGAGAATCCTTGGCAATTCCACGGGCATCACCGGGTTCTGGGTGATCTTTTCAATCACATTTTTCGGCGGTCTGTTCGGAGTGTTGGGCATGATCGTGGGAGTTCCTTTTTTCGCGGTCCTATATGCGTCCATAAAGTCCTTTATAAACAGCGCCCTGCGGAAAAAGGCAATGCCCGAGGAAACGGAGAATTATATGAAAGTCGGTATGGTGGACGAAAAAGGGTTTCATCAATACATACCCGACTCTCATAAAAGCCTTCAGGAATTAAAACATGAGTCTGAGAAGGAATATCACGCCTGTTTTGGCAACCGTATGTATAGCAGTAAGGATGATATCCGTATAGATCTGGAGCTTATGAAGGATCAGAAAGAAATAAAGGAAAATGGAACGAAAGAAGAGTGAAAGGGGGCTGTTTTCCATGCGATTTGTAGTACAACGAGTATCAAAGGCAAACGTCGCGGTGGAGGGTAAGATAATCGGCGCCATAGAAAAAGGATTTTTGGTGTTTATTGGCGTAAACAATGCGGATACAAAAGAAATTGCCGATAAACTGGTGAAGAAGCTTGTCGGATTGCGCATTTTTAAGGATGAAAACGGGAAAACCAACCTGGATTTAAAAGCTGTAGATGGCGGTTTGTTAATTATTTCACAATTTACTCTATATGCCGACTGCAAGAAGGGAAACCGTCCATCCTTTATCAATGCGGGTTCGCCGGATATGGCTGAAGAATTATACGAATATGTCATCAAACAATGCCAAAAGGAAATTCCCCATGTAGAACACGGAGAATTTGGCGCAGATATGAAGGTTTCATTGGTAAATGACGGACCATTTACCGTCATATTAGATTCAGATTGGATGTGAGAATATGTTTTTTCATTTTTTAAAGAAAGAAAACCATACGCATGATAAAGAAAACAAATATGCGAACCAAAAGGCGATTTATGCCGATCATTGGGATAGGTCCATACAAAAGCCAATCATAAGGGCCAGTATTTGCACAGGGGAAAAGGTCGCTGGTTTTAAAAATCTGACAACAGGAAAATTTGAAGATATCATGCTGATCAGAAATGACCACGACTTAAATGAATTCCTAACATTGTATGGAGTAAGGCCTGATGAGATTACAAAGGAATGGTAGGTTTGCCCTGCGCAGTACCGTCCATGCACAAATCCATAACTATTCGCTAAACTTGTCTTTTGCGCATAGTTATGGATAGGGATATGGAGGTACGGAACTGCTATCTTGACTCGCTATTTTGTAATATATAGCTACGGAATGGGGGAACAAACAAATCTATGGAAACTGAAACAAAAAACAGCACGAAGCAGGCTGCCGTTACAGCCAATATTTTTCTAAAAAAGAATCGTCATCTGATGAGCGATGAAGAAGCGCATGCCCTACGGATTTTAATAGCCGCGGCGAGCCAGGACCCTGACCAACAGCCACAATTGTGGCACTGCGATACATATTGCCGCAACGTGCGCCACGTGTCCTGTGATGGTGAATTTGGGGTAGATTCCGATGCCCAGGACGTCTGTCCTTTCCTAGATGAGATGCTTTACTGAATTATTATTGAATATTATCTCAGTTCCTCTCGGTTGAACGGAGCATTTGAACGTCTCGGTTGAACAGGACGAATCAACCAACTATGCGCGAAAATGTACCCAATTTCCCCTCAGCAAAGAAATATGCAGCCAATTGTGCCCTGGAGCTGAATTCTGCGGTTTCCAGCAGCTCTTTTACCTCTTCCCTGCTATAAAAAGCTGCTTCTATGAGCTCATTTTCAGAAGAATGATCCTCGAACTCCCCTTCTGCTTCCACAAAGGCTATGGATGTTTTTACATCGGAAATAGCCGGGGCGGAAAAAGAAGGCCGAAGGATATCAAGGATTTTTTTTACGCGCAGGCCCGTTTCTTCATACAGTTCCCGTTGAATACACTCTTCTATCGTCTCGCCCTCTTCTATCATGCCGGCGCATAAATTATAAATAAATTGATTAACGCCCATGCGGAACTCCCGAAGGAGCAAAAGTCTGTCCTCCTTTATTGCGATAATGGATATTCCGCTGTTGTGACGGCCAAGGTCCTCAGCGCCCAGCAGATCTCTTCGGCTGACAATTTCGTATTTTTTCTCTTTTCCCGCTTTGTTTTCATATGTAAGGACATAATTTTTGAGATATTTTCCGTCCTTAACCTTCTCCAGCTTAACAAACCGCATGAAATGAACCCCTTCTTCCCTCCGTGCCGCAGCATAATTTTACTCAGTCATTTTAAGAATCTCTTCTGCCAGCTGCATAAATTCCCTGGCGCTTCGGCAGCTTCTGCGATAATTTATAACAGGCTTGCTGTTATCCTGTGCCCATTCCACATTGCTGTCCACATGGATATGGGATTCAAATATGTGGATATCCTCCAGGGTCTCCAGGGATTCCAGGGTCTGGCGGAAATAATTCTTCCTCTCGTCCACCTTGGTGACGACAATCCCAAGCAGGGATAATCCCGGCGCCAGCTCCTGCGTTGTCTGAAGGAATTCAAACATATTGGCAAGTCCGAACAATCCCCATGGGCTCGCTTCCACTGGAATCACTAAATAGTCAGATGCGCAGAGCAGATTCATTACCCAACCGCCCAGGGTCGGAGGCGCATCCATAAGGATATAATCGTAATCACCGCTTTCCCTGACAGATTTTAACAGCTTCTTCAGGATGAATTCCCTTTGCCACTTGCTGAACAATTCAAATTCAATGGAACTCATCAACGTAGAGGAAGGAATAAGGTCTACATTTTCATAAGGGGTGGGCACAATATAAGCACGGATATCCTTCTGTTCCCGGACAGCATGATACAGGTTCTGATTTCCCCTCGCGTATTCCAGCACAACATCCTCGTCCAGAAAGGATAAGGACAGGTTGCACTGCATATCGCCGTCCAGCATCAGGACCCTTTTACCCATCACGGAAAGGGCTGCACCGACATTGGAGCAGGTTGTGGATTTGCCGCTTCCACCCTTATTATTGGCAAAACAGATTGTCTTAGTATTCTTCATATGTTTTCCCTCTCCCATTCTGTGATGATCCCCGTACATCCCCCGTACCCAAGCTTATCTTTGCCCCCTGACGGCGGTCTTAAGCTGCTCTTCCAGAGGCTTATAAACCTTTTTACGGGTGATTTCCATTAAACCAAGAGAAGTAATGTCGATGATGTTGGTCTGGATTTTATCATCCTTCACAAGCCCGCGCATCTGGCGCAGCAGCTCGCCCTGATACCTGGCAGAAGCCATATTGATAAAATCGACAATGATAATGCCGGATAAATTGCGCAGGCGCATCTGCAGCGCGATCTCTGCCGCCGCCTCCAGATTGATCTGGAATACGGCGTCCTCAGATGCCTTTTTTGCGTCGTATTTGCCCGAATTTACGTCAATCACCGTCATTGCCTCTGTAGTATCGATGATCAGGTATGCGCCCGATTTGAGCCAAATACAGCGCGACAAGGCGTTCTTAAGCTTTGTCTCCAGGCTGTAAAGACGGTAAAGCGGATAGGTCTCGTCGCTGTACAGACGAAAGCTTATATTCCTCGCCTGAAAATATGGCTGCATTTCTTCATATATATTCTTTAAATCCGTCACCGCTTCCGTATACCCTTCCGCGATCTGGGCAATGGCGTTCTCACAGGAAGAAGCCGACGCGTATATTTTTGTAAAACAGGTACGGTGCTTTGCCAGCGCAAACAGCTTTAGAAACCGTTCATGAAGACTTCTATATTCTTCCAGGATGGACTCTTCCGGCGCATTCGCAGCTTCTGTCCGAAGAACCACTCCATAAGAGAGCGTTCCTGCCAAGGAAGGATCCATGATCATTTTTCCGTCCGGCTCCACCAGTCCATGCCCTTTCAGCATCCGCATCAGCTCCTTGCGCTGTGTTTCCTCCAGTTTCCCGGAGACTCCCGCCTTGGAAGAGCCCACGCAGAACACCACATACCTTCCGGCAAGGGAAATTCTTGTCGTCGCAGTCGCCTGCTTCATTTTCGAAGCATCCCTTACGATCTGGACCGGAATCTCGTCGCCTTCCAAGAGTCTTCCATCCTTCGGACGATTTACCGGGAAAGCATCCGCGACCTCGGAAAGAGAAAGATAAACCAGTTCACCTCCGGCAATTTCCACGAAACAGGAGTCAATATTGGGAAGCAGCTTTTTCACCTTTCCCAGGAAAACGCTTCCCACTCCGCTCCCGGAAGGAGACAGGACAGATGCGCGAAGCAGGCGGTTATCCCTGAACAGGCAGACCATCGCGCAGTCTTTATAGTCGGTGATCACAAGCTTTCCATCAGCGGTATTGCGCAGCGCTGTATCCTCCCCCCGCATTGGTTTTCCGGGAATCATTCTGCTCATAGCCCGTCCTCCATGCCTTCCCTATTTGCGGTTTTTATGTTTCCATCCCCGTTTATATTATCATACATATCTGTACTTTCTTCTATATCCGTTCCGACCTCATTCAAAGGAATCAGCCTGCGCTCCTCAGAAGTGCCTACGTTGGTATAAGTTTCCTCTCTTGTGATAAACAGGGCATTTTCCTGTAATTTTTCCCCGAAAGCATCACAAAATGCCTCTATCACCTTAACCGGTTTAATATTGCCGGCGCTGGAAGCGTCCACAAGCAAATGAATCGCCGGGCAATCTGACGAAGGAGCAGAAGACATCTCATAGATTCCCTGCCTGATATCGACTTTCTGAAGCCCTTTTTTCGTCTCCTTCGTGACCATTATTTTATCCTGGGAAAGGAAGCTCCCAAAGGCATGGGTCCAGTCAAACTTCGGTTCCCTTCCTTCCCGGAATCTGACCGTATATTCAGCCGCAGCCACACTCGCCATGGCGTTTCCGGCCCAGTCAGGCAGCTGTCTTGCGGACACCACCTCGATCCCGGGCACGCTGACGCTGTTCAGGCGTTCTATCATATCCCGGCTGGACGTTACGCTGTTGCACTCAATATCCATATATTCCCCATTGCTTTCAAGCCCAACCCCTAGCGGCGCGGCGAAGGACATGATCTGATGGGGGCTGAAGCCGCCGGTATATTTCACATCGATTTCCGCCCTCCGCAGTGCCTTCTGAAAGAAGCGCATTACATCGAGATGTCCGATAAAGCGGACGGGACCGTATTTTCTAAACTTAATCCTTACCTTCATGAATATTTCATCAGCCTTCTTTTTATAGTCTGTCAGGGTCAACAACAGGTATTATCCGCTTCCCTGGGTTCAAAGCAGATCCCGCCTCCGAACCGGCTGGCGCCGCAGCCCTGACACTGCTTCCTGCAGTTGGGCGATGTCCTGCCCTCCAGCGCCTTTAACCATTCTCTCTTTAAAAATTCCTTCGTCACGCCACAGTCAATGAAATCCCAGGGGAAGAGCTCGTCCATGCTGCGCTCCCTTGTGGCGTAAAAATCCACCGTCAGCCCGCATTCCCCAAAGGCCTCCAGCCATTTTTCATTCTTATAATATTCACCCCAGGCGTCATAGAAGCAGCCCTTCTCATATACCTTCAAAAGCACCTTGGAGAGCCTTCTGTCCCCCCGCGCCAGCACGCCCTCCATGACGCTGGCATCCGCCTCATGCCAGTTATATTTGATGCTCTTCTGGTTTAACTGTTCTCCGATACAACGCTTGGTAAAATACGCCTTGTCCAGAAATTCCTCTTTGGTACACTGTCTCGCCCACTGAAACGGGGTAAATGGCTTTGGTACGAAAAAGGAGGTGCTTGCCACGATCTGTACTCTTCCATTCTTCCGCTCCTCCTTGGGAATCTCCTCAAAAAAGGTAGCGGCTATCTTATTGGAAAGCTCTGCAATCCCCCGGATGTCCTCCTGCGTTTCCGTGGGAAGTCCCAGCATAAAATAAAGCTTCACCCTGGTCCAGCCCCCATGGAAGGCCATGGCAGCACCCTTCAGGATCACATCCTCCGTCAGCCCCTTATTGATGACGTCCCTAAGCCTCTGGCTGCCAGCCTCAGGCGCGAAGGTCAGACTGGATTTTCGCACATCCTGCACCTTGCCCATTACATCCAGGGAAAAGGCATCGATACGCAGGGAAGGAAGGGAGATATTGATATGCCTTTTATCGCACTCTTCTATCAGATAATCCACCAGCTCCGGAAGCTTCGTATAATCGCTGGAGCTTAAAGAGCTTAAGGAAATCTCCTCATGGCCGGTGTTTTTAAGCATTTCCAGGGCATACCGCTTCATGGTCTCCACGTCCCGCTCCCGCACCGGACGGTAAAGCTGCCCTGCCTGGCAGAACCTGCAGCCTCTGATGCAGCCGCGCTGGATCTCCAGCACCACCCTGTCCTGTGTTACCTTGATATAAGGCACCACGGGCTTCATCGGATAATAGGTATTGCTCACATCCATCTCAATTTCTTTTGTAACAGTGGCCGGGATCCCATCCTCCGTAGGCGTAAAGGCTGCCAGCGTGCCATCCTCATGATAGGAAGCCTCATAGAAACGCGGTACGTACATCCCCGGAAGCTTCGCAGCCCTGCGCAGGAACTCCTCGCGGCCAAGCTTCTCCTTTTTACATGCTTTATACAGATTTAGCAGAGACTCGTACTGGGTCTCCCCTTCCCCGATATAAAACAGATCGAAAAACTCAGCGATGGGCTCCGGGTTGTAGGTGCAGGGACCGCCTCCGATCACGATTGGCACATCCTCCCCACGGTCTTCGGCGCGAAGCGGTATCTGTGCCAGATCCAAGACCTGTAAAATATTGGTGTAACACATCTCATATTGAATGGTGATCCCGAGAAAATCGAAATCTTTTATGGGATCCTGGGATTCTAAAGCAAAGAGTGGGATATGTTCCTTCCGCATGATTGCGTCCAGATCCAGCCACGGCGAATAGACACGCTCACACCACACATCCTCCATGGTGTTGAACATGTCATAAAGAATCTGTATCCCTAAATGGGACATCCCTATTTCATATACATCAGGAAAGCACATGACAAAGCGGACAGCTACCTTCGACTTGTCCTTCACCACCGCGTTGACCTCATGTCCAATGTACCTGGCCGGCTTTTCTATCTTCATTAAAATATCGTCTGATAAGGCGAGCTTATTCATGCAATCTGCCCTTTCCCTTAAGATATATTTCCCTTTTAACTGTCCTTTTCAGTATAAGGTAGATTGCATGAAAATTCAAGAACTAACGATGTAAAAAAACTTTATTTCTCCTGATCAAAGGTAAAATTCAAATTTGCCAGCGCCTCTCCCGCTTCTGCCACATAGTCCTTTGCGATCGACCGGAAAATCTGATCCGTACTCATGCCGAACAAATCTTTTCCATTTCTATCCAGCATCAGAATCAATACAAACATCCCTACCGCAGCCATAAAACGCAGCCGAAATGCATTTGGGCCAAAAGAGGGTTCTGTCTGACTTACAGGGAATTCACCATCAGGATCGTATGGATCATATTCCATGGATTCCCCAGACCCATTATTTTCTGCGTAATTAAAGTTTCTCCTGTATGAACTTTTCGCATCCCTGCGAAGTCTGTCTATTGATGTTTTCCCATAAAGAAGCTGCTCTCTGTGAAGCAGATCGTTTTGATCCTGATGATACCTGGAACGGACCTGATTGACAAGCTGCAGCCGCTGCTCCATCGTAATATCGCTCAATTTTTTCTCCATTACTATCCCCAAGTGTAGTTGTCTAATCATATGACAAGTTATGAAGAGGTTAGAACAGCTTTTTGAAAAATACCCTACTCTCCCCGCTCTGAGAGGTAAAGCTGCAGCCGTCGGTCTATAGTCTCCAGCACGGTCTCCAGGTCCTTCCCGGACTCATAATAGTATTGGGCTTCCTCCATGATAATATCATCGAACATTTCATCCGTATGGAGGGGATAAGGGACGGTATTCTCCGCCAGGTCAAGGAAAGCATCCAAATAGAATTCCCCGTTTTCCGGTTTGGGCAGAAGCAAATTGTTTCCACCCGCGCCCTTCCATAAATACAGATCCGCCTGGGCATTGTATTCGATCACGCTCTCCGGCACATCCCGGCGGATACTGATGCCGCCATTATTATAAGTGACCCTCTGCTGGCTTTCCAGGCTATAGAAATCATTGAGCAGCTCCCGGACGCCGGGCTTTTCCAGGGAAGCCTGGTTGACAGCCACCATCCCATACTGGGAGCATCGCATATATCCCTTTCCTTCCGTCTGACCCGGGAAAGCGGCTGGCTGAAAATATTCCCCAAAAGCATTATATATATTGCCAAAGGTGTTGAGATGGTAAAATGACATATAAGCCCCAAGGTACTCCCCGGCGAGGATGGCTTCTGCAATACCATTTGTTCCTGACCCGTTAGGAACCGCTGCGTTCACCTCCGACGAGCGTTCCTTCACCAGGGTGAACAGTTCCTTCCCAAAAGGTGTGTTAAAAGCGCTTTTTCCGTCCGCGACCAGGGGGCTGTTCATCACATCCTGTCCAAACAGCATTAAAAGATTATAGTAATAACGGTCTTCCCCCATGACATAAATAAAAGGTCCTTTTAATTCCGGGTGTTCCTCCATGATTCCCAGCACATCCTCACAGGTCCAGGAAGACTGCTGCCAGTAGGCACCGTTTACCACCATACAATCGAGACTCACGGAAGCCGGCAGCCCATAAAGCTTCCCGTCATAAGTCCCCATCTGGACAGCAGCCGGGAAAAACAAATCCAATATCTCCGGATCCAGGACAGTATAAAGATCCCCCAGGGCGCCGTTTTTCTGCAGGTTTTCCAGATCCTCCCTCTTCAGGCACATCAGATCCGGCCCCGCGCCGTTCATGACCTGCATCAGAACCGTGTCCTTCGGGGCGGAGGCATTCTCATAGCTGACCTGATACTGGGGATTCTCCTTGGAAAAATCAATCACCAGTCCCCTGACATAGCCGTCAAGGCTGGACTCACCGCAAAGGTTCATAAAGCTTATCCCCCCATCGGCTGATGTCCCGTTTTCAATCTGCTGTACGGAAAAGGGATCGGAGTCTTCCTGCCCCTGGCCGTTCCCATGCTCCCCCGAAGGCGGGTCAGTCTGGGAACTGTCGTTCCCATAAGCGCTTACAGATTGGGAACCGCCTTCTCCGGAAGGATTCTGCCGACCCGCCGCATCCCCGCAAGCCGTAAGCAGCAGAATCATGCACAATGCGGCGGCGAAAGCACCTCCCCTGGGGTTAAATGGACTTTTCAAATATACCCGTTGTTTGCTTGTCATAGTTTACTCCTCCTAAAATAATCCTGTTAGGCGTTCCCCCAATATCCGCAATCTGACCAGCATGAGGAAGGGGCATTTATAATAATAGCATCCATCAGCCATCCTCCAGATAAATGTTTGTTCTTTTGACAGCGATAATATCCGCAGACAAAATGATTGCAATGAGCACGCCAAAATAAAGATAGGATGCCCATAACGGCATGATCGGTTTACGGAGGGCCTCCTGGTAATGATTCCAGAGAATCACATGGGACAAGGGAAAAAACCATTTTAATCCAGTATTTAAGGACATCGTCACGATCCCGCCCCCAACCATGGCAAAAGCGGCGGCAATCCCTGCCGTTTTCATATACAGCACCCGGAAGAAAATCAAGATCAGGCTTATGCTGAATAAATAAAGGATCAGCAGGATCAAGGAATGAAAAAAAACTTCCATAAAGCTGAAATGATTATACAGGCTTGAAGAGAGAAGCTCTGCCATGAGACCCCCTTCTTCACCCGGGAACATCGCTTTGTATTTTGTGACCGTATCGCTCCATGACGTACTAAATTTTCCGCCGGGCAGTGCAGTCAGAATGCAGTAAAAATACAAAGTTCCAACGTAGACCAGGATGCAGCAAATGGAAGAAACGACCTTAGCCCAGAACCAGGGCATACGGCCGCTCCTGGGAAGGACATAAAGGGTATAGGCACCCATATTGGGGAAATCAGAAATCAATATCAGGAAAACGCCGGGAACCAGCATGATCAGAAAACCGGAATTGCATAATGCCACAAAAACTTCTGAAAGGTTTATGGGAATTCCTGTCTTAGCTGCTTTTCCAAGCAGCTCGGTAATCACATAATTATATATAAAGACGTACAACATTCCTACGGTTATAATCCTTGGGTTCAAGAGGATACAGTGGCATTCATATTTTACGACGGAAATGAAAGCGGTTATCTTATTTTTCATAGTTACCCTTTCTATAGCTGAACAGGCAGAATATCCCGATGCAGACCAGAAGATAACTCAGGTTCAGGATTAAAATTCCCCAAAAATTGTCCGCATAGGTAAAAAGATGGATAACAGCCTCCGGATCCAGCGTGTTGGCAATCCTGCGAAGAGTATCCCTGGAAAAGGGTATCTGGAGTGTCGTTCCAATATAAGGCAGCATACGCATCCCCTGATTCAGCGCATACCGGAGAAAAAAGGGGGTGCAGATAATAAGGTATTTATTTTCAGTAAGCAGGGTTACCAGCATCGCGGCTGCTGACTGTACCATTCCATATATAAATATTTCCAGGAACTGTGCCGCTATCATAAGGGGAAATCCGCCGCAATGATATAGCTTTTCCATGATACTTCCCGCGGGACATAAAGAGAAATGTACTATAAAATCTGCCTGCTCCTGGGAATAATATGACAGGCCCGGGAGGGCCGCATATGTGAATATCCCCCAAAGGGCGCTGAAAAAAAGCAGGACCATGCCTCCGGCAAGGAGGTAAAAAAGACCGCTGCCCACATAATAAGCCATTTTCCCGGAGCGATGAAGAAAGTACCTCCATGCGCCGGAATTACGTTCATCCGCCTTAAGGTTTACAGATGCGATGGAAACTATGACCGGCGCGAACATACTGAAATAATCTCCCTTGAAGCAGCTATTAAATACCTCGTAGGAATATAAATCTGTTTGCTCGGACATGGCGATCTTGGTATAATTCTTAAAAATATCAAAAATGCTGTACGCCGTGTCAGTTTTCAGGTAAAAAATAGGTGAAAACAGACACAAGGCAAAGGCCCCGGCTGCGGCTACCCAGAACGCAGGCGCCCTGAGCAGCCGTCTCAGACAGTTGAATAAATATGCCATAATTCTTCCCCTTCTTTGATCAGAAGACATCCGTGCTGATTGAGGCAGCTGCGCCCCACTGCTTTTCCTTTAAAGGGGCTGCGTATGATAGGAACATTCTCCGTTTAACGCATTGACAGATATGACGTAGCGCAGACCGTCTATGGAATTTACAGAATTGAAGTTCCATGCGATTTCGGAATAACACGAATCCTCCCTATAGATAAGATAGTTCAGCTGGGCGCTGCTGAGTGTCAGTTCCATATGAGCCGCCATGGAATCCGAAACCTTCTGAACGGCATCCTTGAAGGACAGGATGCTGTCATACTCCTCCTGCTCTTCCACCTTGTCATTAAACATCCCGTAATAATAATAGGTATCAAGGCTGTCGCTTTCCAGCATGAACAGGTATCCAGGGAAATCCTCTCTCTCCCGGCTGTCGTCACCTGGCATGGTCGTAATGAATATACTATCGTCACGCAAAGCGACAGAAAAAGGAACGTCCTTATAGGAGGCGGTAAGATCCATCAGATAACCACAGATCCCATCCTTCAGTTCAAGTGCCCTGACGCGTGCCACCTCCGGGGACAAATCGCGGCGGGTCCGGAACAGATCCCCACAGAGCATCTCTTCCACGGTCTGGACCGCATCACATACCCTCACTTCTTTATCCATCAGACGGTAACTGTCGACAGAATCCGTATTCCATTCCATGTAATCGCCCAGCAGCTTACATTCTTCGGAAGGCATCGGCACGGTAACGGGAGATGGGGTATTATCCATCCCGGCCAATTTTGCTGCTTCAGCGCGGCAAAAGCTCTGAAGCCCCATCTCTCTCGTAAATGCAACATAGCATTCAGGAGTTAGTACAAAATACTCATATAACGGAATTTCATCGTTTAACAGCATGTCCAGATCATTGTAGCATAGTCCTGTCTCAGCAATCCCTACGGGTATGTATTTGTACAGAGATTTCTTATCTTTATCTGTATAGCTTCCTTCCGTAAGCTCATCGAACAGCCTGTCAAATTGTTCAAAGCATTCCTTCGCACTCAGGTCTTTCTCTTTCGTAAACGTCAGGTCATATACCTTTTGTACGTCCGGCATGGATACGATAAAGTCATCAGTAAAATCAATGTTGGGGTATTCCGTTTCTTTCACGAGGGCGATTTGACTGGGAAGCTCTTCTTTTAATTCCGTAAGCTTCTGAAGCCCTGAACCGGAAACAGGAGGGAGATTTTCAGTGCTTTCAGGAACCTTGCTGCCCCCAATATCCTCAGGGCCATCAGAAATTTCAGTGCCTTTGGAGTTTTCCCCGTTCTCAAGAGTATTACTCCTCCCACAAGCGACTGCCGACCCCAGGAAGAACAGGAAAATCCCTAACAGACAGAAACATTTTTTCATTCTCATAGAAAATTTCTCTCCTTTCTTCATTTTCCAACAATCAACTTTAGTAAATTTTAGTGAATAGTTGCCTTGCCCTGTCAATAGTCTTTCTACCAATATATCAAAAAATAGATTCAGAAGCAAACGGTGAACATTAAGATTTGTTTAAGATCCGTTTATGGAAAGATTAAGATTCGATTAAGTGATAATATTTCCTGCAGGAACTGTGAAAAGCCCTTAAAACATCAAGCCCCCATTCCGTCCTATGCAGGGTTCGAAGTAACAGGTGTGCTTGATAAAAACATAAAAAAATAAACTTACGAGTTGCTGAATCGTAAGTTTATTTTAACTCTTTCTGTGGATTTGTTAACCTGTAATATGAGAATATGTTGTACGAACGTGTTTCGTCCGCACTGCCTTTTTACACAGCAGCCCCTCCGAATCCGCTGTATAACAGCTTATTCCGGAGTCGGATACGATTTCCCGAACAGACAGACCATCTTCCTTTCCATCTCCGTCGGTTCAACCCCCAAGGTTCTTCAAAAATTCTTCAATTTTCTTTTCCTGGTAAGCGCCTGCGAAGGTGCCGTCCAGCAGATGGTTTCTTCCTTCGGCAATGAACTCCTCCCAGCTCTCCTTCTCTTTCTTCACAAGGATAGGATAATAGAAGACGCCGTTTTTCTTCGCTGCGTCCAGGTCGCCCGGCGCATCGCCGCACATCACCACATGGTCAGGCGCATACCCCGCCTTCAGCAGCTCTCCGATACAGAACGCCTTGCTGCCGGCATCCTGGGCCAGCACGATATCGGTATGGGGAAGCAGTCCGTACTTCTCCCACTCTTCCATCACCGCATCAATATTGGCGCTGGAAACAATCGCCACATCGGCTGCCTCATGGGCGAACGCCAGGGCTTCCTTTACGCCTTCAAAGGGCTGCTTTACCTCGTCCGGGAGCTCTGTAATAGATGCGTTTACCGCTTTGCTCCAGGACAGGGCTTTTTTTAGGATCACGCTGTCTGGATTTTCATCAATGGCTTTCTGCAGCGCATTATTGGAAAGCTCGGGGCTATGCTCCACCCATTCTACCAGGGTGTCCAGATCCTCGATGGCGGTATATTTCACATGGATCTCCTGAAGGGCCTGTGAAAGCCCCTTGAAACGGTTGATTCCCCTGGTCATGGTATAGAGATTGATATCGTTCCAACGGTCCAGAATCTCCTGTCTCCATTCATCCAATCCCCATTCCGTCACCATGCAGGGACCGAAGCAGCGGATGTGCTTGATATCCATGGTGTCCATGGCACAGCCATCGCTGTCCACACAAACCAGAAAATCCTTCTGTTTTTTATAATCAGCCAACTTACTCACTATGTTTATCCTCCTGAAATCCTCTTAATCTCTTCAAAATACTTTCGCTCAAGAAATCTTTTTTGTACAGGGGTTCCCGATCCAGATCAGGAACCCCTGTAGATTTTCAGCTTATTAAATTAAGATCAGCTTTTGCTCAAGATCAATCCTTTTTTGATCGAGCTCAGTTCCTTTTGCTCAAGATCAATCTCTCTTGCTCAAGCTCAATCTCTCTTGATCTTGATTAACTTCGCATTCAGGCTCTCCGCAAAGCCTTCCGGCATCAGGGAACCGGCCATATCGATCATGCCCTTAGGCGCCATGGTCTTCATCATATCCCACATGCCTACGCCGGGCTTCACATCCATGTTGGTCGCCATCTTAACTGCCTTGGCGACGATCTCCATAGCCTCTTCATTCTTAGCGATCTCTTCCATGGAAACATTGATATTGTAATATCCCTCCGGGAATTCCATGGGTGCCTTCAGATCCAGGTCGCCTACGGTCTTGAACCAGTTGGCAACGCCCTCCGCGCGCTCATTTACTTCAGGAAGCACATAAATGGAAGGCTCCTTCTCCACCTTCTCTAAGGTCATGGTATCCACCAGATCTCCTGCCACGGCCTTAATCATGTTAAAGCCATCCTTTAACGCCACGGTGAATACAAAGACCTTATCCGCCGCCTTAGCCTCCACCACTTCACCGTTTAAGTAAAGGGTGACGACAGGCTGATTGGAGTAAACGCGGATCTGGGTGGTCTCCCCGGCGCGCTGGGCGTATCTCTTGCCGCACAGATGCACCATGGGCTCCTTGTTCCAGTATGCCTTATAGACATAGTAGCTGTCCTTCTTGGTCTTGCGGTCGATGGTCACGAGACCCTTATTGTTACGTCCTGCCACACCGCCCTCATTTCTGGCGGCGCATCCGAAGTCGAACATATTCCAGACGTGGCTGGCCCAGATCCAGGGACGATCCGCCAGGACCTTCGCCATATGCTCATGATAAAGGGCCTGATATTCCTCGCTGTAGTCCTTGCAGGCGGGGTTCGGTCCGTGATAAGTGATAATCCCTTCACAGCCGTACTCCGATACGCCGAGGCAGATATCCGGATGGGCCTGGTGGAACATATCCAGCCATGGACCGTTATCTTCCATCTTGCCGCCGTACCAGCCGAAGTAATGGTTGTAGCTCTCGGTATCAGTAATATGGTGCATAGGGCTCTCTACCGGCGTCATGGATACATGGGCGATGGTGGTCAGTCTGGTGGGATCCAGGCTCTTCGCCAGGGCGTTCAGCTCCTTATGGTTCTCCACCAGCTTCTCGGAAATACCGCCGATCAAGATCTCATTGGACACGCCCCAGAAGCAGATGGACGGATGGTTATAATTCTGGATGATCAGCTCCTTCATCTGGCTGATACAATTCTGATGGGCATCCGGATCCTTATTGAATACACTGATGAAAGGAATCTCAGCCCATACCACAAAGCCCAGTTCATCACAGGCGTCATAGAAATCCTGGGAATGCTGATAATGGGCCAGACGGATGGTGTTGGCGCCTAACTCCTTGATGATCTGGGCGTCCTTATAATGATCCTCACGGGTCAGGGCATTGCCCTTATAAAGCTGGTCCTGATGACGGCTCACGCCACGCAGAGGGGTCTGTACGCCGTTGATGATAAAGCCCTTATCCGGATCGCAGGAGAAGCTTCTCACGCCTACCCGGGCGCTTACCTCATCATAAGCCTCGTTCCTTCTCTGCAGGGTTGCGGTTACGGTATAAAGATAAGGATCATCGATATTCCATCTGTGCGCATTGGGAACAGGGATCACAACCTTGGTATCATCCGCAGGACGGCAGGCGTAGCCCACTTCCTTTCCCTCCGCATCCTTAATGGAATACAGGACAGTGAAATTCTCGTCCGGATTGGTCACGTAGGAAACGATCTCAAACTTTGCGCCGCCGCAGTGGTCGCAGGGCTTCGGCGTCACCTGGATGCCGGGACCTCCGAAATAATCCAGGTCAAAGTGGGTATTCGGAACACTGATCAGGTTCACGCCCCGGTACAAACCGCCATAGAACGTGAAGTCTGCGGACTGTGGATACACGCTGTCCTTATATTCGTTGCTGCACGCAACGGTAAGAATATTGATCCCGTCCTCCCTGCACAGATCGGTGATATCCGCGCGGAAGGTAGAATAACCGCCCTCATGATAGACTGCCTTTGTACCGTTTACATACACGGTAGCCTGCTGTCCTGCCGCCAGGAACTCCACATATACCCTGCCGCCGGGAAGAGGCTGCTTCGGAGTCTCAAATTCCTTCACATACCAATAGGTTCCACGGTCATAGGAACCGTTCCCGTCCTGACCGTCTACTGCGTTCCAGCTGTGGGGCAGATGAACGCGCTCTCCCTCCAGATCCTTAAGCGCCTTTTTCAGCAGCTTCCTCTTACCTGAGAAAAGCGCATCCTTCACGCTCAGATCCAGAACATCGATCGCTTTTTTAGTAAAAACCCAATCTGCGTTTAAATTGATAATATTGCGCATGTTATGTCCTCCTAAAAAATGATTACACTAACAAATGATTACACTAGCAAATGATTACACTAACCTCATGATCCCTCCCGCGGAATCTTATACTAAGACCATACCGTTTTCATCGGCTTCCAGGGGAATGGCGATCAAAAGATCGATCAGGGTCATGGCCACAGAGAAACCTGTCCAGCAAAGAAGCAGATAAGCCGCTCCCAGCACATACTGCTTCGCCATAAAACGGTGGCCGCCGCACCAGCCCAAAAGAAGCATGACCCAAAGATACTTTTTCTTGTTCAGGGCCACCTTTTGGCGGTTTTCCTTATAGTTGAAAAATCTGGTGATCCATTTGGAGATCCCTTTTTCTTCCGCTTCGATCCCGTTTTCCTTGCGGAGCTTCTCCAGCTCCATGCTGGCGTCCAGGTATTCCTTCATGGAAACGGATTCTTCTTTCTTTTTTCCAGACAATGCCATAATCGCTTCTCCTGCCAAACACACCGTATTCCGGTATGTATAACAGGGCACCGGTATCTCCGATGCCCTATAATACGCTTATTATATCCTGTCGCTCGGACGAGCCGTCCAGCCCTGTCCGCGGGGAAAATTCCCGTAGTCAAAAGTCTTATGATGCCTCTTCCTGAGCCTTTTTCTTGATGGCGGCGATCTCATCCTGAATTTCCGCCATATATTCCTTGGTCAGAGGATAGAATTTCAGGGCCACGATATTGCACAGCAGGCCGAGGATCACCACGCCGAAAGCCAGGGAGTAAGCCACGAAAGGAATCGCTCCCACGTTGATTCCCTGATAAGCGCTTCCCGCCGCGTTCAGATCCGCCATCTTGGTGTCGGCATCGGGAAGAACCGTCTTAAAGCCGATGGCCGCCAGGCAGACGCCGGCCAGCAGGGGTGCAAAGGAAGAAATCAGCTTATCCACCAGGGAAAACAGGGTTCCCATCAGGCCGGGCACATATTTGCCGGTCCGGTATACCTCATAGTCCGCGCAGTCCGCCGTCATCGGGATAACGATGTTGCCGGAAATCCCCTGGAACCCGGCGATGGCCACGGTGATCACAATATACAGGATGGCGAAATAGCCCCAGTGCAGGCTGCCGTCCGCACCATTCATGCTGGTGGGATCGCCGAACACCCACAGACAGATCATGAGGGCATTCAGGACAATGCCGCCCCAGGAACCGATGAGCATGGCCTTTCTCTGCCCAAGGGTGGTGGCCAGGCCGGCGACGAATACCATACAGATGATGGCGGAAGGAATCGTCGTCAGACTGGTCATCGTGCCGTAAATTTTATAGTTCCCGGCAATTAGGCCGAACAGAACAATATAGATCGTGGAAGTCCTCATGGAAGTCGCCAGCTTATCGGAGGATGCGGAAACGATCAGCATCTGGATGGCGCGGTTTCCTTTGATGGTTTCCCAATAATCCTTCAGTCCCACCTTGACCGCTTTACCAGTTCCATAGAACTCGGAACGGTCCTTCGGAGCGATGGAGATCACGGCGATGGTGGTAAAGATCGCGGATACGAGGGCCACAATGATCCAGAGGATATTCCAGGTTTCCTGGGTGTAGAAGCCGCCGTGAGCGGTGGACACGTTGGTGAAGACCACCGCCACCACTGCGAACAGGATGGTGTTGTAGGCGCCGTCGAACATGGTGAACAGCGGGCGCTGCTTCGGGTCGTTGGTCAGACAGGTCTGGGCGGACTTGGTGACCACGCACTGGAAGGTATATCCCACATAATAGATTGCCGAAATGATGATGAAGAAAATAAAGCGGAAGCCCTGGGGAATGGAAGGCGTGATGTGGAAGAGAATAAAGCTCATCACACACAACAGAGCCTGCCCGATCACCATGAAGGGCCTGTTCTTACCGAACTTGCCGTTGGTCTTGTCAACCACGTAACCGATGAAGGGATCCGTGACGCCGTCCCAGATACGCATCATCATGGAAAAGCTGGAGGCCGTCACCACCGCCACTCCCACGAAGCCCGTCAGATAGTAGGCCACATAGTTCATCAGGAACAAATACATGTTGGTCGCCGTGTTGTTCAATGCGAATCCGGCGACTCTCCACAAAGGAACGCGGTGTATTCCGTTTTCACCATAGTACTTTGAAGAATTATTTGCCATAATTATAATCTCCTCTAACATTTTTTATTTCATAGATCATTTCCTAACTGCGATTATCCGGCTGTGCTTTGCCCCTTAACGGTGGGTATCCCACAAGCCGCAGTAAGCGTCCACGGGATCGGTGCCCTTAAATGCATCCTTCCCCGTCATCAGCTTCTCTACCAATGCATCCAGCGTCTGGTCGTCGCTGTCATATGTATTGATGTAGGTCCTTGCCTGCGGAATGTCCGCCAGCACGAACGGCTGTCCGCAGCCTACCACAACCACCGGAAGCTCAAATACATACCAAGGGATCTCGCCGCCGCCCTTGCTCATGCCGAAGCCGGGCCTTGCCACAGGCTGGAAACCGCCGGCGATGTCCACCAGTGTGATGATCAGATCCTGACCGGAAACAAATTCCTTGATCTCCGTCTTGCCCGCGAAGTAAAGGTTGATGTCCGCCTTGCCGCCTGCCGCTGCCTGCTTCGCCATCTTTTCCAGGGGGCTCTCATAGATAAAGGCGTCGAAGCCCTTATCGATCAGCTTATCGCGCAGCCGCTCGGCAGGAGTCTTTTTGCCGCCGCCCATGGCCTTGCCCATCAACGCGCCGATACCGCCTGCCTGCAGTCCGCCCACATAGACGATCATAATCCTCTTATAGCGGTCAGGGATCATGGGCAGGACTTCCTCATCCTTATACTTCACAAGCGTAATGCCCTGGTCGGAAATCTCCTTCGCCACCGCCTTCTGCTCCGCGGCGCCTATGGTCTGCTCCATCACCTCTACAGGAGGAACGATCTCTGTCCTGGCTTTCTTATGAAGGCCCATATGCGCCTTTAAGGCCAGGATACGGTGCAGGGCGTCGGAGAGACGTTCTTCTGAGATAATGCCGTTCTCATAGCCTGCCATCATGCTGCCGAAGTCCTCGTCCATCTCATTGAAGAACAGGAACATATCCACGCCTGCCGCGATGGTCCTGGGCAGCATCTCGCTGCGCTTCATACAGCAGGTCAGACCCACCATATGGGAAGCGTCCGTGAGCACCATGCCGTTAAAACCAAGCTTTCCGCGCAAAAGCCCTGTGATGAGTTCAGGGGACAGGGTTGCCGGCATTATGTCCTCATCCTTAATACCCGGATTGTAGAACCTTGTGTAAGCAGGCTGCATGATATGCCCTGCCATAATGGCCTCCAGCCCGTTGTCGATCAGGTTCCGGTACACCTTGCCGAAGCTTTCGTCCCATTCCTCGCAGCTCATGTCGTTTACGCTGTTCGCAACATGCTGGTCGCGGAAATCCAGACCGTCGCCCGGGAAATGCTTTGCCGCGCAGCAAAAACCGGGATTGGTATGGGCGCCGTCCATGTAGGCCTTGGTCATGGCGCATACCTGATCCACATCGTTTCCATAGGTACGAAGACCAATCACCGGATTCTCCCAGTTGTACAGGATGTCGCTGACCGGTGCAAAGGAGAGGTTGCAGCCGATGCTGGCGGCTTCCTTATTGGACAGCCGGCCCAGCTCATAGGCATAATGAACGTCTTTTGTCGCCCCGATCTTGGTCTGCGGTCCGATCATCGTGCCGTCCACACAGGCCCCGTTTCCGCCATTCTCCGTATTGCAGGCGATGATGAGCGGAATCTTGCTGTTTTCCTGCAGAATGCGGTTCTGCTCGCGCACCTCCCGGGAAGTCGCCGGATTATAACGGATGCCGCCGATATGGTACTTATTCACCGTCATCTTGAGATAATCCTCATCCCTGGACGAACCCATGTTGAAAAACAGCTGGCCGATCTTCTCCTCAATGGTCATGCCGGCGATGGTGTCCTCCACCCACTGGCAGTCCTCATCGGTCAGATAGAAAGGTTTTGCTTTCATATCAACCATAAGTTTTTCCTCCTTCTCTTGTTTTCCCCAAAACATAAGTTTGTTAAGAAAATTTTAACACACTTTTTATAATTACGTGAGTACATTTTTTAGAAATTTCCGTATAATTTTTGTTTTAACTTGATTTTTCCTAAAAATTGTACGATAATTAAGAAAACGATTGATTTTCGGAAAAGGATTGGAGATCTGCATGAAATACGAAGGTGAGATTCATTTTTATCGGAATATCCTTAAGAATATGGGGATTCCTTGTCGGCTGATTGCGGAGAACGACAACGTTCCCGACCCGGACATGGGGCTCAGGAGGCTGACCGCACAGGATACAAAGCAGGAAAGGCCTTATGTCAGGCTGGACACCTATTGCGAAGACGCTAAGATTTACCGGCTGACTGATATTTTCGGATGCAGCTATCTGTTCTGGAGAATGCCGGAGGCGCGCGCTTCTTCATTTATTCTCGTGGGACCCTATATCCTCAATGCGGATGCGAAGTCCAAATGGATGGCCCGTTTTGACCGGCTGGCTTTCCCGGAGAATCTGCAGAAAAGCATTCTTGATATTTATGCGAATATCCCGGTCGTTCAGGATGAAATTTTCCTGTTTACCCTGACCACCACGCTTGGCCAGCAGATCTGGGGAGGAATGGATGCTTTTTCCCTGCAGGATATCCAGGAAAATATGCCTTTCGGATGGTATTATGAAAAAGACGGGGGTCTGGAAGACGGGCATGTGGGCCCTGATACGGAGGAAAGGATGGATTCCTACATGAATGCAAAGCTTTTGGAGGAACGCTATGCCAGGGAAAACAGTCTCATGCAGGCCATCACAGCGGGACAGACCCAAAAGGCGGAGCTTTTGCTCAACACCTTCCGCAATATGCAGCTAGAAAAAAACGCGCCCCTGTCCCTGCGCAGGGTAAAAAACTATGCCATTGTGTCCAATACCCTGTTTCGCAAGGCGGCGGAGGCCGGGGCTGTGCATCCCTTCCATATCGACGACCTCTCTTCCCAGTTTGCAAGGCAGATTGAAGAGGCTCCCTCCGTGGAGGCGGTAAACCGCCTTTTAGGGAAAATGGTACATAAATACTGCCTGCTGGTCAAAAACCATTCCATGAAGGGCTATTCCCTTCTGGTCAGCAAGGTATTGACCCGGATCGATTCCGACCTGACTGCGGATCTGAGCCTGAAAGCCCATGCGGATTTCCTGGAGGTCAACGCCAGCTACCTTTCCGCCCTGTTTAAAAAAGAGACAGGCACTTCCCTCACGGAATATGTGAACCGCAAACGGGTAGAATACGGCATCTTCCTGTTGAATTCCTCCGGCATGCAGATTCAGACAATTGCCCTGCACTGCGGCATCCCGGATGTAAATTATTTTACAAAAATCTTCAAAAAATACGTAAAAATGACACCCATGGAATATCGCAGGAATCTGTTCCCCTATACCATGGATGCTTTGCAGGAATCCGTAAATTCATAAACGATGGCGGGCAGTCCTGAACCCCGGATATGCCGCGCCGTTTCCCGGGGTTCAGGACTTCTCACGGAAGGCCTCTACCCGCTTAAGCCGCTCCTGAAAGATCTTCTCCTCCCCCTGCGCCGTGGGATGATAATATTTCCTGTCCTTCAGGCTCTCGGGCAGGCAGGTCATATGCGCGATCTTCTCTTCCGTATCGTGGGCGTAGACATAGCCCTCCCCGTAATGCAGCTGCCCCATAAGGGCGGTCGGGGCGTTGCGGACCACCAGGGGAACGGGCTCTGAGAGCATCCTCTGGGCGTCCTCCTTCGCGGACTCATAAGCGACATACAGGGAATTGGATTTGGGCGCAAGGGATAGATAAACTACCGCTTCTGTCAGGTTCACATTGCACTCGGGCATCCCGTTAAAATGACACGCCTGGTAAGCCGCCACGCACAGAGGCAGGGCATGGGCGTCCGCCAGCCCCACGTCCTCGCTGGCGAAGCGGATCAGCCTCCTTGCGATATAAAGAGGATCCTCCCCTGCCTCCAGCATCCGCGCAAGCCAGTAGACCGCAGCGTCAGGATCGCTGTTGCGCATGGACTTGTGCAGGGCGGAGATCAGGTTATAATGCTCCTCTCCTTTTTTATCGTAAAGCAGGGACTTCTTTCCGATCGCCTGTTCGATGGTCTCCCGCTTCACCGTAATAGACCCGTCGGACGACAGATCGCCGTTTAAAACAGACATCTCCAGCGTATTCAGCGCGGTTCTTCCGTCTCCGTCCGCAAAGGCGGCGATAAATTCCAGAAGCTCCTCTTCTATATGCACCGCATTGTCCCCGAAGCCCCTTCTGTCCGTCAGGGCGCGGTGCAGCAGGGTCATGATATCCTCTTTGGTCAGTGCGTTTAACACAAATACCTTACATCTGGACAAGAGGGCGGAATTAATCTCAAAGGAGGGGTTCTCCGTGGTGGCGCCGATCAGGGTGATGCTTCCCTTTTCCACATAGGGCAGGAAGGCGTCCTGCTGGGACTTATTGAAACGGTGGATCTCATCCACAAACACCACGGTGCGGATTCCAAGGAAGCGGTCGCTCTCCGCCTGCTTCATCACATCCTTGATCTCCTTGATCCCGCTGGTCACGGCGCTGAAATCAATGAAACTGGAGCGGGTGGTGTTGGCGATGATCCGCGCCAGCGTCGTCTTGCCCACTCCGGGCGGTCCCCAGAAGATCATGGAGGAAACCATATCCTTTTCGATCAGTTGACGCAAGATCTTCCCTTTTCCCAGAAGATGCTCCTGCCCGATATAATCGTTCAGCGTCTGCGGGCGCAGGCGGCTCGCCAGCGGGTCCTGAAAAGAGACCTGCGGACTTTCAAATAATGATAATTGTTCCATGGACCATCCCCCATTCATTCCAGAAAAGCGCTTTTGCTTCTTATTAACGCTTTGCGAGCTCTTCGGTGATATCCTCCCAGGTGACCCCTTTTTCCGCCATCAGCACCATCATATGGTACAGGAAATCACTGATCTCATATTTAACCTCATTTTCATTGTGATTCTTAGCCGCGATCACAATCTCCGTGGCCTCCTCCCCCAGCTTCTTCAATATCTTATCTAACCCCTTGTCGAACAGATAATTGGTATAGGAGCCTTCCTTGGGATTTACCTTCCGGTCCTTGATGACATCGAACACCTCTTCGAACACCTTCAGGGGATTGGAACCCCCAGCGGTCTCCTTTTCCACGATCCTGTTGAAGAAGCAGCTCTTCGCCCCGGTATGGCAGGCGGGTCCGATCTGGTGTACCCTAGCAAGGATCGTATCCATATCGCAGTCGGCGTAAAGCGACCGGACATATTGGTAATGGCCGCTGGTCTCGCCCTTCACCCAGAGCTGTCTGCGGCTGCGGCTGTAATAGGTCATTTTCCCGGTATGTAAGGTAGTCTGGTAAGCGGTCTCATCCATGTACGCCACCATGAGGACCTCCTGCGTTTTGTAATCCTGCACCACCACGGGCACCAGGCCATCGCTGTTTTTCTTGAAATCCTCCCATCTAAACACAGCGTCCAGGGTCACCACCGGAAGCCCGTTTTCCTGGCAAAGCTGCTTTAAGGTGAGGATTTCCTTTACATTATCATTGATGCAGTTGCCGGTCACGCCGCAGACATTTTCAAAGGAAAAAATATCCATCAGCTTATTGAGGGCGACCTGATTGATCTGCACATAGAAGGGAATCTCCAAAAGCTCCGCGGCATCCCTGACCACATGGGGATTCAGCAAAAGCAGTGCGGAGACATACTTTTGAATCAGTTCCAGATTGCCTTCCAGCGCGTAGGTTTCATCACATGCCGCAAGGACCTTCTCCCTGCCGAATCTTAAGGATACTTCCTCCGTGAGCGCAATGTTTGAGACGTTCTCATAGTTTAAGACAACCCTCTTACAGCCGGCGTACAAAAGCTTTTTCACATCCTCCACGCGGCGGATATTGCCCACGCCGGTCACATCCACTTCCACTGCCGAACAGATTTCACGGATGAGATCGAGGGCCTCCTCATGCAGTCTGTCCGCGCTCTGCACGGTGTCCTCCGGCGCGTATTCCGAATGGGCGAGCTCATTTGCCGCCCTTGCCGACAGATCAAAGACAATCAGCTCATCCGCATTGTTCTCACTATAATATCTCGCCAGTCTCACAGGATCCGTATCGACCACCGTTACATCCTTTAGATTACGCACAGCCTTACCGTAATACAGATAAATGCACGGTACGAATTTTTTGACAACCATGGAATACTCCTTTCAGGCAGATGCCTGTCCTATAATCGCTTTATCTATAATCGTTTTATTACAGCACGCCCTTGGTGCTCGGGACGCCGGTTACCCTCTCATCCAGGCCGCAGGCCTGATCCAGGGCCTTTGCAAACGCCTTGAAAATCGCCTCGATCATATGGTGGGTGTTGCCTCCGGAAAGCATTCTGATATGGAGATTCATCCCCGCGCTATAGGATAAGGCGTAGAAAAATTCCCTGACCAATTCCGTATCCAGGTCGCCGACCCTTTGAGCCGGGAACTGGCAGTCGAACGCAAGGTACGGACGCCCGCTCAGATCCACCGCGCACAGGGCAAGACTCTCGTCCATGGGAAGAAGAAAAAATCCGTAACGGCAGATTCCTATCTTATCCCCTATTGCCTCCTTGATCGCCTGGCCCAGAACAATACCGACGTCCTCCACCGAATGGTGTCCGTCTACATGAAGGTCGCCGTCCACCTTACATTTTAAATCGAAAAAGCCGTGCCTGCAAAAGCCCTCCAGCATATGATCCAGAAAGCCGATCCCTGTGCTTACATCCGCCTGGCCGGTGCCGTCGATATTCAGGATCATACGGATATCTGTCTCCTTTGTCTTGCGGTTGACTGTCGTACTGCGCGCCATATTGTCCTCTTTTCTGCGCCCCACAGGCGCCGTTTGAAAAAAACTAGTAGAAAAGCTTAAAAGTTATCCACAATTTTTTGAAATATTTTGACTATATTGGTCAATTTGACTTATGCGGTCAAAAGCGCCCGGGAAATCACTGAAACCGCACTCTGATACTGTTCTCGTGGGCGGTCAGCCCTTCCCGCCTGGCGAAAAGCTCAATATCCTCATGTACCTTTTCAAGCGCGTTCCTAGAATAAGAAATGATACTGGTCTTTTTCAGGAAATCATCCACATTTAATGGTGAAAAGAACCGTGCCGTTCCATTGGTGGGAAGAATATGGTTGGGACCCGCGTAATAATCCCCCAGGGGCTCCGAGGAATACTCTCCCAAGAAAACCGCGCCCGCGTTGCGGATCCTCGTCATCACCTCAAAAGGATTTCGCGTCAGGATCTCCAGATGCTCCGACGCAATGGCGTTGGCCGTTTCAACCGCATCGTCCATATTTTCCGCCAGAAGGATATAACCATAATGCTCCAGGGATTTGGAAATGATTTCCTTGCGTTCCAGCCGTTTTACAAAGGTATCCACCCATTCCGACACCTGTTCCGCCAGCTCCTTCGAGGTTGTGATAAGAATGGCGCTTGCCATTTCGTCATGCTCCGCCTGGGAAAGCAGGTCGGCCGCCACATACTCCGGACGTGCCGTCTCATCCGCGAGCACCAGGATCTCGCTGGGGCCGGCGATGGAATCGATGCTCACATATCCATAAACCGCCTTTTTCGCCAGGGCAACAAAGATATTGCCCGGTCCCGTGATTTTATCCACCTTCGGAACAGATTCCGTTCCAAAAGCCATCGCCGCCACAGCCTGCGCCCCGCCCGCTTTGAAGATTGTGTTGACGCCGGCGATATCCGCCGCAACCAGGGTGCCCGGATCGATCCTCCCTTCCGCATTGGGAGGCGTGGTCATAATGATGTCCTTTACTCCCGCCACCTTGGCCGGGATCACATTCATGAGCAGACTGGAGGGATATGCGGCCTTGCCGCCGGGAACATAGACCCCTGCCCTTTCGATCGGCGAAATCCGCATACCCAGGATCGTTCCGTCCTCCTTCGTCTCAAACCAGCTTGTGCGGAGCTGTCTGGTATGGAATGCGCGGATATTTTCTGCCGAACGCTTTAGCACCTCTATGAAGGCCGGTTCAACCTGGGCGTAGGCTTCCTCTGTCTCTTTTCTGCCCACCCGGATATTGGAAGCGTCCAGGGCAAAATGATCAAACCTCGCGGTATAATCAAATAACGCCTTATCGCCATTCTCCTTGACGTTTTCTATGATGGCGTTTACCGCTTCTTCAAACCGTCCGTAATTATTTGGACTTCTTTTTAGTAAGTCATTTAAAATATTCTTCCTGGCTTCAGGAGTCAAGCGGATGATTCTCATTGATTGGCCTGCCTTTCTGTTAATCTGCGGATCTCGGCAATCAGCTGCTTGATCCTTGCCGTTTCCATCCGCATGCTTACCGGATTTACAATCATTCTGGCGGACAACGGACAGATTTCCTCCAGCACATTGAGACCGTTTTCCTTAAGGGTGGAACCAGTCTCCACGATATCCACGATCACGTCCGACAATCCCACCAAAGATCCCAACTCCACAGAACCGTTCAGCTTAATGATATCCACAGTCTGGTATTTCTTATTATAAAAATAATCCCTGGCAATGTTCGGGTATTTGCTGGCGACCCGGATCCGCTCATGGTGCTTTAGCAGCTCTTGCGAGTAAGACGGTCCGCAGACGCACATGCGGCATTTGCCGAAGCCCAGATCCAGGACCTCGTAAACGTTCCTGTTTTCCTCCAGGATAATATCCTTTCCCGCCACGCCGATATCCGCCGCGCCATATTCCACATAGGTCGGGACATCGGGACCCTTTGCCAGGAAAAAACGGAACCCCTTCTCTTCGTTTACAAAAATCAGCTTTCTGGAATCCTTGTCTTTCATCTCTTCACAGGTGACGCCGATCTGTTCCAGCATCCTTAAGGTCTGATCTGCAAGACGCCCCTTCGCCAGGGCGAAGGTCAAATATCTGTCATGATTCATTTTCGTACCCTTCCGCCTGCCCAGGCAGGCATTCCCGGTTAAGAGGGATCCTTTCCTGCCCTGTTATTTTACGGATTCCCCAGGACAAGCTCCACGGCAATCCCCTTATCGCGCAGGCGTCTCACCTCCGCAAGCTTCTCCCGGTAATTTTCCTTCGTATAAAAAACTGT
>CANPYG010000031.1 GCA_947588205.1 uncultured Acetatifactor sp. | reverse complement strand
GTATCAGGGGTCTGACCAGAGTGGCGGCCACCGAGTGGGGCAGGGACGGCATTAATGTGAACATCGTCTGCCCGCTGGCATGGACTGCGCAGCTTGAGAACTTCCAGCTTGCATATCCTGAAGCCTTTGAGAAGAATGTACACATGCCTCCTATGGGTCATTATGGCGACTCCGAGCTGGAGATCGGCCGAGTATGCGTACAGCTGGCGTCTCCGGACTTCAAGTATATGACCGGAGAGACCATCACCTTAGAGGGCGGCATGGGACTGAGACCGTAAGGCGGCCTGATGGAGAAGCTTGATCGGCTGATGTCTTTAGAGATTCAGGAAAGGGGGAGTGTAGAAGAGGGCACTCCCTTTTTTCAGTGGTGCGCCTGGCGGATATTATTGATATCCGTGGCAGCAGCCGTGTCCTATAGAGAGGGCAGGGGAGTATAAGGCCGCGTCGAAAAAATCGGAATCAAGCAGACAGGAGTTGATGTATGAAAAAAGATATTTTGTCAGGAATTGTGGTGGCTCTGATCTCCATCCCCATTTCCATGGGCTATGCGCAGGTGGCAGGGCTTTCAGCGGTATACGGTCTCTATGGCTCTGTATTTCCCATATTGGTCTTTGCGTTCTTCACATCTTCCCCACAGTTCGTTTTTGGCGTGGATGCAACCCCGGCAGCCCTGGTGGGGGGAGCCCTGGCGGGTTTGGGTGTTGTATCAGGATCACCGGAAGCGGCTGCACTCGTTCCCGTGATCACTTGGGTCACGGCGTGCTGGCTGTTTCTTTTTTACGTGATCAGGGCCGGAAGGCTGGTAAATTATATTTCCCAGCCTGTCATGGGAGGCTTCATTTCCGGGATTGGGTGTACGATCATTCTGATGCAGGTGCCGAAGCTCTTTGGAGGAAATGCAGGCACGGGAGAACTTTTTGTTCTGCTGTACCATATTTGGCAGGAACGGTCTTCTTTCCATCTTCTCTCTGCCGCCCTGGGGATTGGATGCGTTGTGATCCTTCAGATCGCCAGGAAAAAGATACCGAAGGTGCCCATGTCTGTGCTCCTGATGCTTGTGGGCGCAGGTCTTACGGCTTTTTGCCATTTGGAGCGGTATGGCGTGAAGCTGCTCCCGGAAGTGGCATCAGGGCTCCCAGGCCTGGTTCTGCCGGATCCCTCGTTTCTTTTTCCTCATTTCGGGGAAATTCTCATCCTTTCCCTGACCATTGCCCTTGTAATAATGGCGCAGACCCTGCTTGCCAGCAGTAATTATGCCCTGAAATATCATTATAAGATTGATTACAACAGGGAGGTCCTGGCTTATGCCGCAGGCAACGTGGCAGGCGCGCTGGTTGGGTGCTGCCCTGTCAATGGAAGCGTTTCCAGGAGCGGCATCGCGGATCAGTATGGATGTAAGTCACAGCTTATGTCCATTTCTGCGGGTCTTACCATGATCCTGGTGCTGCTTTTTGGAACCGGGCTGCTTCAATATCTTCCGGTTCCGGTCCTGACGGGGATTGTAATTTCCGCCCTGATGGGTATATTGGAGTTTGGGATCGCGAAGAAGGCCTGGAAGGCGGATAAGCAGGAATTCGCCATTTTTATGGCCGCTTTTCTGGGAGTGCTTATTTTGGGAACAATCTATGGGGTGATCATCGGTGTGATTTTGTCTTTTATTGCAGTGATCATCCGGGCGGTGGTCCCTCCCAAGGCATTTCTCGGGATCATACCGGGGCACGAGGGGCTTCATAATCTGAGCCGTTATAAAAATGCCTTTCCCATTGAACATACCGTCATCTACCGTTTCAGCGGGAATCTCTTTTTCGCAAATATAGGAGCCTTTCAGGAGGATATTGAAAAGGCGCTGAAGGAGGATACCCGACAAGTGATCGTAGATGCCAGGGGAATCGGGAGCATCGATATCACTGCAGCCGAGCGTCTGGTAATCTTAAAGAGGAACCTGAAGGAAAAGGGAATCGGATTTTACCTGACGGAGCATGCGGATGTGGTAAACGATCAGCTGCGCGCTTTTGGGGCCGGCAGTCTGATTGAGGAAGGGGCGGTGAGAAGGACTGTGACCCTTGCCCTGCGCGCTGCAGGGGTGGAGAAGCCTTATCCCCTGGAGGGTGTTTCAAAAGAAGAAGAATACAGCTATGTGGAGGCAAATGAGCGCCTCGCAGAATTCGAATGGGCCTTTGGGGAGGGCGCCGGGGAAAAGATGGAAGCGCTTGCCGCAGAGGTGGCGGAAAAGCTCGTGCATTCCGGGGATTTCAGTCTGGAAAATATTGTGAGCTCGGAGAAGACCGCATCCTGGGGCCGCGTGGGACTTTTTGACGAGGATGAGCTGCTGAACCGGATTGAGCTTTATTTTGCGGCGATAAAGGAGATGGATCCCTCTGAGATCGAGGAGATTGAAAGGAGACTGGAACAGCGCAGGAGGATCGTGGAGGAGAAGGTGAAGGAGCTGAGCCCGGAGGCGCTGGAGCTGCTTCGGTACCAGCGTAAGAAGGTAGAAGAACGCCTGAAGGAGAAAAGACCGGAATATAACCTGACTTCTATCTTCTCTCTGTACAAAGAGGATGAAATATGATATATTACTTTTAGAAAATAGCTGCGTGGATATGGAAATATTCAAAATATAATCAAATATTTTACGAAGGGAGTGTTTTTTATGGCGGAAACAGTAAAATTGTCACTGGAAAATCTGAAGGTTCTTCATGAACAGAACCCTGCCCTGATGTCCTATAATGTGGAATTCGCAGAGGTTACCGGCGGCACGTTCTGGAAGGCTTATACCCCCGGACAGATCGCCGGAACGGAAGAGTTCCATGTGGACATCTCAGGCGGGCTGACGGCGGCTTATAAGGATCTCATGCAGATTTATCCTCCGATCAATCTCTACGATGAGAAGCTGAGAAAGCTCGCGAAGGAATTTGGCCCGGTATGGGTGCGCGTCTCCGGAACTTGGGCGACCAAGACCTACTATGACCTGGACGACAAGATGGAAGGAAAGGTGCCGGAAGGCTATCTGAACACGCTGACCCGTAAGCAGTGGATTGGCGTGCTGGATTTCGTAAAGGCGGTCGGGGCTAAGCTGATGGTATCTGTTTCCGCATGCCCTGGCGTATATGGCGTCAATGAAGCGCCTGTTCCGCCCTGGACCCCTGTGGAGGCGGAGAAGTTATTCAGATTCAGCGCCGACTACGGTGTGCCGATCTCCGGTTCCGAGTTTGTGAACGAACCCAATATGTTGGCTGAGACCGGATTCCCCCAGGGCTATACCCCTGCTGACCATGCCCGTGACCAGAAGATATTTGAAAAATGGCTGAAGGATAATTATCCCGACTGCCTGTACATAGGACCCTGTTCCGTCGGCTCCGATGCCGGTATGGGAAGGCCTACGGAGAAAGGAGCAGGAGGCGGCGTGGAGGCCCTGGTGGGCGACAGCTGCAATACCAGCGCCCTGATGGGTTCCGATCCATGCCATTTGGATGTGTTCAGCTATCATTACTATAACGGCGTGTCCGAACGTCTGGGCTCGGTGATGCCGCAGATGCACTGGCTGGCGCAGGAAGCGCACACGGAGGATTATCTGGCCGTGGCGATCAACAGCGCAAAGGCTTATGGTCCGCTGCGCGATAAGTATTGTCCCGGAGGAGAAATGTGGGTAACGGAATCGGGGGATGCCGGCGGCGGCGGTGACACCTGGGCTTCCACATATCTGGATGTAATCCGTACCCTCAATGAAGCAGGCGGATTCAGCAGGGAAACGCCGGGAATTATTTTCCATAATACGTTGGCGGCTTCCGACTATGCATATCTGGACCGCGTAACCCATGATCCCCGGCCCAATTATTTCGCGGTGCTTTTGTGGACGAGACTGATGGGAACTACGGTATATGATACCGGCGAGCCGGTACGGATGGGCGCCCATGTCTATGCCCAGAGCCGTAAGGATGGCAGGGAGGGCGCTGTGTATCTGGTGATCAACAACAGCCTGGAGGAAACTACCACTGTGGAGCTGCCCAAGGATGGAGAGATTTACGTGCTGGTCGGTGAGGGCGGCAATAAACGCGCCACAACGATGACCTTAAACGGCCGTTCCCTGGTGCTGGGCGAAGGGGATACCCTTCCCGACTTAAGCGGCAAGAGCGTGTCGGCAGGCAAGGTGGAGATCGCTCCTTTGAGCTGCGCGTTTATTGTGTTGTAATATCAGTCCTGAGAAGATGTTAAAGGGGGACCGCCCCGCGATTTCCTTTCATAAAAATCCCACTCGGAATGCTTTGCGGGAATTCTGTTGAAAGAAGATGCCATTTAGAATATAAAGGAGTACCGTAGACAACGATTGCTGAAAATACTGGAATTCATTTCATCAGATAAGAAAGGAAAACCATGAGTGTCAGAATAAATAGATTTGCTTATGTCACCTTAACAGTATCGGACCAGGAGAGCGAGGCTGTAAAACTGGCTGCCCTGAACTTAAAAAGGGATCTGGTCAGAACCCTGGACTGCCGTGTTAATTCCACTGCCGATGTGCCAAAGATACAGATCGTGGCAGGAACGGCAGGGATATCCCGGGAGATAGGGAAGAAAGCTGATTTGGGGCTATTAAAGGATGAAAAGGGGCAGTATCGTAAGGAAGCTTTTTTGATCCAGGAAAAGGACGGGGAGCTTTTGATCGCCGGAACGGACAGGCGGGGCACCGTTTACGGAATCTATGACTTCTGCGAGTGGCTGGGCGTTTCCCCCTGGTATTTTTTTGCGGATGTTCCTGTGCGGGAGAGGGCGGAAGCATATGTGGAAACGGGCTTTTGCAAGGTGGATTATCCTTCCGTGGAATACCGCGGGATTTTCATCAATGACGAGGAGGAGCTGGAGCACTGGGTGCAGCGTTATATGGGTGAAGAAACCATCGGCGTGAAAACCTATGAGAAAATTTTCGAGCTGCTGCTCCGGCTCAAAATGAATTACATATGGCCTGCCATGCATGTGAATTCTTTTAATGCAAAACAGGAAAACGGAGCCCTGGCAGACAGGATGGGGATTGTGGTGGGAACCTCCCACTGCGATATGCTCATGCGCAGCAACAACCGGGAATGGAAGCCTTGGATTCAGAAAAAGGGCTATACGGATGCCCAGTATGATTATTCCATGGAAGGACGCAACCGGGATATTTTAAATGAGTACTGGCAGGAGAGCATCGAGCAGAATAAGGATTTTGAAGTCAGCTACACCCTGGGAATGAGGGGGATTCATGATTCCGGGATGGAGGGCCGCGCCATGAAGGGGCTGGCCGGCGCTAAGCTTCTGCAGGCGAAGAAGGAGCTTTTGGAGCTGATCCTGCATAATCAGGAGGAAATGCTTTCCGGCAAGCCTGCGCTTAAGACCTTCATTCCCTACAAGGAGGTTCTGGAGCTTTATGATAACGGTCTTCGGGTGCCGGAGGATCTGACGCTGATCTGGGTCAACGACAATTACGGATATATCAGGCGTTATCCCAATGAACAGGAAAAGAAGAGGGCGGGCGGCAATGGCATCTATTACCACAATTCTTACTGGGCCCCGTCGGGGAGGTCTTATCTTTTTATCTGCTCAATCCCTCTGGCACATACCCGCAATGAATTGAAAAAAGCTTATGCGGAAGGAATCCGCAAGATTTGGGTGACGAATTTCGGGGCGATGAAGCCCCTGGAAATGCAGATGAGCTTCTATGCAAAGCTTGCCTGGGAGGTCGGGAGAGAGGACGCTTTGACGGATCATGAGGAAGCTTTTGTGGCTCAGTGGATCGACAGTAACTTCAGCGGCTCCCACGGGGAGGAGTTAGCGCCTTTGTTGCTGGAATTCGATCAGCTCACCAACGCAAGAAAGCTGGAGCAGATGGACGAGGACGCTTTTTCCCAGACCGCATACGGAGACGAAGCGGCGGTTCGGATTCACCGGTATGAGAAGATCCTGAGAAAGGCGGATGAGATTTATGCTTCCTTGCCGGGTCAGGAGAAGGACGCTTTTTTCCAGCTTGTGCTCATGAAGATACATGCCGCCTACTTCACGAATTGTATGTACTATTACGCGGATCGCAGTAATTTGTGCGTGGGGCAGGGAAAATTTTCCGCGGCCATCTCCTATGTGAAAAAATGCAGGGATTATGATCTGGCAAGGCAGAAGATGCTTTATTATTATAACCATGTGATGTCCGACGGGAAATGGAACGGCATTCTGACGCCGGAGGATTTCCCGCCCCCGAGGACAGCCATGTACCCGGCCTGTAAGCTGCCGCTGCCGGGCGTGGGGTTTACGGGTGTGGACTTTACGGAGAACGGCGAAGGCCTTTCGGAGGATGGTCTTACGGAGGAGAGTCTTATGGAGGATGATCTTACGCAGGAGAGTCTTTCGGGGGATAGTCTTACGGAGGATGGTCTTTCAGGGGGCAGAATTTTGAAGGACGGCTCAGCACATGGAAAACAGAAGTTGATCATAACGGTGTGGAATGAGGCGCAGGAAATCGTTTTTTATAGAAATTATGCCATCTGTGGCGGCAGAAGCGTCTTGGAAAAAGGTTCCGATAAGTGGATCGAGCTCGGTAATGCAGGAGACGGTGCGCTTTTAGTGGAGCTGGAAGGACCTGACTGGCTGGAAATTGAGAAGAAAGAGCTGGAGATCCGAGGGGAAAAACGAGTGCTTCTGCGAATAAAGCCGGAGGTATTTTCGCAGACGTCTGAGGGAATTTTGAAGGTGACCTGCAGGACGACGGGTGAAGTGCGGCAGATCCCTGTGAGACTGGTAGTTCGTGAAATGTGGATTCCTGCTGATCCCGATTTGTCGGTTCCGCATATTTCCTGGGAAGAGGATGGACGTATTGTGACAGAGGCGGAGGACGCCTTCGCCAATAATTCTTTTGCGGAGGAAGATTGTGCCAATGCCTCTTTTACGGATGGGGAAAAGGCTGCCGCCGCAGGCTGGAAACGGATTCCCAACCTTGGCCGGGATCATGGGGCGTTGATGGAAGCTGTCCTGCCGGGAGCGAAACTGGATTACTGGTTCTTCCATCAATCCGAAGGCTGTTTTACACTGGAAATGCACCGCTTCCCTTCTCTGAATTCAGTAGGGGAGATCAGGATCGGGGTATCCGTGGACGGAGGCCCGGTACAGGTGCTCGCTACCCCGTCCAATGACGAGCACAAAGGAACATGGAATGAAAATGTAAAAAATAATGTAGATAAACTCTATCTGCAGCTGCCTTCCCTGTCTGCCGGTTTACATCGTATCAGCTTCCACGCCATAGACCGCTATTTTGCCTTCAGCCGTTTCGTGATCTATACCGCAAGGCGCCTAGAGAATTCCCTCGCCCTGCAGGGCGGCGACTGGCGTTTGCCGGAAAATGTGGATATTCTGAAGTATGCGGATGATTTTTACGGGAAAATAGAACTGCCGCCCCGACCGGCGTTGTATTTGTCGGAGAGCGCGTCCAGAGACAGCCTTGCGATGGAAGATATCTGCCTGCCGCAGAGCCGCCTGGGAAAGCCGGTCACTCCGGCGCAGATCCTGGAAAAAGCGAGGGAGCCCTTTGCCCGGAAGGAAGGTGCGGTTCCTGGCGGAACAGAGGCTGTCCGCATCGACGCGGGCGCGGCCCTGGCGCAGACTCCAAATGCATATACTTCCGGGGCGGATTGGAATTACTGCTGTGGTGTCAGCCACGGCGGAACGCAGCTCGCCATGTATTTAAGGGGCTCCCATCCCGTACGCAGGGAGGATGAAGAGGTTCCAAAGCTGCATTACCGGCTCCGGTTGGACGGCGGAGTCTATCATATCTGGATGCTCCTTTATATGTGGGGCGCTGAACATTCTCATTTTTATCTGGAAATTGATGGGAAGCGGATACCGGAAAAGGAGCTGTTTGGAGGAAAACCGATCTGGAGATATTCCTCCTGCCAGGCATGGAAGTGGCTGCCCGCGTATACCTGTGGGCTTGAAGAGGGGGAGCACCTATTAACCGTGGGATTTTTGTCTAACGGACTGCGGCTTGACAGCATTTATCTGACTTTAGGGGCGGGGCTGCCGCCTGTTGACGCGGAAATGGACTGATTTCTGTTACAACCTAAGGGTATATTGGGATAAATTATGAAAACCGGAAGCCTAAGGAAAGGTGCAGTAGAGGATGAAGCATAAATACTATTGGCTGATCTTATGTAACCCTGTTATCATTGGAGTATATTATATAGCGATGGCGGAGGCGTACCGTTTGTGCCAATATGGCGGCGCGGGCAGGTCGCTGCCGATTATTGCCGTATGCGGTGGAATCGGCGTCTTGTGGGCGCTTGGGTGGACATTTTTCTGGCTTTTCAGGAAAGGCAGGAAAGAAGGCACAGACGGGTCTGGATTATCCATTGACGCCGAAAGCGCAGACTGCCGGAACCTGTTTTCTGCGGCCCGCTGGATCACCAGGGGCGCGCTTTTCCTGGAGTTTACGGCTATTCTGGGCATTACATTCTTTTATGGTTATAAAATCTATCAGAGCGCCATCCCCTATCAAGGACGGCTGTACTGGTTTTTGGAGGAAAAGCGCTCTGTGACGGAGGTTATGCTGCGGCATAATAATTTTCTGGAGTCCGGGATAGAAGGGATTCTGGAGGATCTGGACCGTAAGGATGATCTGCCGGAGGAATTATATGCGCCTAACGGCTTCTCAGTCGATTTCCAGGCGGACGGGACAATCACTTCCATATTCGCTTTCCTCTATGGGGAGATGGAAAACGGGGAACGGAAGGCCTGGCTGATTGAATATGACGCCGAAACAGATTCCGCGATGAAGGTCAGGCTGAATTCCCATGTTCCGGATGAGGAAGAACCCCAGGACATTCTGACTCCCATGAGGGAGATGCTCGACGCTTTTCTGCAGGAGGGGCTGTGGGAGCAGTATGCCGATGGGGGAGAGGAGTCATCCGATTTTATCTCCGTGCGCTACAGGGGCTACCGTTCCCAGACCTTGGGCGCCCCCTGGTACGAGCTGGGGGAGGATGGAAGCTTTACGCAGCATCCGGTAAATTATGGCGCGCCGTTGGAAGGATTTCAGGTGTCCTTCTCTTATGGCGATACACAGCTCTTCACGCTTGCCTCTGGTGTGGATACCATGCAGACCAAGGAAGAAATCGCGTCTTTGGAAGCGCAGGAGAAGTTCTTAGAGGAGATCCAGGACGGAGGGATGTTCCTCCTGGATGGGGATGAGATCGTCTATTATCTGCGGGAGGATTATTCCATGAAGCTTCGGGTGGTAGACGCTGCCCTCGGAAGCCGTTTCTACTCCTTTGAGGCTCCCGGCGTCTCCAACCCCGATCCCTTTCAGGGCAGCGCCGGGGTAGCGGAAGGCATCCTGTTTTTGGATGAGAAAACAGGGTTTATTCTGTTGCACAACGCCTCCGCGGACCATTCAGACCTGTATTATACAGAAGATGGGGGCGAGAACTTCGTGCCGGTATCCCTGCCAGTGGAGGAAGGGGAAAAGGATCTTACAGGGAATGAATTTGGCTTTACCAGCAACGATTTTGATTATGTGGGAATCCCTTATATAGAGGATGGGGCCTTATATGTGAAGGTGGGAACGGAGGAAGCCGACGTGGATAACCACTACCTGTTTTTCCGGTCGCAGGATGGCGGGAAAAGCTGGAACTATCAGGGATATGCCTGTTTTTATTGAATCTTTTAACGGGTTCCAGGTTCTTTTCCTGTTTCTCAACAGCACCAATGAAACCACCGGATATGTCTCGCGTAATCAGTTGGAGGGGTATCTGGAAACAAGGATTTTCGTGGAATATGGGAGGGCATATGCTGCATATATCAGTATGCGAGGATGACCCGGTCCAGCAGTCCATGCTGGCAGAGTGGGTCAGGGAATGGGGAAGAGTGAGCGGAACGGAATTGTCGCTGGATACCTTTGACACTTCAGGGCAGTTTTTGTTCCATTGGGAAGATAAGCTGGATGTGGATATCCTGCTTCTGGACATCGAGATGCCCGGCATGGACGGCATGACGCTGGCGCATACGCTCAGGGAGCGCGGGGGAACCCTCCAGATCATTTTTGTGACCGGAAGACCGGAGTATGTTTATGAGGGTTATGATGTGGATGCGGCTTTCTTCCTGGTAAAGCCCCTTAAAAAAGAGCGGCTCCGGGAGTGCCTGGCAAAGGCGGTAAAGCTCCTGGGAACAGAGGAACCTATGCTTCTCGTGGAAGGCGCCGGGGAGATCGTGAGAGTGAAGGTGAAGGAGATCAGTTACCTGGAAAGCGACGGACATGATACGGTGGTTCACCTGAAAGAAGGGGAAATCCGGAGCAGACGGGGGATCAAGTATTTGGAAGAGGAGCTTGGCGGGAAAAGCGGTCTGTTTTTTAAGCTGCACAGATCTTTCCTTGTGAGCCTTGCGCATATTCAGAAAATCACAAAGAAGGAAGTCTGGATGGATAACGGGGCGGCGCTTCCCATTCCGAGGGGAAAATGGGAATCCTTGAACCAGGCGTATCTGGAATATTATGGGAAGATTTTTTAACAAAGAATTTTTAAGCGAAGAATAATGGAGAGAAAGGTAATGGAGAGGGTAAATTTATATGGGCGTTTTGAATTTCGGGAAATCCGCCCGGAGGAGGCCGAACAGGCTGCGGAGATTGAAAGAATCTGCTTTCCGCCCAATGAGGCATGTTCCCGGGAAATGATGATAAAGAGGGTAAAGAAGGCGCCGGAGCTGTTCCTGGTCGCGGTGGACAGGCAGACAGGAAGGCTTGCGGGATTTTTGAATGGACTTTCTACGGATGAAGAAGCTTTTCGCGACGAATTTTTCACGGATGCCGATTTGTACGACCCCAAGGGCAGGAATGTGATGCTGCTGGGGCTGGACGTGCTTCCCGGGTACCGTATGCAGGGGCTGGCGAGGGAGCTGGTGCACCTCTATTCTGAACGGGAAAAGGAAAGGGGCAGGGGCAGGCTGCTTCTGACCTGCCTTGATGCAAAGGTGGAAATGTATGAGAAGATGGGCTTCAAGGACCTGGGGCTTGCCAATTCGGCCTGGGGCGGGGAAGAGTGGCATGAAATGGAGCATAGTTGCAGGCAAGTTTGATTTTTTGGCATGCTTTTTGAAACAGCAATCCAAAATAATTCTATGCCCATTCGCCTTTGAAAAAGGTAGAATTCAACTATTGGCATACAATAAACAGAAATTGTTTGCATTTAGCTATTGCGGAAGATACTTTTCTGTGCTATAATAAATGCGGACAGGAGCGCAAAACAGCGTGCAGAAAGTTGGTGTTCGTTTGAATCAAAAGGAGATTGCTCAAAATGTGCTCAAGGGCAACGGCGGAATTGCTAAAACCGCCGACTTTGTTGCGGCAGGCATAAAAAAATATGATGTGGCGGCGCTGTGCAAGGAAGGTTTTCTCGAACGTGTTCGGCGTGGGGTGTACCAATTGCCGGGCAACGATCAAATAACAGAGGAACAGTTGCTCCGCGAACTGCTGCCGCAGGGAATCGTTTGCATGGAGTCCGCACTGTTTCATTACGGATATAGCGATTTTGCGCCTCGTGCTTGGTCTGTTGCCGTACCGAGAACGGCATCCAGGGCAGTCGGAAATATCGGAGAATTTCCAGTCAGAGCCTATTACATTCAAAAAGAATATTTTTCAATTGGGAAGACTGTTGAAAGCTTCAACGGTGTGATACTCCCTGTATATGATCGAGAACGCACTGTTTGCGACTGCTTCAAATACCGGACAAAGCTCGACAATGAAACCTTCAACAAGGCGTTGAATGCCTATGTCGCAGATGACCAGAAAAATCTCGCCAATTTGTCCATGTATGCAAAAAAAATGAAGCTATACACAAAAGTAATGAACGTGATGGAGGTGCTGCTGAGTGGCTGATCTTGCTGCATCCGTACTGGCACGTTTGAAAAACAAAGCGAAGGAAAGCGGCAGAAGCTATCAGCTGTGTTTGCAGCTTTTCTGCCAAGAAGAATTCCTTCGACGACTGGAAAAATCCAAATATGCAGAAAACCTCGTTCTGAAAGGCGGACTGTTTATCTACTCACTCACACATTTCGATAGTCGCGTTACCGTTGACGTTGATTTCTTGCTTAGAAAGATACCGAACACTCCTGAACAGCTCAAAGTGGTACTGGAAGAAATCGTAGCAACGAAAACCGGCAATGATTTTATTTCATTTGAAATCAAGGATGTCTCTCCAATCGCTATCGCCAAGAAGTATGCGGGTATCGGCGCTTCCCTGGTAGCGAAGATTAAGAACACGAAAACACCTTTCGGTATCGACTTCGGTGTTGGTGATGTGATAGTTCCGAAGCAGGAAAAACGGAAGATACCGACACAGCTTGATGATTTCGCGGTTCCGACGGTCAACACCTATTCGCTGGAAACTACGGTCGCCGAAAAGCTTGATGCCATTCTCAGCCTGATGGAGTTCTCCAGCCGGATGAAGGATTATTATGACCTTTATTATCTTGCAAACAAGTTTGATTTCGGCGGCGCAATGCTGACAGAAGCTCTGAAAAAGACCTTTGAAAATCGTGGACACCACTTCACTGTGGAGCAGTTCGAGCAGGTTATGGCCTTCGGCCGCGATGATGCTATGCAGAAAAAATGGAAAGCATTCTGTCGGAAGATTGATACAAAGACTGATGATTACGATACTGTGCTGAGGACGATAAAAGCTTTCTTAACGGAGCCGTTTACAGCAACAATTGAAGAAGCAACTTTTAATTTGAAGTGGTTCGTTGGAAAACAGAGTTGGGAATAATCAGATAGCTGCCGATATACATATTTGGAGGAAGTTATGGGTAAAGCAAGTCGGCTTATCCAAAAAATAGAGGTCGGAGAGAAATATCAGTTGGATGATCACATGGAACGGGACATCAACATCTACTACAATTTCGTGGGCTTTGTGGAACTATAAATTCGTCATGCTTTATGCAAGGTTGACAACAAATTGCTTGATAAGGATACAAGGAGGCGGTGGCTTTTGCTGCAAATGGCGATAGAGGCTGTCTGGCTGGCAGTATATTGGTATTTCCTGGAACGGGAGGGCTCCATTCAAAAGGGTGCCGGGAGACGGATTCTCACCCTTTTTCTTACGATGCTTATATGGTTTGCAGGATGGGGAATCCGCCTGGTCTGTGAAGGATACCTGCAGCCGCCCGCGCACGGAAGATTGGCGGCAGGCTCAGTTCCCACAGCTTGGCTGCTTATCCTGCTTTTGTTTTTGGCGTTTGATTTGTTTTTTGATGAAGAAGCGTTCCGGTATCAGTGGTGGAAGGTATTGCTGCCGGGTGTGGCGGTCCTGGTGTGGTCCGTCGCCGGGAGAGCCGCCGTACCGTGGATTTCCGCGGCGGTTTTCCATGGACCCTTGATGTACCTGTTTTTCCTGCTGCTGGCGGGGAAAAGAGATTATCTGACCTGGAAAAGCGCTCTTTCCATGGGCAGTGTATATCTTGCCCTGTCCGCGGCGGTCGTGCTGGTACAGGGGCTTGCAGTCAAAGAGCCGCAGGCGGTCCTCATGATTCTTGTTGTGGGCTTGCTTGTCCTGGCCGAGACGATGCTCCTTTTTCTGGTGGAAAATACCCTGTTCGCCTATCAGAAGGGCTTTGAATTCCGGACAGAACGCTTCCAGCAGGAGGTTCTGGGGCAGCAGTATGAGGAAATCAAGGGAATCTACCTGAATATGAGGGGGTGGAGGCATGATTACCACAACCACATCCAGGTATTGAAGGCGCAGCTTGACAGCGGAAATGTGGAGGAAGCGGGAAGATACCTGGACGAGCTGGAGCAGGACCTGGATCAGGTGGACACCATTGTCAAATCCGGCAATATGATGGTGGATGCCATATTAAACAGTAAGCTGACCCTGGCGAAGCAGAAGGAGGTTGCCCTGAACTGTAAGGCAAAGGTTCCAAAGCGGCTTGGAATAGAAGATGTGGATTTGTGCGTCATTCTCGGGAACCTCCTGGACAATGCGGTGGAAGCCTGTGAGCGAATCCCAAAGGAGCGGAGATTCTTAAGGATTTACCTGACCGTCAATGGGGACCAGCTTTATCTGTCTATCCAGAACTCTGCCAGGGAGGAGCTTAATTTCAATGAACAGAATTACATTACCTCCAAACGCGGCAACCATGGTCTGGGGATGAAGCGTGTAAAAGCCGTGGTGGACAAATATGAAGGATATCTGCGGCTTGCCAATGAGTCCGGCATCTTCGCGGCAGAAGCGACGATCCCTTTGCACTAAATCTTTCTGAAGCAAATCTTTCCTATGGCAAAATACCTTTGATCAGCTTTTCATGCAAAAAAACCGACATTTCGTGCAGGAATTCCCACAAGGAGGAATTCCTGTTTTATTATTTTACCAGAATGTGCGCCCGTTCATTGACTGAAACAGATCTAAAGCAGAAGTTGAGAAGGTATGTCATGAGAGCATTTTGGAAGAATGTGGAAAATATTCTGTACCTGTTTAAGCCCTATTGGAAATATAACCGCAGGGAGATGCTCCTTTTTATAATTGTAGGTTCTTTTATCCCTGCGATCGCCACCGTCGGCTCCGTGGTCTATCAGCAAAGCATTATCAATGCGCTTTCTGACGGAAAAAGCCTTTCTTATATCATTGCGCTGGTGCTGTGGCTGTCCATGATTATTTTCCTGCCGCAGTTTGTCATGGAGCTGTATGATATCCTGGTATCCGCAGTGGTTCTGGATGAGACGGACGCCGTGATCAGAAGGGATATCTACCAAAAAGCAAAGAATACGGATTTCAGGTATTTTGACGATCCGAAATTTTATGATGATTACACCTGGACGATCCAGGAACGCGCGGATAAAGCCGCATCCGCGAGGCAGCTTGTGCTTCGTTTCTTTTCATTGCTTGTTACGATCACAACATTGATTGGCATCATTGTTGCGCAGGACTGGGTCATTGTTTTAATCACAGTGATCTCTCTGTTCATCTCCATGAGGATTGGTTTCCGGCAAAATCAGGTTTTCTTCAAAAAACGCGAGGAAACCCTGGCTTCTTATCGGAAGCTTAATTATGTAAACAGGATTTTTTACATGCGTCAGTGGGCTGCCGACCTTAAAACAACGCATTTGAGCCGTGCGGTCCTTCATATGTATGAAGAAGCATACACGAGCATCATAAAGATAACAAAGAAATACAGAGGTGTAATAGCCCTGTTTTCCCTGTCGCGCTGGATGATGAACTTTTTGATCCAGGTGCTGATAACAATATACCTGAGCTATCAGATCCTGCAGGGGAGGATATTGATCGGGAGCTTTGTGGGGTTGTTGGCTGCTTCCGGCTCCCTGAAGGGGAATCTGGGTCAGTTTTTCGATTTTATTAAGGACAGTAACCAGCTTTCCTTCTATGCGGACCGACTCAGACAGTTTGAAAAGCTGGAATCGACGATTGAACCGGAAACGGACAATGGGGAAAAAAGATCGGTTGATTCTTCAAAGCCGTTTGACGTTGAGCTTAAGGACGTTGGATTCTCCTATCCGAATTCCGAATTCAAGCTGGAACATGTGAATATCCACATCCATAGTGGGGAGAAGATCGCGATCGTAGGCGAGAATGGCGGCGGAAAATCGACGCTGACAAAGCTGCTCCTTCGCTTATATGATGTGAAGCAGGGGGAAATCCTGATAAATGGGGTCAACGTCAGGGAATATGACGTATATGCCTTCCGCGATGCCGTCGGGATCGCGCCTCAGGATCCTAATATCTATGCGCTGACCCTGCGGGAGAACCTGATGCTGTATGCGGATTCGCTCGGGAACGGGGAAGGTGAAGAAATCTGCAGAAAAATTGGTCTTGAACAGATCCTTGGCAAAGGCAGGGCGACACTGGACAGCCAGATGACCCGGGAATTCGATGAATCCGGTATGCTGCTGTCAGGGGGTGAGAGACAGAAGCTGGCGCTGGCGCGGCTGCTTTGCTCGGATTTCGGCCTTTTGATCCTGGATGAGCCCACATCCGCGCTGGATCCCATTGCGGAGTATGAACTGAACCAACTGATTTTCAGCGAAGCGTCTGTCACAACGACAGTCATCATATCCCACCGTCTGTCAAGTGTGCGGGATGCAGACCGGATCTACCTGCTTGGAGGCGGCCGCGTGCTGGAGGAAGGTTCCCATGAAGAATTGATGGCGCGGGGCGGAAAATATTATGAAATGTTCACGAAGCAGTCTGAGTATTATGTAAAATAAGATTTTGGCAATGTGTGATGGCGCGGGAACAGAGCGGTGTATTGTAACAAAACGTTGTGCGTCTTTCATTGAATGAAACAGGATATGATGCGAAAAGAAATATTTGAGATGCACAATGGATTTCTATAAAATATTATACTAGGAGGATTAATTATGGTGTATGTAAAGCCGGTAATGGAGGTTTTTGATTCAAAAGCATTGTCAGAGATTGAACTGAATGCCACTTCTACCTGTGGTGTAGGAAGCTGCAAATCGGGTGTTTGTTCCAATGGAGTCTGTAAAACTGGTATTTGCGGAACAACTACATATTAGAAGTTGTTGTCCGATGATACGATGCGGCTGTGGAAAGTATTTAAGGACAATTATCGTCAGAAAGATCGAATTTCTTTTCGGCAACGATATCAGGATAAGATGCAGCAAAAAGAAAGAAGGATGTAAGAGTGGATTTTAGTATTGGGGATATTATTTTTGATGCGGATCGAATGGTTTTTTATTCAGCGTCGTTGTCAAAGAAAGAGAGACAGGTGATCCATGCGTGTATCCCTGTAAATGATAACTATGATGAGCTATGTGCTAAAATGAACAGTCTGGATCCGGATCGTATGAATGCAAAAAAATGCTTGCCAACTACGGCAGGTATTTGCCTGACATACAAGTGCCAATTAAACTGCAATTACTGTAGCTTTTGTTCGCAAAAAAGTGGAAAAGAACTGAAATTGGAAGAAGTGTTTGCTTTTGTCGATTTCCTTTTAAGGAGACATCTAGTCAGACAGATTGCCAGAAAGCAGAAAGAGGATTTTATTATTTTTTTTACAGGCGGTGGGGAACCCACGCAAAACTGGACATTGTTTCAGAGTACAGTTAAATACATTAAGAACAAATGTTCTGCGAATAATATTCAGTGTCAGATTCATTTGACAACTAATGGTATGCTTAATGAAACACAGACAAAGTATATCTATGATAATTGTAGTACGATTATGGTTTCCTATGATGGTATTACAAGTGTTCAGGATAGGAATAGAAAAATGTCAGGCGGCGGGAAATCATCTACGGTGGTCGAACGGACGATTGCCATGTTAGATCGCTTGCATGCAACCTACACAATAAGGACAACCATTTGGCAGTATGATTTTGATAAACTATTCAATATGGTCGATTATATTTATACACACTTTTCCCACCATAAGGGTTGGAGTATTTCACCAATACTTGTTAGGGGACGTGCGATTGAGAACATGGAGGATACCTACCTGAACAGCGATAAGTATAATTTTATTAACAGTTTTGTGAGCGCAGCAGATTACGCCTTGCACAAGTATGGAGCTGGAGGAATGTCGATACAACTTTTTCCAAATTCCCGGACGGATATTTTTTGCGGATCTGGTTATGTGATGAATCCATGGCTTATGCCGGATGGAACGGTGGTTACTTGTCTCGAGGCAAAGGAAGGAGTACCGATGATCGGTTCTGTCAAGGATGGAAGGGTAGAACTGTATCAAAAGTATACAGATGAACTTCTGAAAGAATATCGGAGTAGATTTTTGTCTGCTTCTTGCCGGAATTGTTTTGCGTTTCGTTTTTGCAGGGTTGGATGTCCGCTGAAATTTGAGGGGGATAAATATTCCGGCAGGGATTCGGCTTCTTGGATATGCGATATGACCAGATATTACTGGAAATATGTAATACAGACAATTGCTGATGGAAAGCATGTGTTTGGGTGGTATGCAAAAAAAATGACAATCCCGGAGTTGAATCATATGCAGGTATATGAGATGAAGGAGGTTTAAGTATGAAGCTGACGATTGAAGGACAGGTTATTGGAAATATACATATAGATTTTTTTGATAGTGATTCGATTGATGGTGAACTAATAATATATAATGAAACGAGAGATAAGATTATAGCCCTTAACATAACAGCAACCTATATCTTTCGGTATCTCGTGGCTGCTGTTCAAAGTGGGCAAGATTATTCGGATAAGGATATCCTTTCTTATTTGAAAAGTGTTTTTCAGATAGAACCGGATCAGGAAGGTGCGGTTCTGAGTGATATTCAATCTGTGCTGTACCAGTTTTTAGAAGAAGGAGTGATCGTCATAGAATGATATATATGAATAAAACAGTCGGTGGAAAGAAGATGACAATATGTCTTGACGAAGATATGTATAAATCAAATTCTTACTTTTTCGACAGTATTTTCGTGGCTTTTCAGAAAGAGAATATACCATTAACGGACGATAAAGTAATGTATATATATCAAATTAACCAGGAGTTTCAGCCACATTGTGATTATCTGATCCATTTTGATCCACAGAGAAGAGGGGAGTATTTTCGGCTAGTCAATGTTGTGCGGGGATATATAGAAGGGAATCTTCAATGCACCATCTTGCATGGAAGCCTGGTTCAGATGAATAAAAAAAATATTCTGATAATGGGAACAAGAATGTCAGGTAAGACAACACTGGTAAGATTACTTTTGAAAGAATTCGATGCATGGTACGTTGATGATGACTGCGTATATATTGTGGAGAGTATGTACCGAGGCTTTCATATGCCTGTTTTTGTGAGAGGCGGGGAATATTCTTGCACAACGCATACAACAATTGATGAGGAAAATGTAGTCCGGCAGGTCTATGTTCCAGAGAAAAGGATTGAGGCAGTTAAGGGGATCGATGTAATTTTGTTTCCACATTTTCGAAAAGGGAATGAATTAACCGTTCAAAAGGTAAAAGGTTTTGACTTGTTCCACGCAATTATTAACAATACAAGAAACCATTGCGACAAGAAGCAGCTTATGTATGATATTGTACGCCTAGCAAGTCAAACGGATGCGTATGAGATTGCATTTGGCGATTCTGAGCAGATAGAGCGTTTCGTGAATGGAATTTAGAGATGAAGTTTTGAATACTTGTCAGAGTACTCTCGGAAAGTAAGTAGGTAAAGCGAATAATAGAAGCTGTAAGACGAAAATGCAGGAGGAGAATAAGAAAGGCGGCAGCCATGCCTGACATTGTGGCGAACTGTGCAAAACGCTGATTTAATGTTTTGCATTTAATTCTTGACTTTAAAAAAATTTCCTAATATAATCCCGAAGTATTACAGTAAAAAATCCACAAAAGGTGGAGATGAAGAAAAAGAGTGCTGAGAAAACACAGTGTTTTCAAGGGCTGTGAGTTTCCGAGAGTACTCTTTGATTGGAAAGGAGGTGAGTAGTATGTTTGTGTTTTCAAATCCTCAAGGTCTTCGACTATTATCTGACGAATTTTCTACATCTGTTTGTGGATGTAAGGGGTATTGTAATGGATGTAAATCCAAATGTTCAGGAGCGTGCGTAGGGGTTTGTTCTTGAGGTAAAATGTGGCAGGCGGTTCGTTTGAGTCGCCTGTCATAATATGAGTTTGAGGCAGGATTGTTTTCTTTAGTATCATTTTAGCACATATTTTGAATGTTGAGCTACAAGTAATTAAGTTTTATTCCTTTTGTTTCTTGTAGCGTAGCGGAAAGGTATGGTCATATCCATGAAAAAATCAAGATATACGGTAATATTTGATGTAGAAGATGGTTGTCTGGTTTACAACACTTGTAATGGTGTTCAGGCTTTTATTCCATCTTCAGAATTTAATTTAATGCAAAATATTGATAGGTTGCGGAATGGTCAAATTGATAGAATCGACAATGAAACCATTTTGCAGGCTTTTTGCGTAAATGATGAAGTTGACGAGATTGCAGAATTTATGGCAAAATATTATAGTGAAAGTTTTGATCCGACAAATTTAAACCTTATTATTATGCCGAATAATATGTGTAACTTTGAATGTATCTATTGTTTTCAAGATCATGATAAGAAACATATTTCTGATCAAATGGTTGAAAATATCATAGCGGCCGTAAAAGATTATCATTACAAACACGGATTAAAACAGTTTTATATTGAATGGTTTGGCGGTGAGCCAATGTTATCCTTTTCGGTGATTCAGTATGTAACTAATGAATTAAATGCTTTTTTTGATAAACAAGGTGTCAATTATCATTATGGAATGACAACAAACGGTTCGCTTTTAACGTCAGAAAAGATTGATTACCTACTTGCCAATCGGTTCGATTTTTTTCAGATAACAGTCGATGGAGGACCACAAACACATAACCATTATCGGCCATATGTGGGTGGGAGACCTTCATGGGAGGATATTGCAAATAATCTTCGTTATATGAAGACCATCATCGCAGATTATAATGTTACTATCCGAGTGAACTTTAACGATGAAATATTTGAAGATCTTAATAGTTTGCTTGATTTTATTTCTAGTGAGTTAGATAAACGCTTTACGCTGTTTTTTCATGGTATTGGTAAATGGGGTGGAAAAAATGATGACAACTTTGATATACTTAATGAAAATGTCGAAGCTCTTACTCGTTTATTGCTGATTCGAGATTCTGTTGAGCGAAGAATTCTTCCAAAATTGAATTTTGATTTTTTTGATCCAATGAATAGAGTTTGCTATGCGGGCAGGCCATATCATTTCGTTATTGGAAGTGATGGCAAGTTGAGAAAATGTAGCGAAGAAACGGAAGAAGGAGATACGATCAATGTGATAGGCACTGTTGAAAACGGTCAATTTGAGTTCGATCGTGCAAAATGGAGTGCTTTTGTCTTACCGGGTGGGGGTGCAACATTGCATCAACAGTGCATTCAGTGTATACATTTACCGATTTGCTGTGGGCAAGCGTGTCCCAAAAATAGAGTTAAAAATGGTGGTAAATACGATTGTCCCACAGATTTTTCGTTGATGAGTGAAATATTATATGAAAAATATAAATTTATGTCTGCTTTATATAATGATATAAAGACTTCCCTCTAATTCTGAAGCAAAAGAAAACAATACTGTCGATCCATTATATATCACTATAATTATACTAAGAGGTTTGTGATGAAAAAGTATACTCGTAAGGAAATGTTGGGCATGTATCAGGAGGATTACAAAGATCTGCCAGTGAGAGAAGTGTTCCGCCGCATCATGTTGATGCTGTCATTAATTTGGAATGAATCCCGCGGTCTTGTCATCCTGAAATTTTTGTGCATTGTTTTATCTGCGGCAAACTCTCTGATCGGTACACTGTATCTAATGTGGATCATTGATGCACTCACCGGTGGGGCAGAGCTTATGTATGTGCTGAAAATGATCGTAGCTATTCATATCCTCTTTCTTGTAATCGGTTTGCCTCAACGCATACTACAATTTCGTGTTTATCCAGTGATGCAGAGGCGAGTTCAATGTGCAATGAAAATGAAGCTGATGGATACCGTGATGAAAAAAGACCTTGGCGATTTTGAAGACCGCAAGTTTTTCGAAGATAATGTTGTTACGTTCGCGTCAACGGATAGTACGGCGTTCCTGTTTCTTGACAGTATCGGCAGAATCTTTGAAGTATTGCTGACTGGTGCATCATTGATCGCTGTATTTGCCAGCATTGACGCGTATATTCTTCTGTTTGTTGGTGCAATGCTGATTGCCATGACTGTTCAGCAGCAATGGAGCCGTGTTTATAATCAACTGACTTATCTTGAAGAAGAAAAAATAGGCATGGTAACAAACTATTATCAGCGAATCGCAAACAATCCCGAATTTGCTGCTGAGGTGCGCTGTTATTCCATGAGGGAATTTGTGCTGGGTAAATTTTGCGCTGCCTATCGAAAAGCGATTGAAACCTATAACTTTTTTCTGGGGAAGGATCAGAAAAGCGGAACAATAGCAGATGCGGTGATCAATTACATCATTCAGCCGGCGCTGCTGTTTTATCTGGCGTATCGTGTATTCTCCGGTAGTATGGGTATTGGTTCCTTTTCGGTGGCTTTCTCGGCTGCGTTTAAACTGAATGGCACAGTGTTTACGTTGATCAGTTCCTATGGTACCATGAAATTCAACTGCAGCTGGGCAGTGGAGCGATACATCCGTGCTACGAAAACAAAGGGCAGCATTGAAACGCAAAATACACCAGATAAGCTTTCTCTCTCTGGAAAAGAGATCCGGGAAGTGGAGTTCCGAAATGTCAGTTTCCGTTATCCAAGACACGATAAAATTGTACTTGATGACCTTAGCTTTTCGCTTCCCAAGGGAAAGAAAATCGCTATTGTGGGTCGGAACGGTGCTGGAAAATCTACACTTGTCAAGCTGCTGCTGCGGCTCTATGACACCGATCAAGGGGAGATTCTCATTAATGGGCGCAACATTTGCGACTACAACATTGACGATATCAGGAGAAGTTTTTCCTTGATGCTGCAGGATTTTTGTACCTATCAAATGACAGTGGCAGAAAACGTCCGACTTTCTGAGTACGATGGTAATGAAAAGGATAGAACTGCTTTATATGAAGCTCTGGCATATGCGGATATTGATCAAAAAGTAGAGTGCATGAAGCATAAAGAAAACAGCATGGTAGGACGTTTGTTCGATGATGACGGAGAAGCCCTGTCGGGTGGCGAAAAGCAGCGACTTGCCCTTGCGAGGGGCTATCTTCGGGCGAAAAGTGCAGGAATCTTCATTTTAGACGAACCCAATAGCTCCCTGGATCCGATTTCTGAGTATGAATTGAACAAGAAGCTCATGTCGGTGCTGAGCGACCAGACCATCGTTTTCATTACGCATCGACTTTCCACCACAGTATTGGCGGACGAGATTCTATATGTTGAAAATGGTCAGGTTTTGGAGCGGGGAACCCACGAAGAGCTTATTGCGCTGGATGGCAAATATGCAGACATGTTCAACAAGCAGGCAGAAGCATATCGGATGGAATTAAAGATGAAAGAGATAAAAGCTCATGTATGATTACAGTGTTTATGGATATATATTGCGTAGTGAAATTGAGCTTCCATTTCCAAGTGTGGTGAAGGATGAAACGGCAGAGATAGTCGAACTAACTGTAAAGAAGGGCACAGAATTTACAGATGAGGTTCATGTCCAATTTCAAACCGAATACGCAGAAATGAGTTCATCGTTTGTGCGGTATATGATCTTTCCAGTTGAGAATCGGATACATGTTGAATTCCGTGAAAGAGAAGAAAACGTCATTTGTACATTGTTGAACATACCGTTTTCTCTTTTTTGTCTTGGAAAAGGAAATGTTCTACTTCATTGTGGATGTGTTGAAAATAGTGGCGAATTGTTTGCTTTAGCCGCTGATAAAGGTGTTGGTAAATCAACGCTTGCAATAAATATGGCCAAAAGCATGAACTTGTTTTCGGATGATACACTTAGAGTGACAAATGAACTTGTAGGTTATGGCGTTAATAACTTCGCCAAACTGTCAAAAGCGAGCTATGAAATGATTTTTGGAAATACAGATAATAAAGCCCGATATGAACAATCAGATGGGAAATTATTCATAGTTGCATCGGATGTCGGATTAAATGTGACCAGCATAGACAGAGGGATCGTGAAGGGTATTTATTTGCTTGAGAGAAGAGGGTATGATCATGTTGAAATAAGACCCATTACGTCGGAACGAATTAAAGAAATACTTTTGCTCTCAAATGTGGTGGGTATATCGTATATGAATAAGTATACAGTAAAATATGTTTTTTCACTGCCGATATTTCACCGCATTGTTGAAAATGTTCACTTTTTTAAGGTGTGTATGATTAACGATGTGAACTTCATCGCTGAAAATGCAATAGCTTTGGAAACCTTTATTAGACAGTGATAATTCTGTTTTTTTGTGTTTAAGTGTTTGAATTCTCTAAAACGTTCAAAAATATTTCTATCTGTGTGGTTGCAACATCAAAGATGATCCACCGCATCCCCAGCAGATGCAAAACCAGTACCTCTGTATGCTTTTGCATCTGCTGTTGGATTGCAGACGTATAGGTGGAGAAATTTTGATATGATGAAAAAAATATGGTAAAACGAGTATAGAAAAGATATGGGATATAGATTCTTCGATCACTAATATGGGCGAAAAGGAATTAGAAGTTCCATTATAGAAAGCATAATTAGAACGGATAAGAAGCGGGCTTGCTATATGGCACAAGTGTATATTTCTACAGAAGTAAAAGGGGAGATTATGCTCGTTCATTTTGTTATGAACCTTAAAATGTCATAGCGTACCCTGTAGAATTACGAGAAAAAAGCCCCTCTCTTTCCGTTATGCACTATGACTGTTTTAACTGTAACGAACTGTGAAAAGAATCCGCTTGGATGCCTCCGAAAGTATCACCAAAGAGAGATAAAAGAAATGTATATTAACAGAGAGGAATCTATCGACCGTGATAACAATTCATAATCTTTTATTATTATACCTGATAGAATATTACGATGATGAAGCACTTGTAAAGCAGATTCTAATCAAAGAAGGTCTATCTGCCTTTTTTACAGATTATCTTCAGGAACAAAAAACATTGAATCAGGGATCCCGAACCAATACAGAATCCCTTGTCCTCCTGAAAGAACTAAGATATAACAAATATAAAAACGAATTAATTCAGATCAAATCCTTGTTTGACATGCATGGAGTTTCTTTTGCAGTTATGAAAGGTATTGCGGTTGCCACAGAACTTTATGGTAATCAGCCATATCTGAGAAATTTTTCAGATATGGATATTCTGGTCTCTCCCCGCCAGGCTCCTCGAGCTTTGTTTCTTTTAAAATCAATTGGTTATCAGCCGGAAATTGATGGGAAAGAAGTTTCAGCCGATATATTTCTGAAAAGTGGGAATCGGGAACACCATTTTCCAGCTCTGATAAAGGAAGAAAATCGGATGTTCCCTATCGTTTTGGAAGTGCATGTTGATTTTGTCCCTGGTTGGATTTTCAATATCAGGCATTTTAATGCAGAAGAAGTTTTAAAGCGAAGTTATGTAAATGAATTTGACATACCTGTTATGGATGACTATGACGCAGTTTTGTTCATGATACTGCATCTTGTAAAGCATTATGTTTATCAGATGGTCATGGAGTTTGCGGTTGGAAATGCCAATGCACGTATTGACTTGTGTTCTCTTCATGAGATTGCGCTCTTCCTGCACAAAAAAAGGAACCTCCTTTTCAATGTTGAATTTGAAAAACGAGTGTGTAAGTATGAAGCCCGAAATGAATTGGCATTTGTATGTAATATACTGAAGGAAATATATCCACCTTTGGATTATATTTTGAATATTCATTTTCCAGAGGATAGGAGGGCATGCTTCTCCAGCCGCTTTTCCGCTATAGCGCTTACTATATTTAAAGTTCCGGAAGTCCTTTTTGGAGACAAAAGGGCAATTGTGTGTCGCTGTATCGAAGAATTGCAGAAAGATGCATTTATATTACGTTGCTGCGCCAGAATGGATAAGAGTAATTTACCTTACAGCAGATGCCAGAAAGTTTCAATTGATGGGATCCATTTTTACCAGGATAATCGGTTCGGTACATATAAGGATATAATGGAGATGGAACGTATGGCAAGGCAGAGCGGAACTTTTTTTGTGGAATGGGATCAGCATTATTTCTGGTTTACTATCGAAATAAAAGATGAAAATTTGAGTTTCCCGAAATATGATGAAAGTAATGACAAACCGACCGTTACTTATCAGGATTATATAAGACTTCATTTTGATACCGGAAAAAGAGGCGAAGGAGAAGCTTTCGTCCGTGGACTTGTTCTGAAGCCACAATACATGTCGAATGGCTCTTTACATCTTGTTATGCGTGAGGATTACTATCTGAATGCCGCAGAGACAGTTATTGATAAAAAAACATACCTGGCGGAAATATGTAGGATGGACAATTTCTGTACAATACAGGTTGGAATCCCATGGAATTTACTTGGATATGAGCCTTATGTGGGATTTTCTTTTTGCTTTGATGTCCAGATGTGGGATTATAATGAGGAATTAGAAGATTTTGTGGTTCTTGCTTGGCAAAATGCCAATAAGGCATGGTATGATATTACAGCCTATGGAAAGGTTATTCTTACAGATTGATCATTAACCATAAGTGGTATAGAGTAAAGGTAAGCCAATCATTTTTTACTATGGGTCGGTGTTTTATTGCCGGGCGCAGAGGAAGCAATACAGGGAGGATACTAAGATGTCAAAAAAAGCGATGCCGGATTATGACGGAAAGCAGTACTCAATCTGGAGCAACTATCTATATGCCTGCAGGTGGCTTGAAAAGTGGGAAGGGAAGAGAATATTTGCCCTGATGGGGGCGGACGTTTTCTTCAGTGTGGTGCAGCCCCTGATGCAGGTGGCGCTTCCTGGAATGGTGGCGGCCATGCTGACCAGCGCTTATTCCCCTGGGCGGATTTTGTTTTTGATTGCGCTGTATGTGGTTTGTCTGCAGGTCGTATCGTTAGCCGGACAATATCTGTCAGAAACCACAAGACACAATTTTTTCCTGTTTAGGATCACTGCATCCATTGACTATTTTCGGAAATGCGCGGAGATGGACAATCAGATTCTGGAAAGCGGCAAGGGGCGACAGAAGATATCTGCTGCTCAGCGTACTGTGCTTGCTGGGAGTGATACGGGAGTGGAACCATTTCTAAAGGGATTCCAGGATCTGGCGGTCTGTGGGCTGGGAGCGACAATTTACCTTGTTGTTGTGGGGATGGAAAGCATTCCCCTTTTGATCTTTTTGTGCCTGGCAACGCTTGCGGACGCATGGGTTAAACGAATTGCCAATGAAAAGTCGAAAAGATATGCCGACATGGCGGATAAAATCTGGGAAGACTTTGATTACCTGAAAAAAGTGACCATCGACCACGAAAATGGAAAGGATATCCGGATGTACCGGATGCAGAAATGGTTTCAGAGAGCGTTTGATGAGATCCTGGACAGATGTGCTTATGTCAGCAATAAGCGGAAAAACCCATTGCTTGTGGCGGGATTTGTATCGAGCCTCATCATGCTTTGCAGGGATGGCGTGCTCTATGGATATCTGATCCTACAGATGATTTATGGGGATTTACCGGTCAGCTTGTTTTTGCTTTATATAGGAATCGCTGCCTCCTTTGACGGAAGGATGAAAGGAATTTTCAGCATCCTCCAGAATTTAAGCTGGCAGGGTCAGAGTATCAGCAGGTACCGTGACTTTATGGAGTCGGGGGTTTTGGACGAGGATGGGAAGGCACCCATAGAAAATGCGGGAAAGATGCATGAGCTCAGACTGGAAAAGGTGTGCTTCCGGTACGAGGGGGAAGACAGGGATGCGGTACATGAGATCAGCCTGACCATCCGTCCGGGGGAGAAGCTCGCCCTGGTGGGGATGAACGGGGCGGGCAAAACTACCCTGGTGAAGCTTCTCTGCGGGCTGCTTCACCCCACCTCCGGCAGGATTTTTCTGGACGGCAAGGATATTTCAGGGCTTTCTCCACAGGCTTATTACAGGGAATTCGCCGTGGTTTTTCAGGATGTGTTTGCCTTGGCTTTCTCGCTGGAGGAAAATGTGACCTGTGACCGGATTGGGCAGACCGATGAAAAGAGACTGACAGAGAGTCTGAAAAAAGCCGGTCTCTGGGAACGGACGACGGGTCTGCCCAAAGGATTTCACACCTCTGTAAGCAAGGATCTGGATCCGGAGGGCGTGGAGCTGTCCGGCGGCGAGCTCCAGAAGCTCATGCTTTCCAGGGCCCTTTATAAAAACGCGCCTGTGGTCATCCTGGATGAACCGACCGCATCCCTGGATCCCATCGCCGAGAGCAGCATGTATGAAAAATATTATGAAATGACAGACAAAAAGACAAGTGTGTTCATCTCCCATCGTTTGAGCTCCACCAAATTCTGCGACCGGATCCTTTTTATGGAGGATGGGAAGATTGTGGAAGAAGGAACCCACAGGAGCCTTTTGGAGCTGGACGGACAGTACGCGAATATGTTCCGCATACAGGCAGGGTACTATGAAAGCGGGCAGGGGAGGTAGCTATGAGGAAGATGTCCAAAAAGAATCTGGACTTAAAGGACATAAAGAGGTCAGGCAGGCGGGCAGGTTCAAAGGGCGGATCCGGAGAAAGAAATTCCGGAGGAAGTAAGAAAGCCGCAGGGCATAGTAATCCTCTGCGGGGATTCGCGTTCCATAAAACCGGCTTCCGGCTGCTTAAGATGGCGCATTCCATTGATTCCACATTTTTGCCCCTTTATCTGCTTCGGGCGATTATCAATGTAGGAAGCAGCTATGGGAGCCTGATGCTGAATGCGGCTTTGATCGACGCCCTTCTGGCGGCGAGGTTTCGGAGGGCGATTCTTTTCGCGGGGGTTCTCCTTCTTTTAGACCTGTTGGTGCGGGGAATCATTTCTCCGGTGCTCAGTAAGGTTTTCTTCATTAAGGGGGATCGGTATGAATTCCTTTTCTATATACTTCTGCATGAGAAGGCGATGTCACTGGATTATGAGACCATGGAAGACCCGCAAATGTCCGAGAAGATCCTTCGTTCGGAGAAAACAGCCTCCATGCACGGAGGTCTGCTTGAAGTGCTGTACACTTACCTCGCGATATGGGAAGATGTTTTGTCCATTCTGTTCTCAGCGGCGATGGTGGTCGCCCTATGCTTTCAGAGACCAAAAGTGGGAGGCGGTTTCCTTTCTTTCCTTGCCTCCCCGGCGGTATCCTTTTCGTGGCTGCTGCTCATTGTGATCGTGTCAACCATTCTGTTGGAACGGGTGAACCGTCATTTCGCAAAGGAGGTGGACAGGTTTGTGAATTCCTTTGCGGGTGAGGAGCTTAAGGTGATGTACATGCTTAAGGTCTTTACAGAGGCGAAATTCGCTAAGCTCATCCGTATTTTCGGGATGAAGGATATGCTGCTTGAAAATGAGAAGGAATTGAATAAACACACGCGGGATTTCTATAAAAAAAGTGAAGGCTCGGGAATTATCGGAAGGCTTTTCCAGGGCGGGGTATCTTCGGTTTACACGGTATCCGCATATCTTCTGGTGTCGGTCAAGGCAGTGACCGGCGCAATTACAGTGGGCGCCTTTACTCAGTACGTGGGAGCGTTGGGGCGTTTTGTGGACGCCTTTGCCGGGATGATCAAACATAACGGTATTATCCGCAGATGCTGCGTTTATATGAGTGAATTCCTGGAGGTCATGGATGCGCAGAACATCCACCCGTCCGGGAACATCCCTGTGGAAAAGCGGGATGACGGGGAGTATGAATTCGCCTTCGAGCATGTGAGCTTCCGGTATCCGGGAAGCAGGGATTTTGTGCTGAAGGATGTGAGCTGCAGGCTGAATACCGGGCAGAAAATGGCGTTGGTGGGGCGAAACGGCGCCGGGAAGACTACCTTTATCAAGCTGCTGTGCAGGCTTTATGTGCCCACTGAGGGGCGAATCACCTTAAACGGCGTGGATATCCGGAAGTATGATGAAGAGGAATACAAGGATCTGTTATCGGTGGTGTTCCAGGATTACAAGCTCTTCGCCTTCCCGGTCTGGGAGAACGTGGCGGCTGGGTATACCTCGGACCGTACCCTGCGTCATGGGGAAGCGGCAAGGAAGGAGGGAGGAGAAAAGAAGGAGAGGAAAGAAAAGAAAGAGAAGAAAGAAAGGAAAGCAAGGAAAGCAGGAACAGAAGGGAAAGAAAGGAAAGCAGAAAGGCTATGGGATGAGGAAAGGTTCTGGCATGCCCTTGAGAGGGCAGGCGTCAAGGAGGCGGTACTAAGGCTTCCGGAAGGGCCTGATACCGTGCTGCTTAAATCGAAGCAGGAAAGCGTGGACGTGAGCGGCGGAGAGGGTCAGAAGATCGCCATTGCCAGGGCGTTGTATAAGGATGCGCCGCTTATCATCCTGGATGAACCTACCGCGGCGTTAGATCCCATCAGCGAGTCTGAAATCTATGCCGGTTTCGATGAAATGGTGAAGGATAAGACCGCAATCTATATTTCCCACCGCATGAGCAGCTGCCGGTTCTGCGACGATATCATCGTGCTCGAGGAAGGAAGGATCGCGGAGAGGGGAAGCCACGAGGAGCTGCTTGACAGGAAAGGCCTATATGCGGAGCTTTGGAACGCCCAGGCGAAGTACTATGTGGAGGAATAACGGAGCATCAAAAATTTTGTGAACATTCACAGCATTCACTTGCCACTGAAGATAGGTATGTGATATACTTATTATGAAAAATGTGGGGAGGTGTGATAATGAAACTAAATGCGAATATAGTAAAAACTCTGATTGCAGCTATAGGCTTTCTTCCCCAGGATGGAAAAACTGGTATTTATCACAAGACCTATCCTTCTCATGATGGATACACAATATTTGTCGATTTTAATCAAGAAAAATTCACATATGACGCGGATACGAATCCCAGAAATTCTAATATCACGGTCTGGGGAAAGACAACAAGTAATTTTTCCCAGGCGGAAAATCTTGTTGTCTTGGAGTGCATTGATCGGTTACTTGAAAAAGGGTATGCTCCAGCCAATATAGAATTAGAAAAAGTTTATCCATCTGGACGTGGACACTCTGGACGACTTGATATATTGGTCAAAGCAACTGATGGTACTCCTTTCCTTATGATTGAGTGTAAAACTTGGGGTGCTGAATATGAAAAAGAGAAAGTAAAAATGTCCCGAAGTGGTGGCCAGCTGTTTACCTATTATTGCAACGCCAGAGCCACTCGTTATCTATGCCTCTATGCTTCCCGAATCGCAACAACCATTGAGTACTGCAATAGCATTATTGATGTTGAAGATACATGGGCTGGGCTGTCTGAAGTAAAAGACATATATAGCCACTGGAACAAAAATTTTAAGAACAATGGCATTTTTGACAGCTACGCGGCTCCTTATGATATCAGACATAAGGCACTTACTTATGGTGAACTGGAAGCCTTAAAGGAAGAAGACAGCGGTAAAATTTACAACCAAATCATGGAGATTTTGCGCCATAACGCTATTTCCGACAAGCCGAATGCTTTTAATAAACTGCTCAATCTGTTTGTCTGCAAAATTATTGATGAGGACAAAAATCCAGAAGATGAACTGGATTTCCAGTGGCGGGAAAG
>CANPYG010000030.1 GCA_947588205.1 uncultured Acetatifactor sp. | reverse complement strand
GCAAAAGTCCCAAAAGCCGCTGTTTAAGCGGGTTCTGGGACTTTTTTCCTCAAAACACTGTCAAAAACCGGATTATAGTATATCATTTCAAAAAATGCAATATATTTTAGTACTAAAGTCCTATAAAAAGAATGAATATCTTTTGCGTATTGGCGGCATACTACTCCCGTAACTAATAACAGACAGGAGGAAACCAAAATGTCAAACAATAATCAGAATCAGAATTATGACAACAGCAAGTACAACAACAGCACCAATTCTTCTTCTGACAGCCAGAACTGCAAGAACAGCCAGAGCAGCCAGAACCAGAATCAGAAGAACAACCAGAACAATCAGAACCAGAAGAACAGCCAGAATAACCAGAGCAACTACTAAGAGCTGTTGATTTTTTGCTGGAATGAATGAAGGCGCCCGGACGCAGAGAAATACTCGTCCGGGCACTTTACTTTTCGGAAAAGTTCTGATACAATCCATCTGAAGGAAATTGGATGGAGTTGTATCGTGAGAAAATTTGAATTGATTGCGCCCTGCCATTTCGGAATGGAAGCGGTGCTGAAAAAGGAAATCATAGATTTAGGCTATGACATTACAGAGGTGGCGGACGGCAGGGTCACCTTTTACGGGGACGAGGAAGCTTTATGCAGGGCGAATATTTTCCTGCGGACCGCGGAGAGGATCCTGATTAAAATAGGGAGCTTTCATGCGGAAAGCTTTGAAGAGCTTTTCCAGGGGACCAAAAGCCTTCCCTGGGAGGAATACATTCCCTTGAACGGGAGGTTCTGGGTGGCGAAGGCTGCCAGCGTGAAGAGTAAGCTTTTCAGCCCCTCCGATATCCAGTCGATCATGAAAAAGGCGATGGTGGAACGGCTCAAGAGCGTCTATCATGTGGAGTGGTTTTCGGAGGACGGGGAAAGCTTCCCGGTGCGTGTATTTCTGCTGAAGGACGAGGTGACGGTGGGGCTGGACAGTACCGGGGAATCCCTGCACAAGAGGGGCTACCGGAAGCTGACGGCGAAGGCGCCTATTGCGGAGAATCTTGCCGCAGCCATGATTCTGCTCACCCCCTGGAATAAGGACAGGGTTCTGGTGGATCCTTTCTGCGGCAGCGGGACGATCCCGATTGAAGCCGCGATGATGGCCGCCAATCTGGCGCCGGGAAGGAACAGATCCTTTACCGCCCAGACCTGGGAACATATTGTCGAAGCCCGGTTATGGCGGGATATCCGGGAAGAGGCCGACGAAATGGCGGACTATTCCGTGGAGACCGATATCCAGGGTTACGATATCGATGAAAAGATGGTGGAAATCGCCCGACAGAACGCCAGGCTTGCAGGGGTGGAGGGGCTGATCCATTTCCAGAGAAGAGGAGTGGAAGAGCTGCACCATTCTAAGAAGTACGGCTTCATTATCACCAATCCTCCTTATGGGGAGAGGCTTGAGGATAAGGCCGCCATGCCAGCCCTGTACCGCACTATTGGAGAGCGGTTCCGGGAATTGGACAGCTGGAGCCTGTACCTGATCACATCTTATGAACATGCGCAGGAAGATATTGGAAGGAAGGCGGATAAGAACCGCAAAATATACAATGGTATGATGAAGACCTATTATTATCAGTTTATGGGTCCTAAGCCGCCCAAGCGGCAGGAACGGGCAGGTTCCGACAAGAACGGCGGCTGATCTGTTTCTCTGGTAGAACGGAATTGGAGCGGCGGATGCTTTCCGCGAACAGAGGAACGGAACCGGAAAAAGGTTGGAGGATGTAAGCGTTATGAAGGGAAGAGTCATCTTTGCCACCGGCAATGCGGACAAGATGAGAGAGATACGGATGATCATGGAGGATACCGGTCTGGAGGTCCTTTCCATGAAGGAAGCCGGGATCAGCATCGACGTGGAGGAAAACGGCAAAAGCTTTGAAGAAAACGCCATGATCAAGGCGAGGGCGGCGGCAGGGGCGCTGTCAAGGGCTGTGATACAGGAAAAGAAGGATCCCTGCCCTATGCCGGAAGAAAGTCTAAACAGTTCCGAAATGCCGGTAATCGTGCTGGCGGATGATTCCGGCCTGGAGATCGATTATCTGGGAGGGGAACCCGGCATTTTTTCCGCCAGATATCTGGGGGAGAATACGCCTTACAGCGTGAAGAACCGGAATCTGATGGACAGGCTTGCGGGGGTGCCGGATGAGCTGAGGACGGCCCGGTTCGTCTGCGCCATTGCAGCCGTGCTTCCTGACGGAAGGGAGCTTTTTACCAGGGCAGCCATTGAAGGAAGGATCGGTTATGAGGAGAAGGGCAGCCATGGATTCGGTTATGATCCTATTTTCTTTGTGCCGGAGTTTCAAAAGACAACTGCGGAATTGACGGATGAGGAAAAGAATCAGGTCAGCCACCGCGGGAAAGCCCTGCAGCTGATGAAAGAGGAGCTGAAAAAGCAATGCGCATATTGGTCGTGAGCGATACCCACCGGAAAAATGACAATTATTTGAAGCTGTTGAAGCTGTTGGGACCTCTTGATCTGATCATTCACTGCGGCGATGCGGAAGGAAGCGAGTACCTCCTTACGGCGGCAGTGGAATGTCCGGTTCGGATCGTGCTGGGGAATAACGATTACTTTTCCCTTCTGCCCCGGGAGCTGGAGTTTAATGTGGACCGGTATAAGGTGTGGGTGACCCATGGGCATAATTATTATGTTTCTATGGGAGATGAGTTTATTAAGAAGGAAGCCATCGCCCGGGGAAAGGACATTGTTTTTTTCGGACATACCCACAGACCCGTGATCGATCAGTCCACAGAGGGGATCATTGCAGTGAATCCCGGCAGCCTTTCCTATCCCCGCCAGGAGGGCCACAGGCCCTCTTATGTGATGATGGAGGTGGACCGGTTCGGCGAGGTGCATTTTACGATTGCGTATCTGTAGGGGCAGCCGGAGGTACAGATTGAAAAATAAGCCTGATAGCTTGTTTTTCAATCGCGCAAGCGCTCCGGAATGGGGATTAAGAGGAAGAATCGAAGCATTGACAGAGATCATTCTGTCAGTGCTTTTTTAGTTGCTGATGGGGTGTTTCCCTGCCTAAAAGCTTGCCTGTAAAAAAATTTTTGTAAAAATAAAAAAATTTATGTCACAAATCCATTTTTGGGCGACTATAGTAAGGAAGATATCTTTCGCGAATATCAGAAGGAATCATTGCCGGCAGTGAAAGCGTGGAACAGGAGTGTGATGAAATGGGACATTTTTTGCATGTTTGCCTCAAAAGGGGATTGCTCTTCGCTTTTATTTCATGGATTATGCTGTCTGTGTCTTGTGGCAGGGAGGAAAAGCCAAGAGAGATCGGGATAGATGGGTACGTCTATGTCGCTAGGGAGCTGTCGGAGCTGGCAGCGCAGTCATCGGAAGAAATGGCAGGGCAGTCCTGGGAACGGAAAGAATGGAAGGAAATAGCTGATTTGTTGGAGGCGGCGGAAGGTCTGTCGGGATTGAACCTCCTTTTTCCGTCAGGTACTTATTGGGATAAAAGGATGGGATGGGTATATCCTGCGGCAGGGGCAAAGGAAACCGTGGCAGTGGATGGAAAGGGAAATTCCTATGGACTTTCTGTTAATTATACTGTGGATGGCAGCGGGGCGCTTAACTTCATGGATTCCCGGGATACCTATTGTACCTATCAGTTTTTTCCGGATGGCAGCATTCAGGTCTCCCCTTTTGGGAAGGAGAGCTATCTGATCGAAGATCCCCAGGAATATGCGGATGCCCGCGCCCTGATCCGGGTGACATTTACCAAAAAGCTCCTTAAGGGGGAGAAAATTTATGATTTGGATTTGACGGATCTGCTTTGGGGAATCAATCCTGCCGGGAAAGTGTTCGCTGTTTTGGGGGGAGAAAAGCCAGTCTTTTTATGCGGAGACAGAATCCTTGTACTGGATGAGAATGGAAATTTATTGGACAGGATTTATGTCGGACAAGATCAGGAGGAGGGATATGAAAAGAGATATTTGACGGATGGAAGGAACGGCAGTGTTTCTTATGTGGTTGTAGATTCCCAGGGAGTGGAATTTTACAGATTGGAGGAAGGAGATGGGGGCTTTCTGCTGACAGGGGAGGAAAAGCTTGAAGGGCAAAAAGAAGGGAGCCAGTTTGCCGGGCACAGCCTTTACCGTGGTCTTAAGGGTTCTCTTTTTGCCTGTGATGACGGAATCCTTTATGAATATTTGGAATCCGCAGGGCTTAAGCCTTTGTTGAAATGGGAGGACAGCAACTTCTACGCCCCTTATGTCTATGATGTGGCTCAGCTATCTGAGGAGATCCTGTTGGTGGATGTTTGTTCCGCCTCCTATGAGCATGGTCTGTATGTTTTAAAGCGGACGAAAGCAGAAGAGATGCCGGAAAAGGAACAAATTTTATTGGCATCCCTGTGGCCTTTCCCTGAGTTGGAACGGGCTGTGGCGGACTTTAACATGGAGAGCGGCGAGTATCATGTGATTCTTGAACAGTATGGGGGAGGGGAAGACGATACCTACGCCATGGCAAGGCTGGACAGCGCCCTGGCAGGGAATGATGTGCCGGATCTTTTGGATCTGACTTATCTCGATTTTTATAAGTATACGGGAAAAGGAGCGGTGGAAGATCTTACAGGGTACCTGGAGCGAAGCGACCGGATTCAGAAAGAAGACCTTCTTGAAAATGTGGCGGAGGGTTACACTCTTGAAGGAGAACTGTTCTGCCTCCCGAAAGAGTTTTATTTCAGGACCCTGTTGGTACGGACCAAACAGCTGGAAGCGTTTTTTGGGCAGGAGAGGGTACAGTTCCAGGAGGTTTTCTCCTGGACTATGGAAGAGTGCATGAAATTTGTGGAGGCTTATCCGGAGTGGGGAGTCCTAAATTCCGGTCAGAGCGCCCAATGGTTACTGTCCATGCTGTGCCGGGAGTATTGTTTGGAGCATTTCGTAGACTGGGAAGGAAAAAGCAGCAGTTTTGACAGCGACGAATTTGCCGGATTGCTTACATGGTTGAAAAAATGCGGGGAAAGGGAAGGAACGGGTGGGAGGGATGCATCCCTTTTGATCATGGATGCACCTGATAATTTTCTCCAATGCCTTAGGATGGCGGCAAATCTTGGGGATGAGCTTACGCTGGTGGGGTTTCCCACAGCAGACGGGGAGCTTAAGTTCCAGCCCATTGTTACAGGAATCCTGGGGATGGTATCCGAATCTGCCCATAAAGAAGGCGCCTGGGCGTTCCTGGAATTTTTCCTGAGCCGTGAAGACAGCACCAAGGATGTTTTCTTCTCAACGTTAAGGGATGATTTTAAGACGGATGTGGAATATTATACAACCCCGGCATATCAACTGGATGCGGAAGGAAATATACAGGTTTTTTCGGACGGTCATCGTAACATGTTGGCTAAATTTACCCTTGGGGACGAGTCGATCCCTTATCTGGAAAAAGAGCAGATCGCAGATGTGTTGCAGGCGATAGAAAGTCTGGATTTTACTCCGGTACGGGAGGAAGAGGATGCCGTGATGGAGATCGTGGAGGAGGAAGCCCAGGATTACTTTGACGGATCCAAGGGCATAGAAGAGGTGGCAGACATTATCCAGGGAAGGGTCAGGTTGCTTTTGCATGAGAAATAAAGGAAATAGGATGCGGATCGCATGAGAAATGAGGGAAGCAGGCTGCGGATTGCAGCAGTCAGGTGGTTGAATTGAAGCTCACGGAAGAAAAGTTACAGGAAATAATAGAACAATATTATGACAGTGTTTACCGTTACTGCCGGATACGCGTGGAGGAGAATCAGGATGCCTATGATCTTGCCCAGGAGGTATTTTTGGCCTTATGCCGTTCTTACCGGAAGGTAGAATGCGAAGGCGTGCGTCAATGGCTGTACCGCACCGCATACCATAAGCTGGCGGACTTTTATCATGAGAAGTCCCACAGCGCTAAGCGGCTGGTCAGCTTAGAGGAGGTGGGGGATATACCGGATCCTGCCATGTGGTTTGCCCAGGAGCTAGTGGAAAGAAGGCTGTCCGGGGAAATGCCTTCTTCGGGGAAATTGGAGATTTACAGGACAAAAGCCCTGAATCTGCTGTCAGATCAGGAAAGAAGGCTTTATGACAGTATCTTTGTAAAAAAGAAGCCTTACAGGAAGCTGGCGGAGGAAATGGGGATCAATGAGACGGCCTTGCGGAAGCGGGTCTCCAGGTTGGTTTTCAAGCTACATGAAATCATAAAAGAAATTGTAAAGGAATAGGATCTTAGATCCTTGAAACTGTGTAAGTGAGGTGCTGAGTTAAAGTGATAAAATTACTGATAAATCTGATGGATCAGGAGTTGGAAAAACCCTTTGAAGAGCAGGACTGGGAATGGATAGAGGAGTGCGCCCAGTATTTGGAGCAGATAACAGAAGGAAAATATAACCCGGATCCTGTCCTACGCAAAGAACAAATCAAACAGTTGCAAGAGGCGGCGCAAAGGACGGTAGCCCGTTCCTCAAGGAAAGGTCACAGGGGGAAGGATGCAGTTCTTTGGAGAAAGGCGGTGCCTGCGTGTATTGCTGCAATTTTACTGCTCTTTCTTTGCGGGATTGCTTTTTGGAGACTGCCAGGCGGACAGGAAGGGATCGAGGAGAAGGACAGGGAGCAGTATTACGCTTCCCTACAGGAGCTTCTGGTATCCGAAGAAGTTACTGCTTTAAATCCAGTGTTGTTGTCGTCCGGAACCGGAAAGGGGAAAGAGGATATCGGTTACCTGGAAACGGAGGAAGGGGAGAAATTTCCCCAGGAATCCATGGGAGAAATGTGGGAAAGCACAGGAGAGGCCTCCCTGCAGGAACTTGTGAGAACGGTAATTGGGTACCGGTATGATACCAGGTCTGTGGAAATAAGGATATACGATGAAAACGGGGAACTATCCCAACAGTTTTCATCGGAAAAGGATTTCAGGCAGATCGGGGGAACCGAGTATTCCTATCGGGAAATCGGGGAAGGAATTACCGTTGTTTACCAAAAGGATGGGGGGCTTTATATCGTGCCCGGGGAGGACCGGGAAAAATTGTTTGAAATCATATACGGCCTGGAGCCTTAATAAGATCCAATCTCCTTAAAGCTCCATCTGCAAGACCGGCGGCTGATTGAACTGTTTTTTACAATTTCTTTATATTTTTCTAACCAAATCTATCTTGACATTCCCCTACACTGTGTTATAGTTCTAGTAGAACAGAGAAAACCATAAAGGGCTGGTTTCTCTGTTTCCGAAAAAAAGCATTCAGAAAACCGGAGGGAGGTTGGCTTATGAATATACAGAAATTTACGCAGAAGTCCATGCAGGCCGTGGAAGGCAGCCAGAAGCTGGCATACGAGTATGGCAATCAGGAGATCGAGCAGGAACACCTGTTGTATAGTCTTCTGACAATTGAAGACAGTCTGATCTTAAAGCTTGTGGAGAAGATGGAGATCCAGAAGGAACACTTCATGAACCGTGTGGAGCAGGCGCTCAATAAGAGAAGCAAGGTTCAGGGCGGCCAGGTTTATATCGGGCAATATCTGAACAAGGTGCTGGTCAGCGCGGAGGATGAGGCGAAGCAGCTGGGGGATGAATATGTCTCCGTGGAGCATCTGTTCCTCGCCATGATCCGTTATCCCAACAAGGAAATCGCCCAGATCTGGAAGGAATACGGAATCACCAGGGAGCGCTTCCTGCAGGCACTGTCCACCGTCCGGGGCAATCAGCGGGTGACCAGCGATAATCCGGAGGCGACCTATGATTCCCTGGAAAAATATGGTCAGGAGCTGGTGGAAAGGGCACGCAATCAGAAGCTGGATCCTGTGATCGGACGTGACAGTGAGATCAGGAATGTGATCCGCATCCTGTCCCGTAAGACGAAGAACAATCCTGTCCTGATCGGCGAGCCCGGCGTGGGCAAGACCGCCGTGGTGGAGGGCCTGGCACAGAGAATCGTCCGCGGGGATGTGCCCCAGGGGCTGAAGGATAAGAAGATTTTTTCCCTGGATATGGGCGCGCTGGTAGCGGGCGCCAAGTACCGCGGGGAATTTGAGGAGCGTCTGAAGGCAGTGCTGGAGGATGTGAAGAACAGTGACGGGCAGATCATTCTGTTCATCGATGAGCTGCATACCATAGTGGGCGCAGGAAAGACGGACGGAGCCTTAGACGCCGGCAACATGTTAAAGCCTATGCTGGCGAGGGGTGAGCTTCACTGTATCGGCGCCACCACCTTGGATGAATACAGGCAGTATATTGAGAAGGATGCAGCCTTAGAGAGGCGTTTCCAGCCTGTGATGGTGGATGAACCTTCCGTGGAGGAAACCATTTCCATCCTGAGAGGATTAAAGGAACGTTACGAGGTCTATCACGGCGTGAAGATCATGGACAACGCCCTGGTCAGCGCCGCCACGCTGTCCCACCGGTATATTTCCGACCGGTTCCTGCCGGATAAGGCCATTGACCTGGTGGATGAAGCCTGCGCCCTGATCAAGACGGAGCTGGACAGCCTGCCCACGGAGCTGGACGAGCTGCAGCGCAAGGTGATGCAGATGGAGATAGAGGAGGCCGCCCTGAAAAAGGAGGATGACAGACTGAGCCAGGAACGCCTGGAGGACCTGCAGAAGGAGCTGGCGGAGCTGAAGGCGGAATTCGCCAACCGTAAGGCGCAGTGGGACAATGAGAAGACCAGCGTGGAGAAGCTTTCCAAGCTGCGCGAGGAGATTGACGAGGTGAACAGCCAGATCCAGATCGCCCAGAGAGAGGGGAATCTGGAAAAGGCGGCGGAGCTGTCTTACGGCACCCTTCCTTCCCTGAAAAAGCAGCTGCAGCAGGAGGAGGATCGTGTCAATTCCTCTGAAATGTCTTTGGTGCATGAAAAGGTATCGGATGAGGAAATCGCCAGGATCATTTCCCGCTGGACAGGAATTCCCGTGGCAAAGCTGACCGAGAGTGAGCGCAGTAAGACCCTGCACCTGGACGAGGTGCTGCATAAAAGAGTGGTGGGTCAGGATGAGGCGGTCAATAAGGTCACAGAGGCCATTATCCGCTCCAAGGCGGGGATCAAGGATCCCGGCAAGCCCATCGGTTCCTTCCTGTTCCTGGGTCCTACCGGCGTAGGCAAGACGGAGCTTGCCAAGTCCCTGGCGGCGGCTCTGTTTGACGACGAGAACAATATGGTCCGCATCGATATGAGCGAGTATATGGAGAAGTACTCCGTATCCAGACTGATCGGGGCGCCTCCCGGATATGTAGGCTATGAGGAGGGCGGTCAGCTGACGGAGGCGGTTCGCCGCAAGCCTTACAGTGTGGTATTGTTTGACGAGATTGAGAAAGCCCATCCCGATGTGTTCAATGTCCTGCTGCAGGTATTGGATGACGGGCGTATCACGGATTCCCAGGGAAGGACTGTGGACTTTAAGAATACGATCTTGATCATGACCTCCAATATCGGGGCGACTTATCTGTTGGAAGGCATAGGCGAGGACGGCAGCATTGATGAGAAGGCCGAGGAGCTGGTGATGAATGATCTGCGCGCCCACTTCCGCCCGGAGTTTTTGAACCGTCTGGACGAGACCATCCTGTTCAAGCCATTGACCAAAGAGAATATCAGTGGTATCATTGGATTGATTCTTGACGACCTGAACAGACGTCTTTCCGAGAGGGAGATCGCCATTGGGCTGACGGAGGAAGCGAGGAGTTTTATCGTGGAGAATGCTTACGATCCTGTCTATGGCGCAAGACCGCTCAAGCGTTACATCCAGAAGTATGTGGAGACCCTTTCCGCAAGGCTGATCCTGGCTGATGAGGTCAAGGAAGGAGATACCATTCTCATTGCGGTGGAAGACGGACGGCTGAAGGCTATGGTGAAGGAAAAGTGACAGAGGCTGCCATGACCGGATGGTTAAGAACGGAAGATCAAGGCTGGAAGATCAAGAGCGGAAGATAAAGACTGGTAGATCAAGGTAAAGACTGGTAGATCAAGGTAAAGGCTGGAAGATCAAGAACAGAATAAAACGGAAGGTCAGGGGAAGGATATGATACCGAGCGATCCTGTGATGCTGCTTAGCTTTGTGAATTTGAAACTGAGGGATTATTATAACAGTTTGGATGCCATGTGTGAGGATCTGGATCTGGACCGTAAGGAGCTGGAGGATAAGCTTAAGGCGATCGGCTACCGTTATAACGGCAGCAGAAACCAGTTTCAATAGGGGGATTTTATGCAGGAGCAGATATTCCGGGGAACAAGGTGCCAGATCTGCACAGGCTGCGGGAGATGCAGCGGCGGGAACGGCATTCCAGTAGTTGCGGGCGGCGGCCAAGACGGCATTACGGTACTTGCAGGCGGCGGCTTGACAGCCTTCTGGCAGGACAGGATCAGAAGCTACAAAGAGAAACGGCTGATAGACGGCGGAGTCTGGGCTCATCAGGGATTACAGGCTCCGCAGGGATTACAGCCGGAGAAAAAGGGGAAAGAAGGCTGGCTGGTGGCTGTGGATATCGGCACGACCACGATCGCTATGGTGCTTTATGACCGGGGAGGACAGGAACGGGACCGTTTTGTGACGGTGAATCCGCAGGCAGAATACGGAGCGGACGTCATCAGCAGAATCGAGGCGGCGCAGGATGCTTCAAATGCCGCCCGGATGCAGGAGAGCGTGAGGGCGGTTCTGGAGGAAGGGATCGCCCGGTTCCGAAAAAGCTGGGAGGCGGACGCGTCCGGAGAGGCCAAAGAAGAGGAAGACCACAGGGAAATCTCAGGAGCAGGTGCAGATTCGGCCCGGATGATCATTGCCGCCAATACGACCATGATGTATCTTCTGGCAGGATGGGATACACAGGAGCTGGGTCATGCGCCTTTCCATGCATCCCATCTTGGGATCGCGCATATGTGTATCGCAGGGCTTCCCACGACCCTTTTACCCGGACTTTCCGCGTTCGTAGGGGCGGATGTGCTTGCAGGAATGTATGCGTGCCGGATGGCGGAGCAGGAAGAAATAACGCTTCTGGTGGATTTGGGCACCAATGGGGAGCTTGTGCTTGGAAACAGGGACAGAAGAATCGCCTGCGCCACGGCCGCGGGTCCGGCGTTTGAAGGCGGCGCCACGAAAGGAATCTGGGGGGCGGATATGGTAAGCCTTCTTGCCAGGCTCCTGCGGGAAGGAATCCTGGATGAAACGGGGCTGCTGCCGGAGCCTTATTTTGAAGGCGGGATCAGGATCGGGAATGTAAGGATCACCCAACAGCATATTAGGCAGTTTCAGGCGGCAAAGGCGGCGATCGCTGCCGGCATCAGGACTTTGACGGAGCTTTATGGGCTGACAGCGCCGGAACAGATTGACCGCATCGTGCTTGCGGGGGGCTTCGGGTATTATCTGAAGGCCGAGGACGCCGCCAGGCTGGGGCTTTTGCCGAAGGCATTGACCCCGCGGGTAATTTCCGGGGGCAATACCGCTTTGACCGGCATACTGCGGTTCGGATTCAGGGAGATCCTTTCCGGAGAAGAAGGATCGGTTCCTGAAAAAAAAGCGGAATCGAAGCTGAAGGAAATCGCGGATGGAACCGAAATCGTCAATCTGGCAAATGTGCCGCTTTTTCAGGAGTATTATCTGGATGCGATGTATTTGAAGGAATGGGAGAGCAGGGTATGATAAAAGGATGGATAAGACTTCTTGCGGCAGCAGCCGCGGCGATGCTCTTTCTTACGGGCTGTGGGAGGGGAATCATTTCTGACGAAGCCGGGCAGGGAGGACAAGCGACAGAAGGGAGCGGAGAAGAAAACGGAGAAGAAAGCGGAGAGGAAGGCAGTACCGATCCGGATTCCCTGCAGATCTCGGTTATGGTGGATGACGCCTTTTTTTCTGATATCCATGAAAAGGAAAGCTTTCTAAAGCAGCTGGAGGAAATGACCGGTTACTCCATTGAGCTGATAGAGCCGGAGGGCAGCTCTTATTATGATGAGGTAGAACAGACCCTGAACGGTTCGGACTGGCCTGATATCCTTTTGCTGGACAGCTCCCATTATGCGCAGTATGCCTTTCGCGGAGTCCTCTGGGATATGACGAAGAGCTATAATCATTCCTTTTGGAAATCCAATGTGCAGGATCAGGAGATCGTAGAGAGCTTCAAGATTCATGGAAAGCTTTATGGAATTGCGCCGGATTATGGAAACGGCTATATCACTTATGTAAAAAAAGCCTGGCTGGAACGCTGCGGACTGGAGGTACCCAGGGATTTTCAGGAATTTCTGACCATGTGCGATGCGTTTACCAATGGGGATCCGGATGGAAACGGGATCGAGGGTGATACTTTTGCGCTTACCGCACCGGGCGTCTGGCAGGATGATGCGCCTTATACCGGATATTTGCCTGAGATCTTTCAGGACGCCTATCCTGGGTTTTATCAGGGAGAGGATGGCCTTTGGAGGGACGGCTTCACCGAAGAGGCTATGGAAACAGCGGTCTGGAGACTGGTGGGCACTTATAAGGCCGGATATCTGGATCCGGAGATTTTAGATAATGATATCAATTCGTGCTATCAGAAGTTCCGTGACGACAGGTGCGGCGCGATCACCGGCTGGTCAGGCGCGTTTGCGCTGGAGCTGCAGGTCGGTCTGGAGACGGCTGGGCTTTCCGATGAGCTGGCCGCCCTTACTCCTGTCTGGGAGGAGGGAACATACCGGATACAGCAGCCGTACTGGTGGTGTATTACAACTGCCTGTGAGGAACCGGAGAAGGTTTTCCATTTCCTTGGTTCCATGATGGACGGGAGCGATGAAGAATTTCTGTGGACCTATGGGGTGGAAGGACTGCATTGGTCCATGGAGGACGGCACCATTTATGGGAAATCCTATGAAAAGGGAGAGTTTCACGGCCTGCGCAACCGTCAGAGGACGGGAACGGTCTTCGCAAAGGCTTATCTTGACCCGTTTTTTGCGCTTGTTCCTCTCACCTCGTCCACGGTTTCCGACCCGAGCGTATATCTGGGGGAAACGGCGTCCGTTTCAGCGCGTACCTTTCGGGAAAACAGGATACAGACCCCTTTGGTTCCTTATACAGAGGAAATGGTCGCCTACTATGATGCTTTGGAGGAACTGAAAAAAGAGATCATAACGGATTTAATCAAGGGTAACCTGATCGCAAGGGATGCTATAAAGGCTTATTCCTCCGGGCAGGGGGCGAAGTGGTCCCAGATTATTCTGGACGCTTTGAACGGGCAGTAAGAATAAAGGGGAATCCCTTTTCATATATTTTGAAGAAGGAAAATCAATCTGGCAACAGTGCGTGGAACTGAATCTGCCTGATGGAGTCGGAAAATGAAGAAAAGAAAAGCGGCAATGGTCATCTTAGGTATGGGGATACTGTTGCTGCTGTTTTTGTTATTTCGGACCGCAGGAATTGCAGCAACGGGTTCTCAGCGCCTTCTCAGTCTCTTTTCACAGGGGGAGGAGGAAACGGAAGAAGCGGAAAAACCGAAAATAGCCATCACATTTGACGATGGACCGCATCCGTATTATACGGAAGATCTGCTGGACGGATTAAAAGAGCGTGGAGTGGTGGCGTCCTTTTTTGTGACCGGGAAACATGCTGCCCTGCACCCAGATGTGATCAGGAGAATGAGTGAAGAGGGGCATTTGATAGGAAACCATACCTATAGCCATATTCAGCTGCAGCCCGGGAACAGGGAGAAGTTCCGGGAAGAGCTGGTGAAGACCAATGCAGTGATACAAGAGATCACCGGAAAGGAGGTCATCTACGTGAGGCCGCCCTATGGAACCTGGGACAAGGAGCTGGAGTCTGAGCTCAATATGATCCCCGTCCTCTGGAATGTGGACCCGATGGACTGGTGCTCCGATAATGTATCCTGTATTGTGAAAAAAGTCGTCGGAAAGGCGAAAGAAAATGCAATCATTCTCATGCATGATTATTCCGAAAGCAGTATCACGGCAGCGCTGAAGGTGATAGATGAGCTTTTGGAGGAAGGATATCTGTTTGTTACTGTGGAGGAGATCTTGTTTGAGTGATCCCGGCATGTATCTGCGAAAATGGATGCAACTACTCAGCCTGCCAGTTGAGTAGTTACGAATGAAAGATTCCCTCTCATGACTCTTATGAGAGGGAATTAGAATTTAAAAGATTAAATTATGCAGGGCATCAAGATCATTCAATGGTATGAAGATGCCAGGCTGAGTAGTTACACTTTTATAAAGAGAAAATATAAAAAATGCCCACAAAAAACTTGACAGGAATATAAAAATATTGTATAAAATATTTATAATTAAAGTTTAATTAAAAATTGCTATGCGGAAAGGAGTGGTACGATATGGGGGTAGAGATATAAAAATCAGATAAAAAGACATAATTGATGGTATCAAAAATTTCATGAATATTGACACTACCATATAATTTAAGGAGGAAAAAATATGAAACTGCTCAAAAAAGTTATTGCAACCCTACTGGCCTGTACCATGCTGCTTTCTACCGGTTGCGGCACGACTACACCGGATAACAGCACAGCTAATAATGAAAAAACGGCTGATGAGAAAGAAGAAAGTATTCGTGTCATAACTTATTTTGCGGGCTCCGATACTTGGGCGCCCACATGGAAAGAAGTTATAGCCGAGTACATGACAGATCATCCGAATATTACGATTATTGACGAGTCCGTTCCCACTGCCGGTACCAGTGATGTGTTCCGACCTAAGATGAATGCGGATATTACTGCCAAAACACCTGCTGATTGTGCGTTGTATTTCAATGGTACGGATGCGGAGCCCTTGTACAAGTCTGGTCTTTATGTCACCTGGGATGAGATATTGAATGATGATCCCGAGTGGCGTGACCTGTTCCTGCCCGCTGCGTTGGAGGCAGGAAAGACGAATGGAGAGATCAGTAATCTGCCTTACATTGGATCCTTTGAAGGTTTGATCTATAACAAGGCCATATTTGATGAGTATAATCTGGAATATCCTACCAACTGGGAAAACATTATTAAAGCATGTCAGGTGCTTTCTACTGAATCGGACTATATTCCCTTGTCCAATTCCCTGCTCCGCGTGACTGCTCTGTTTGACTGTATTCTGCTGGCGGAGGTTGGCCCCGAAAAGCGGAATGAGTATATGGATTCCTCCTGGGGACAGGCGCTGGATCATATTAAGGAACTTTATGATGCAGGTGCTTTTCCTAAGGATGCAGCTACACTGGCACTTGCTGATGTCCGGGCTATGTTTGCCGAGGGAAAGGCCGCTATGATGTTTGATGGCTCCTGGGTACTCAGCAGCATTGAGGACAATCCGGATATGCGGATGATTTCCTGCCCTGTGTTTGAGGACGGTACTGGTGATGAAGGCGCTGTAATTGCAGATTATGCTTCCGGATGGTACATGTCCAGAGATGCTTATGAGCGCAGCAGTGCAACTCTTGACTTTATAAAGTTCATGTGTTCCCCGGAGACCTTGTCCCGTTTTATTGAAGTGGGCGGGTATTCTGCGATGAAGATTGAGACTTCTGAGAATACGAAACCTGTCAATGTCAGTGCTGCCGAAATGATGGCTGCCGCTACTCAGATGGTGTCTCCTATTAACCAGAGCATGAACCGCGAGGTTTACAATACATTTTCCGGCAACATCGTTCTTGTCTGTGAAGGTGAAAAAACCAGCGAGGAGCTGCTTCAGGAGTCCCGCGATATGCTGGCGAATATTGAAACACAAGAATAAGGTAACTTAACTCCAGCCGGGTGGCAATCTGCAAAAAATTGCTGCCGCCACCCGGCTTTTGCGATAAGGAGAATTATCACTATGGTTTTGAAAAGCAAGAAATATCCTCTGTTGTTTTTGCTTCCCGCACTTGTTTTTATTGGCATATTTTTGATTTTGCCGTTGTGCAAAACCATATATTACAGTCTTACGGCGTGGTATAATTTTGCACCTACAAAGAAATTTATTGGTCTTCAAAATTATATGAACCTTCTGCATGATGACGTGTTAAAAATTGCGATGCGTAACACGGGAATATTGATTATTTTTGCATTGATTTTTCAAGTCGGGATTGCCACGCTGCTTGCTATTTGTGTAGACTCTGTACACCATGGCTTCAAATTCTTCCGGACGGTTTATTTTTTCCCGGTTGTTATTTCGGCTACGGCTATTGGTCTTATGTTTTCACTGATTTATAAGTACAATTACGGCCTTCTCAATAATATTTTGATAACTATGGGTTATGAAAAAAAGGTATGGTTGACTGCCAAAAGCGCAATTTATTGTGTTGCGGTCCCGACAGTCTGGCAGCATGTTGGCTTCTATTTCATTGTTGTGCTGACCGGAATTGCCAATATTCCGGAAGATATTTATGAGTCAGCCCGCCTCGATGGGATAACCCCCGTGAAGCGGGTCCTGTATATTACGCTTCCTATGCTGAAACCAATTCTGATATCCAATGTAGTGCTGGTTGTTTCCCAGAGTTTCCGCGTTTTTGACATGGTCTATGTTGTGACAGGAGGAGGTCCGCGCCACGAATCGGAGCTGCTCAGCTCTTATATGTATTCCAAGGCATTTTCGGATTATAACACCGGTTATGCCAGTGCGATTGCCATTGTGATGATTGTTATGGGCATCACCCTCACTGGCGTTTTGCGTTTTTTAATGAACAAAATGCAAGGTGATGATTGAAAGGTGGAGAAGTATGGGTTATACTTATATTAAGAAAAGTGACAGGATCAAGGCAATTGTCCGCACGGGAGTTCTGTATGCTGTCCTGATTTTCTGGGCGTTGCTGACTATCATCCCTCTTCTGTGGGTGTTTATTAACTCCTTCAAGGAGTCCAACGATATCCTGCTGAGTTCTTTGTCCCTTCCAAAAGCCTGGACGTTTCAGAATTATATTAAAATGTCCACCTATCCGGACATGAATCTGATTCGGGCTTTTAAGAACAGTATGATAATCTGTGGTGGTGTTGTGCTGGGGGTTCTGGTCTGCGCGGGATTTGCTGCTTTTGCCCTTGGACGTTTTGATAATAAATTCAATAAGTATATAAATGCGTTGTTGTCCGGATGCATGCTGGTTCCGGCATTTTCTACATTGATCCCTAACTTTGTGCTCATCAGTGCCTCTCCTTTGAGGGGAACACAGTGGGCGGTTATTCTTCCTTTGATTGCCAGCAATATGAGTTTCTCCACTTTGCTGCTTACAGGCTATGTGCGCTCGTTACCAAGGGATCTGGACGAGGCGGCCATTGTTGACGGAGCCAGCGTAATGCAGGTATTTATACACATAGTTGTACCTCTGTCCAAGCCCATGATGGCTACGGTTGGCACTATGACTTTTATATGGACCTATAACGAATTGCTGCTTTCTTTGGTATATTTGCCCACCAGAAATTTGCAGCCGGTTAGTGTTATCCTGTCACTGGTGAGTAATATGTATGGTACGGATTACGGTGCCATGATGGCGGCAATCTGCCTGACGATTCTACCGGTTCTGCTGCTATATATGGTGGCACAGAATCAGGTTGTGAAAGGCCTGACAGCAGGCTCCGTCAAGGGCTGACCGCTTACGCTTATCCCAAACGAAAGAAAGTTATCCAGGAGGACCGACAAATGATCAGAATCCTAATCAATCAGCTTGGATATGATTCCGAGGATACAAAAAAGGCAATTTTACAGGCAACCAATCAGGAAGAGCCCCTTAGCAGCACATTTACAATTTTAGAAGAACAGACCGGTGATGTGGTCTACCAGGGAGAGATTGTAAAGTCTGAACCGGTTGCCCGTTGGAATAAAGGGGATTTTTACGTCATGCAGTTTTCTGATTTTCAGCCCGGCAAAGGAAAGAATTACGGACATTCCTATAAGATTAAGGTCAATACTACCGCCGGAACGGTAGAGTCCTCGCCTTTTGAAATTTATGGTAACGTATTGGAGTATACGACTTTATCTTCCGTCATGTATTATTTCAAATCTCAGCGGGTGACTGGCGAATATGAGCAAATTGACCGCCAGATTTCATTCAAGGGACCTCGTGAGGGCATTGTGGATATGCACGGTGGCTGGAATGACGCCACAGGAGATATCGGCGTTCATCTGACCCATCAGACTGTTTCCGGGTTTTTCAATGTGCAGCAGGGAAATCTGGCTGTTTTTACTTTCTACAAGCTGATTGAACTGATTGAGCAGAGCAGCTGGGAGTACTACGCTATTTTCAATCGTCGTATTTTGGACGAGGCGGCTTATGGGGCAAACTGGCTGATGCGTCGCAGGGCGCCCTCCGGCTCCTTTTTCAAGGCAGGGCCTCTGCGTTTGCCAGATGCTTATGAATTGTCCGAAGTGACACGTAAATGTGGATTTGAATATAAAAACACCTTTGGAGAAGGCAGAAAGCCTGTTCCTCAGAATGAGAGGAAGATTACTGATGAGAGTTACGAGGCCTCCCTGCGGGGCGGTGGCGGTTATGCCGTAGCAGCGTTGGCCATGGCTGCCCGTTATCCGTATGCTTCTCAGGAGTACTCTTCACAGGAGTACCTGAATGCGGCACGTGAGTCTTTTCTGTATTTGGAAGAGAATAATGAGCGGTATACGAAGGATGGCAAATGGAACATGATGGATGAGTACTGCGCCCTGGAGGCTTGTATCGAATTGTATCGTACATCACGGGAATTCGGCTTTATGCGTCGGGCCAGGAAATATGCGGAAAAGATCATTGGCCATTACATGCCGAGAACCGATTGCAGCGGCTATTTGAGCCATGATGAGACAGACAGACCCTTTTTCTCCCCGGCGGAGGAGGGGGCACCAGTTATGGCGCTATTACATTATGCGGAAATAGAAAAGCAAGCCAGCAGAAAGGAAGAGGCAATTGCTACTGCAGAAAAGGTGATGCGTTTCCTCCTGGAAATGACAAACCGAGTGCCAAACCCCTTTGGTTATGCGCGGGAATATACCCAGGACAGGGATGGAAACCGAAAGGAACAGTTTTTCTTTCCGCACAATTCGGACGATGCACCCTGGTGGCAGGGGGAAAATGCACGGATTTTATCTCTTGCGGCGGCGGCAAGGCTGTTGATGGATATCACAAAAGATTTGGAACTGGCCAAGGCATTGCAGAATTTTGCGGATGACCAGGTGGCCTGGGTGTTGGGCCTGAATCCATATGATTCCTGCATGATGATAAACCGCGGGAGGCATAATCCGGAGTATTTCTTTCAGTATCAGTATGATTTTATCGGCGTTCCCTGCGGTATTGTCAATGGAATTACCAGCGCTATTGACGATGATGAGGGTATTGAATATGTTACCTCTCCTTTGGATAATCCACAGATAGATGATAATTGGCGCTGGGCGGAGGAATGGCTTCCGCATGCAATTTGGTACTTGCATGCAATGGGGCTGAAGAAACGATAAAGATTGGAAGGAGTATAACGTTAATGTCAGGAGCTTTAGAGACATTGCTGAACAAATTTCTGGACATGGGTATTCCGTCCTTCGACTGTCTTGTTTACTATAAAGGGAATGAGGTCTATCATCGTCTGGCAGGTTTTAGTGATTATGAAAAGACAAGGGCTTTAGATGAAGAACAGTTGTTTAATGTTTATTCAGTCTCAAAGCTGATGACCGTGACCGCCGTCTTGCAAATGGTTGAATCCGGCACGCTCCGACTCCGGGATCGGTTAAGCGATTTCTTCCCGGAATTCGCCCACATGCGGGTCAGGACAAATCAGAAAACGGCAGATGCAGTTACGGAGATTACGATAGAGCACCTGCTTACAATGTCGGCAGGATTCAATTATGACAGGGCATATGATCGTCCGGCGTGGGCGAAAGCCCGGGCAGTATCTGGTGGACACTGTCCCACTGTTCAAACGGTTCGGTTTCTGGCAGAGGAGCCATTGGAGTATGAGCCGGGTACGGACTGGAAATATAGTTTTGGACATGATATTCTGGCAGCGGTGGTGGAACAGATCAGCGGGGAGCGTTTCAGCGCATATATGAAACGCCATGTGTTCACCCCTCTAGGAATGACAAACTCTACGTTTGATATCCTGGAAGTGCCGCAGGGGAGCATTTGTGCACAATATCGTTACAATAGTGATACCTGCGAGATGATGAACTGCGGCACAGAGATTCAGAATGGATTTAAGATCGGTGATGCTTATGAAAGCGGTGGTGCAGGCTGCTATTCCACTGCAAGGGATGTGATGAAGCTGTTGGAGGCTCTTCGTGAGGGAACGATTCTCAGACCGGAAACAGTCACGCTTATGTCCACAAATCATCTTTGCGGAAAGCAGATTTTGACCTTTCAGAAGGAACAGGCGGATACCCGGTATGGATATGGTCTTGGGGTCGGATGTCCAAACGGTACACCGGGATGGACTAACTTCGGCTGGGGAGGTGCGGCTGGCGCCTACTGCACAGTTGACCGGGTTAATGATCTGTGTCTGGTCTATCTGCAGCATGTTATGAACAGTCCCAATAAATACCTGCGCAGGGAACTTTATCCTGCTGCAAAGCAGGAATTGGGAATTTAATTATAAAAACAGATATTTGCATGGTCTGAATATTTATATTTGAAAGGAGAATCACCAACATGCATACATATATTCCAGCATATCTCCGAAGCAAAAACCGCGGAGTAGTGTTGCAAATGTTCCTTCAGCGCAAGGTGCTTTCCAAGGCGGACATCGTAAAGCAGTCCAGTTTGACTTTTCCTACGGTTACAAATGTTATTTCTGACTTTATTCAGATGGGACTTGTCTCAGAAACAGATACGGTATCCACCTCGGAAAATGGCTTGGGACGAAAAGGGATGCAGCTGCGGCTGAATGAAAATGCCGTTGGAACGATCGGGATTTTCTTTGAGGGCAACCATCTGCGCGTGGGGCTCATGAATCTCTTGCATGAGGTGATTGATTGTATTGATTATTTCATACAGGCTGATCCTTCTACTCCGGAGGAATATGAAGTGATCTCTAAACGTATGACAGATTCCGTCAGCACTTTGCTCCAGGCTCATCCGTCGACCCGGGTGCTAGGTGTGGGAATCGGTCTGCCTGGCGTAATTGATGCAAAAAATAATACCTTTAGACGATGGGGAAAACTATATAATTTTTACGATTTATACAAAGGTTTTCAACAGGATTTTTCACTTCCTGTTTTTATTGAAAATGATATTAATGCTGCTTCGCTCGGTGAAACAATTATGCGGAATGATCCGAAATTTTCCAATCTGTTTTTCCTGTCTATTGGAACGGGAACCGGCGCCGGCATCATTATCAATGATCATATTTGGCATGGCAACGGAAACTATGCCGGTGATGTCGGTATGGTGATGAATGATCTGAAACTGTCGGATTTGAGAGAGGATCTTGCGCCCCTTCGTCTCAATAATCAGATCTGTGCCGGCGCCATTGAGAAGAAATTTCAGGTGGATATTGCCCATAACATTCCATGCGGCGAGGCGAAGAAACAGGAGATTAGTGAGTACGTTGTAGGTCGTTTTCTTCCTATGGTGTACAATCTGAGCTATATTTTGGATATCAGTAATTATGTGCTCTCCGGTTCTGTTATTGATTATCTTGGGGAAACAATTTTTGATTACATCAATAAATCATTAGAGCATTTGCGCCGGATCGATATAATTCCAATGCAGGTAAATATCATTATGAGCATTCATCGCAATGTAGGAATTGTGGGCGCGGCACATATAGCACTTTGCAGCAGACTGCCAGATATTCTGTCTTAATACTGAATAGAGATAGGAAGTGAAGAAAGGAGGTATATCGTGATACATATTGCGGTTGTGGAAGATGAGCAAAATACCAGGGATTGTATTTGGAAGTATCTAAAGCAATACGAAAAGGAAAGCAAAAATAATTTTAAAGTGGATTTCTTTGAAGATGGCGTTGATATCACGAATGATTACCGCCCTGTTTACGATCTGATCTTAATGGATATTCAAATGAAGAAAATGAACGGTATGGCTGCGGCAGCGCAGATCCGGAATGTGGACAGCGAAGTGCTGATCGTTTTTATTACGAATATGGTGCAGTACGCCATAAAGGGATATTCTGTCAATGCAATGGATTATCTTCTGAAGCCCCTTAATTATTTTACCTTTTCGGAATGCATGAAGCGTGTAAATTTTTACCTTTCCCAGAAACAAAAGAATTATCTTATCCTGAATACAAACGGGGGCATCCTGAAGATTGATACGAAGGAAATATATTATATGGAAAGCCGGGGACATTATATTGAGATTCATAAAATGGGCGAGGTGATCTCTGTATTGGAAACCATGAAAAAAATGGAACAGACCCTTGCCCCGAGCGGCTTTGTCCGCTGCAACAGCGGTTATCTTGTAAATATGGCATATGTGGAAAAGATTGATAAATATACGGCACTGGTGAATGGAGAAGAGATACAGATCAGTCGGCCCAAGAAAAAAGCGTTTATGGAGGCCCTGACGGATTATCTGGGAGGGATGAGAAAATGATGAATCCGTTGTCGCTGGATCCGGGTATGCCGCGAATCTATACGGCCCTTGCAGAATGGATTGCCTGTATTATTTATGTTTATCCTTTAAAAAAGAGGTTTTCTAAGCGAAAATCCTTCCTCATCCTGGCGATGGCAGGTATTGGCCAGATTCTGCTGCAGGAATGGGCGGGAACCTTTCCGTTGACGTTTTGGATTCCCGGAACAATGATGAACACCCTGTTTATGTTATTTGTCATTTACCTGTGCTGTGCAATGAACTTGAAGGATGCCGTATACTGGTGCGCCAACGCCCTGATCACCTCGGAGGTGGCGGCATCCCTGGAATGGCAGATTTACTGTTTCGCTGTATGGAATGGTATGGAAAATACCGGCAGGAATGCGGGAGTCTTTCTGGTCTTGCTTTATTTGGTCTTGTTTACGTTAATTTTCATTTTAATAAAACGGATAGTAAACTGGGACACGGGGCTTTATGTTTCTACGAAGGAAATGCTGATAGCGGTTATTGTTACTTTCATAATATATGTGATGAGCAATATTGGTTTCGTGCTGGACAGCGCTTTATCGGGCAATGCCACGGGGAGGAGCCTGTTTTATATCCGAACGCTGGTGGATATCTGTGGTTTCTGCATTCTTTATATTCAACAGAATCAGAGATATGAGGCGCATTTGAGAAAAGAGATTCAGTCGGTGCAGAATATCTTTGAGCTGCAGTATGAACAGTATCGGGCATATAAGGAAAACAGTGATTATATCAAAAGGAAATGCCATGACTTAAAGCATCAGATTGATGTGATCCGCATGGAACAGGATGGAGAAAAACGAGAATCCTATTTGCAGGAAATGGAAAGAATGGTAAAGAATTTCAATGCGGATATTGTGACGGGAAACGGAGTGCTGGATACGATATTAACCCGGAAGAATGCTTACTGCGTTCAGAACAATATTAATTTTACCTGTCTGGTGGATGGCAAGCTGCTTTCCTTTTTGGAAACTTTGGACATTTGCAGTATTTTTGGGAATGCGCTTGATAATGCGATAGAATCTGTCAAAAAGAATCCGGGCCCGGACAAGCGGTTGATTCGCCTGAAGGCATTTAATCAGAACAGCTTTTTGATCATTAGCCTGGAAAATTACTGTGAGGAGAAAATAGATTTGCGGGAAGGACTTCCGGAAACAACCAAAGAGGATAAAAGAAATCATGGCTATGGATTAAAGAGTATAAAATATACTGTAGAAAAATATGGAGGCACGATGACGCTCCATGCGGAAGATAACTGGTTTATTATGAGAATTCTGATACCGTTGAAAAAAGAGGATACGCCTTAAGGTCAACACTATTGACAATCACACTCATTGAGTGCATAATGAAGGTGAGGTGATGAAGATGACAATTCGTGAAATGAGAACGAAGCTCGGAGATACGCAGAGCGAATTTGCCGCACGGTATCATATTCCCTTCCGTACCGTTCAGAATTGGGAAACCGGGCTGCGCAAGCCGCCGGAATATATGGTAAGTCTGCTGGAAGACCGTATTCAGGGCGATCTGATCAATCGAAGAACGGTAACACTGCCGAAGTATAGTTCCCAAAAGAGTGATCTTCCCAAGCGGTGCGATTATGCGGGAGCTGTACTCTGGTTGAGAGCTGTTCGTGAACACATCGGAGAGCCGATTGTTTTCGCTTTGGACGAGGCCCTGATGTGTCAGGGGTTATTCGGCGGACGAAGCGATGAATATATCGTGTGGGTTTACGGGGAAGATTCCGTCACACGTTTTAACGGCGTCGTCCTGTTGGGCAATCGGGTCAGTCCATACAGCGTGGAGGAGAGGAACGGGCTTTTGTATACCGATTTTAACCGAACGCTGGCGGACTCTTTCGCCAATGAATCCATTCTCGATATGCAGGGGATCACGGAGGCCGTCAGTAAGTATTATTATCGCAGCGGAGAAAACTTTAACGGGATTTCCATCTCTCCCGAATATCAGGAACGGTTTGAAAAACTGGCAAACGAAGCCATTGCGTATTATGATGATTGAGAGGTGGTTTTTTGCAGCTTACAGCGGTAGAAAAATTAATGTATGAAGTGATGAAAGCCATTTACGACAGTGGAATCCCTATCAGCTTCAAGGGTTCAATGGTGCTGAAAGCCTGCCTGCTTGAAGCAGGGTATTCCGAAGAAACGCGCCATACAGTGGATATTGACGCAAACTGGAACGCCGATACCCCGCCGTCTGCCGGGCAGATGACTGAATCCTTGCAGAAGGCGCTTCAAAAAAGTGGGATCGAATTGAATGTAAGTCTTTACAGAATGTACGGGGAAGGCCGCTCGGCAGGATTTGAGCTTACGGACAGCATGACGGGAGAAATTTACTTTGCAATGGATATAGATGTAAACCGACCGATTCCCCCGACTAAAATCTATGAGGTAGAAGGATTTCGGTTTCGGGGCGTAGCCCCCTCCCAGATGATTGCCGACAAGCTATCGGCAATCTCTACCGAGAAGGTTTTCCGAAGGATAAAGGATGTGGTAGACCTGTACTATCTTTCTAAGGTTTTTTCATTTGACCATACAGATGTGCGGCGGGTATTGAAAAACAGTGGAAGAACGCTTGGAAACTTTTCCGACTTCCTTTATGGCACGGGTGCGCTGCGTCATGCATACGAGAAATTCCGCTTTGAAGGAGGTGTGAACAAACCGCCGTTTGAGGAAGTGTACGAAAGCGTAAAAGTCTATATCAAGGACGAGATTCCAAACAGGAAACCAAAGGATTTGGAACGATAATCATAAGTTAAAAAGCTGCAATGTGCGCCGATGGGAGAAATCTCATCGGCTTTTTTCTCTACATAATTACTTTCTTATCTGTCGTTCCCCAAAAGGCGTATCCTCTTTTCAAGTGCAAAATATGAAGGAAAAATGACAGAATATGCAAAAATGCACAAAAATTTTTAGAAAGAGATATAATTATTGTAACGTTTGGAGGTGGTGAGAATAGAGAAAGAAAAATGGTTGGTCAGGGAACAATTGAAGGAGATGACAGTCAAGGAAAAAATCAGCATTTTGTCGGGAAGAGATAATTTTTCCACGAAACCGGTAAAACGTCTTGGGATTCCGGCTATTTTTCTGTCTGACGGACCTCATGGCGTGCGTAAGCAGGAAGGCGCTTCAGATCATCTCGGTCTGCATACCAGCCTTCCGGCCACCTGTTTCCCTACCGCCGCTACCATTGCAAATAGCTGGAATCCGGAGTTGGCTGAAAAAATCGGACAATTGCTGGGAGAAGAAGCGGAGACCCTTCAGGTTAATGTTTTGCTGGGTCCCGGACTGAACATCAAAAGGAGTCCCCTGTGCGGACGGAATTTTGAATATTTTTCAGAGGACCCTTATCTGTCAGGCAAGCTGGCAGCCGCATATATCCGCGGAATCCAAAAAAATAATGTCGCTTCCTGTCCGAAGCATTTTGCCGCCAATAACCGGGAAACCCTGCGTATGGTAAGCGACAGTATTCTGGATGAAAGAACTTTGCGTGAAATATATTTAACCGGTTTTGAGATCGCTGTGAAAGAAGCAAAGCCCAAAGCGATCATGACCTCTTACAATCGGGTAAACGGAATCTATGCAAATGAGAATAAACATTTGCTTACGGAAATACTCAGGGAGGAATGGGGATTTGATGGGGCTGTCATTACGGATTGGGGCGGCAGCAACGACCATGTGGCTGGAGTGGAGGCGGGCAGCAGTCTGGAAATGCCGGGAACAATGGGAGACAGCGACAGACAGCTGCAGCAGGCTTTGGACGAAGGAAGGATTGCCGGAACGGTTATCGATGACAGGGCGGCGGAAATACTTGGTTTGATCAACGGAACCAGGCAGGGGAAGAAAAAGACCTTCTCCATAGAAGAACATCATAGGGCTGCGCAGACAGCGGAAGAAGAATCCATTGTACTTTTAAAAAATGAAGAGGCTGTCCTTCCCCTGAAAGCCGGAACGAGGGTGGGGATCATTGGAGAATTTGCCAGTCTTCAGAGATACCAGGGCGCAGGTTCCAGCATGGTAAATCCCACAAGGCTGGATCATTTCTTGGAATTGGCAGAGGCTTCTTCCCTGGAGATTGCAGGGTGGACCTCCGGCTATAGGAGACATCGCAGTCTTGATGTGGAGTCGGTCAGGGAAGCTGTGGAGCTTGCATCCAGAGTGGAAACTGTTCTTCTCTGGGTCGGTCTTGAAGAATCCGATGAATGCGAAGGGATGGATCGAAAACACTTAAGACTTCCACAGAATCAGTTAGAACTGATAAATGCCCTGGCTGGCGTCAATGAAAATCTGGTGTTGATTTTATCTGCGGGAAGTGTTGTGGAAATGCCCTGGCTGGATCAATGCAAAGGTCTGCTGTACTGCGGACTGGGAGGGCAGGCTCAGGCCGGAGCAATTTTAAAGGTACTCACCGGACAGGTGAACCCGAGCGGCAAGCTGGCAGAGACTTACCCCTATCGGTATGAAGATACCCCGGCGGCACATTACTGGGGTGGAGAAGAGTACGGGAACGAATACAGAGAAGGTCTGTATGTGGGGTACCGTTATTATGAAACAGTTGGAATACCGGTGAGGTTTCCTTTTGGATATGGCTTGAGCTATACGCAATTTTCGTATCATGATCTGGAAATTACGGGGGAAGGGGTTTATTTTACTCTTTCCAATACGGGATCCAGGGATGGAAGCGAGATCGCGCAGCTTTATATCCATAAGAAGGATGGAGGAGTGTTTCGGCCCAAACTGGAATTAAAGGGTTTTGTCAAGGCTTGGCTGCGGACGGGAGAGGAAAAGCGTTTGTTCATTCCCTTTGATGATAAAACTTTTCGTTTCTTTGACGCAGAGAGGAATGTGTTCCGGATAGAGGATGGATACTATGATGTTATGATCGCCTCGAACGTATCGGATATCCGTTTAACCGGTACTTGGCGGATTGGGGCATTCCAGGAGGGAAAGGACGAAAGAAAAGCCGACTTATGCCCCGAAAAACTTCCTTCATATGAAAGCGGAAGGATTTCCAACGTATCCGATGAAGAGTTTGAAGCTCTTCTGGGGCACAAGAGAATTAGGTCTGAGAAAAGCGGGGATGAACTTGGAATGAATGATGCCATCTGCAGAATGCGTTCTGCAAAAAGCATGGCTGCCCGCCTGGTTTATCGGATCATTCAGAAAAAGAAAGAAAGGAGTGAAAAAAAAGGAGATCTGGATCTGAATATTTTATTTATTTATAACCTGCCCTTCCGGGGAATTGCCAAGATGATGAACGGAATGGTCAGCCTGGAAATGGCAGAAGCGTTTTTGATGATCGTGAATGGAAATTTTGGCAGTGGGTGGAGAGCGTTGTGCCGAAGTTTTCGAAAGAACCTGAAAAACAGGAAAATGGAAATCCAAGGAGATGTCTATGGAAAGAAAAAAGAAAGTAAAATTTAGGATGTGGAAGGTGTTGAGTCTGGTATTGAGCCTGCTGTTAGCTGTTTTCGCGGCGGGGACCAGCGCTGTATTTATCTGGCAGAACACATTGAACCGTTACATGAGCCTTACTACAGGAACTGCGTCCGGAAGTAATGGAAATATTTACTATGTGTCGGATTATGATACCATTGAAAATCTGTTTGAGGCAAAACGGGAGTTGTGCGTGGAGATAGGAGAGGAAGGATGCGTTTTATTAAAAAATGAGAATCGGGCGCTTCCTATTGCAAACGATGCGAGGATCAGTGTTTTTGGGAGAAACAGCACTGATTTCATGGTCGGAACTTCTTCCGGGGGAGGGCGTATTTCCGGGGAAGATGATTTACTGACAGTGTTTTCTTCCGTGGGATTATCTGTAAATGAAAAATTGTGGAACTATTATAAAGACAGTGAGGCTCCGAAAAGAAGATCTTCTACCAGCGGGGTGCGTGTGGGGGAACTGAACCCTGCCGATTATCCGGCAGAGGTAACAGGCAGCTATGCCGATTATCAGGATGCGGCCTTTGTTGTGATTTCCCGTAATTTTGGAGAATCAAACGATGCTTCGACGGATGCTTCGGCTGTACTGGACAGTGATGGAACACATTATATCCTGCAGCTGCATGATTATGAAAGGGCAGTGATCGAGGAGGCAAAAAAGTGTTCCGAAAATGTCATTGTGATTGTCAACAGTGATAACGTCATGGAAATAGGGGAACTGAAAGACGACCCTGATGTGGATGCAATCCTGCAGGTCGGAGCTACCGGCGTATATGGTCTGTACGGTGTCGCAAATGTGATCGTCGGAGCAGTATCTCCGTCCGGTCATCTGGTTGATACGTATGCAGCCAACAATCTGTCATCTCCGGCAGCCCAGAACTATGGGGCCTTTGCTTTTTCTAATTCCGGGCAAAATTACGTGGTATATCAGGAAGGCGTTTATGTAGGGTATAAATACTATGAAACTCGTTATGAGGACTGTGTGATAGGACAAGGCAACGCTGATTCCGAAATCGGGTCATCGTCAGGTACAGGCGCGTGGAGCTATGGGCAGGAAGTGGTCTATCCCTTCGGATATGGACTTACTTACAGCGAATTTACCCAGAAGCTGACTGATCTTGAGTGGGATGCGGAAAACCGCACCATCACAGCCACGGTGGAAGTGACGAATATTGGAGACTATGATGCAAAGGATGTTGTCCAGCTTTATGTGCAGTCTCCTTATACAGAATATGATATACAAAATCATGTAGAAAAGCCTTCGGTCAGCCTGATCGGGTTCGCAAAAACCCATACGCTTAAGGCGGGAGGCGGACAGGAGACGGTTACTGTGACAGCGAGTCTGGATCATGTCGCAAGCTATGACTATACGAAAGCGCAGACCTATATTCTGGATTATGGCACATATTATTTTGCTGTCGGCAATGGCGCGCATGAAGCCGTAAACAATATTCTTGCGGCTAAGGGCTATACAGTGCAGAACGGGATGGATGCTGCCGGAGACCGGGATAAGACCATTTCTTATGAATATACTGGGAACGGCGGGGTGGATACAAAAACTTGTTCCCAATCTTCCTATACAGGTGCTGTGATCACGAATGAACTGGCTTCTACGGATATCAACTATTATGGGGATTATGTGTCCTATTTGTCCAGGAGCGATTGGAGCGGAACCTGGACAGGCCCGCTGGATCTGACAGCGACAGAGGAGATTGTTCAAACCATAGGATCCGGTTCTTCCTATATACCGGACAGTTCAGACAATGACCTGTCAAATGTGGTGGAAGGCGTAAATTATGCATCCACGGCTACCAGCGTGAACTTCTTTGACCTGTATGGAAAAGAATATGACGATCCAATTTGGGAGGATGTCCTGAATCAGTTGACCCTGGAGGAAATGACCAGAATTGTAGGTTTGGCAAACAGCGGCGTCATCAGTTCCATTAATATGCCTGAATATCTGCAGTTTGACGGACCTTTGGGAATTGTGGGCAGTTATAAGACGGACAATCTGGATTATGCAGTATCGGCTACCCAGTATCCATCCGAGCCTATGTGGGCGAGCACTTATAACCATGATCTGGCAGAACGGATCGGCAAAATGTTCGGAAATGATGGTCTTTGGACAGGCTATCAGTGTGTATGGGGGCCGGGATGCGATACGCACAGGACGCCTTTTTGCGGCAGAAATGCGGAATATTTCAGTGAGGATGGGATTGTGGCGTTTTATTTTGCCAAAGAGATGAGCCTTGCCTCTCTTGAATATGGTTTGAGCTGCGGTCCGAAACATTTTGTATTGAATGACCAGGAAGTCAATCGTGGGGATGTAGCCACTTTTTCCAATGAGCAGGCGGTGAGGGAAATATATCTGCGTGCATTTGAGGGAGCCATGGCGGCAGGCGGAGCCTTGGATACGATGGCGGGGAAAAACCTTTTAGGATGTCTCCCTGCTTCGGCAACACAGGGGCTGCTCAGGGGTATCGTCGTGGATGAGTGGGGTTTCCACGGAGCGGTCATCTCAGATTCCTCGGCAGAAACAAATGGGAGCGGCGCTTTTTCGGTCGTTGCCGGCCTTACGGAGTTTGACACTATGACAAAGGATTATATTACCGGTTCAGGATCCCTGGCTCCGGAAAAGATTGCAAAGGATGCCGTTTTATTTGCGGCAATGCGTGAGGCCTGTCACAGAAATCTTTATCTGTTTGCAAATACATCGTTGATGAACAAGTTAAGCGGGGATACCGTTATTGAGGCCGCGATGGCATGGTATCAGATAGCGATGATCGTAATCACCTGTGTTTTGGCGGCTGCAACGGTGGGAAGCTTTGTGATGATGATTTCAGGCTGGGCAAAACTGAGGAAGGAAAGGAGGTAAATATGGAAAAGTTTAAACCTGGCATTAAACAGGAGAAAAAGTGTTTGGTCGGTTCTGCAGCGGGGATTCTGTTTTCTATCTTGGGAATCATCATGTATATCGTTACGGCACTTAACACGAAGGGTTCTATCAGTCCTCTCATACTTGCATCGTCGATCCTGGGAGTGTTGATTTCAGTGATATCCGTCCTGGTCATCGATATGGATGGAATTCTCTCCATCCTATCTGCCGCAGTTTTGCTGTTCAGTGCGTTGATGTTTGTTTCCTCGCAGGCAGATAACATCGGGTATGCCGCTGCAGGAATCGCAGATATCGGCTACGGGATTAAGCCGACTCTCGTGGCAGGGGTGTTGTTCTACCTGATTGCGGTTGTCGGAGAATGTATTGCAGTGTTTGGAGGGCGAAAAGAGACGGAAGACAAAAAGACAGATGACAAAAAAACAGAGGAGAAAAAACACTAATTATTAAAAAAAGGAGACCAGCTATGAAAAGTCAAGCCTAAATTAGCAAAAAATTTTTTACTGATATTGAGGTCAAAAAGGGTAAC
>CANPYG010000029.1 GCA_947588205.1 uncultured Acetatifactor sp. | reverse complement strand
GCACCGCTGTTCCCCTGCCCCTCCGACGAGGAGCGGGGTTTGGGGCAGAGCCCCAAAAATAACAGAAGCACCGCATTCAATAAACGGTGCTAATGTTTTTGATTTTTTGAGACATTTTCAAAAATGCTTGACACAGTTAATTTTTAAAAATGGGGCAAAATTTACGCAGAAAATCAGCCAATAATTTCGAATGAAAATTTAATATCCGCTGCTCTCGTAAGAAGAAAAGCGGAACACGGCGACCCACAGCACTCCTACTCATTGATCTAGTTCATTTTCAACTTACTTACCAGATAATGAACCTTTTGAAAAGCGTCCTGTTTAACACGCATAGCCTCTTCCTCATCCGTTATTCCCATAAAAGCAGCCACATCCGCAGGTCCGGCATGCTGGACTGAAGCAAACTTTTCATTCAGCTTCCGGCACATAGTTTGAACAATGTCTTTCTCAGCATATGGCATAAATTCATGCGCAAGCGCTCTTACACCCCCTATGTAGTTATCAATCGTACAATATATGTCATAAGCGTCTTTGGGTTTACCCCTGCCGAGCGCCGCTGCTTTCATAACAAGATAAGGCACCACTGAAATAACATTTACATGCCCTTTATCCAATGCTCCATCTGGACGAGTGAATTCTATCAGTACATCTGTCGGAGGAAATTCAAACGCAAAATTTCCTCCCGTTGCAGGTAAGGTTTTAATGCCATCCACATGTTTACTTACATGCTCGCCATCCCCTCCATATTTCCCAGATAAAAAATCCACGTCTACATCATAGGCAATTCCTTGAACCATAACCGTTTTTACAAAAGTGAAATATTTTTCCGGATGTCTTTTATATCCGTTTTTCTCCAGAATCCGTCTAATCGTCATATAGCTCTCCGCTTTTTTGATCCGCAGCTGATTTAAAAGCACGTCAACATCTATGGAACCAATATGATCGCTATCCGGGTATAAAAGCGTGGGAACCCAACCGCCAATGATTCTCATATTATCCGAGAATTCGCCCAATAAATTTACGATTTCCCCCAATATCGAATATGCAGCCGTCTTCTGTCCCTCTGAATAGTCTACTGCCTGTTTCAATTTTTCATCCCTTATCATAGCGGTCCTCCGGATATTCTTTCAGGATAACGGCATCCGCCGCCTCTTCTCCTCTTCCCGCCTCCCCAAGCAGGTCTATAACGGTCTGCACAGGTGATGTGACAAGCGATTCCTGGAGTGATCTCGGATACATACAAGGAGTTCCATCATGAGGAATCGTTATAACCACATTCCCGCCTGAGCTCACTGCCTGCAAATCCAGATCCTTTACGAATTCATTAAAAAATTGCGGCTCCACATACACGTCTGCCTTTCTATACCGCACAGTCGGCGCATATCGCGCTGCTGCACAAAAACCTCCAAGCAACGCCCCATTATCATGGGCAACGCTCCATTTTGCGATTTTTTGCTCCAATTCCGCTATAGAGTCAAGCGTATAGAATTCATAGGTACGTGCATCCTTTTTATGGTAATCCTTAGCCCATGCGTATAACAATTCCCTGATATTCTGCGGCTGAAACCCATTCGTTTCCTCCCTTATCCATCCTCTGTCGTTCAAGAAGTTTTTCACATTAGATACCGTGCCAATCGCTTTTCCGGTTTCTTTTGCCAAAGTGATTACCTGCCACTGTTTTTGTGGTGCATTGAGCATCGTGCGCATAATCGCAGAGGCTGCGCCGGAGGACTTCGACAGATAATTTTTCTTTTCCCTTTTTATGACAAACTTATTTTCCTGGCCGCTCACATATAGAAAAATCCTTCTGGTAAAAATATAACAGTTACCAGACAGATCCATGTAACTGAATCCTCCTTTTTTTAAGATTACGGCGGATTCCTCCGATATATAAGGCGCCATAAAAACATAACAGGCGTCATCATTATGCTGTTCCGCCGCCAGCATGAATAAATTTGCGAACCGCCTTTCCCCATTCGATTTGACCTCTATACAAAATCGGGCAGGTTTTTCCCCATCCGTAAAATGAACAATTACATGAAAATCCCCAAATCCCCTTTGTAAACCGATGGGTATTATTTCCATATCAGAAACAAAAGGGATGTCATTCATGACCCTGCAAAACTGTTCTCTTGCCAATTGTTCATATTGTGTTTCCATCAGATTATGTTTCATTATTTTTCACCGTCTCGTCAATCTGTTTCATTGTTTTCCCGTGTTTCACCAACTCGGTGAAATTATTATATTCTGTGAAACTTCGGCTGTCAATACAAATTTACATCATATTATTTACAATTTTTCTCAGACAAAAATAACGCAGAAAATCAGCCAATATCAGCCTGTAAAAAGAAATGTCTGCTATTCTTCCCCAAGCTTTAATGCCTTTGCCACATTCAGCCTCCGCACCATTGCCATCAATATACCAAGACTCACCAGGAGCAGTACGCCAATAATGCTGTACAGCTTTATCATATCCTGCTGCCTCGTGATCAAATGCATTGGAAGCGCCTGGTTGGACGCAGCATACGCTACCTGAAGAATCGGCACGAACATCCTGGAAGAGAAAATACCCACCAGCGTTCCCGATAATATTGCAAATCCTCCGCAGAATAATTGCTCGAGCAAAAGCAGACAATAGATCTCCCCGCGATGCATCCCTTCCGCGCGCAAAACGCCAAAAATTAATTCCCTTGATTTAATAGAGAGAATCCAGTAAATCAGGTAACCGACCGAACACAAAAGCATTGTGATCAAAAATCCAATTGTTAAAATTCCATTCGTTCCCTGTAAGAGGGGATCTTCCGCGACCGCTTCAATATCCGCGTTCCTGTCAACAAATTTTTCCAGGTGGACATTCTGCTCCTGAAACCACTGGCTTGTATTATGTACATTTTCTTCCTGCATGGAAATCCATATCTCATACGGCACTTTTCCCCAGCCCTTTGTCAACTGGGCAATATTGGCAACCACCAGATATTTGGGCACTGTATCCGTACTTCCATTTGGATTTAATTCTATGGTTGAACTCATATAGCCCGGCCAATAATCAAAAAAATCTAAGATATCGCAGGTTACAGACTGATTATCACCATTTACAATATTGATTTTATCCCCAATCTCATATCCTAAAATTTCGCAAAAATTTCTTGATACCAACGCGCCTTTGGGAGAAGCCGCCAGCTCGTTCAAATATTCATTATATTGTTTCTCCAGAAGCCTTCTGGGCAATGAAGTAATCTGGCCGAACTGAAACGTATGGATTCCCATGAGCGTAATCGCCTGCATACTCCCTTTTCCACTGGATATCCTGGAGGCTTCATCATAAACAACCCTGGTATATGAGGCCGCGCCAGGAAAAGATGCATACTTATCAAAATCAGGCTCATAATATTCCAGTCTGGCTGAAATCCCCTCATAACTGATGGAGGAATTATTGCTCCAGACTTCTTTGACAATGATATCCGCACCATCCAGGTAAGAAACATTTTCCTTCGCGTTCTGCAAAATGGTTCTCGCGGCGGTGGAATGATACATTCCAAGTGAAATCGATATAATAAGAAAAAGGATGATAAACTGCTGTTTTCTTCCGTTTTTCCGATTTTCCATAAAGGAAATATATGCCGCCGGCCCCCATATCACTCTTCCGACAAAGTACAGAAGCCTGACAATAAGAGGCTGCAGGCGTACCAGCAAAAGCCCCGCACCTACAATAAACAGGGAAGAGCTGATGTATAACAGAGGATCCATCCTGGCGCCCATCAAAGCGCTTTCCGCAATCTCCGTTTCTTTTTGCGCATAGGTAAAATATCCATATAAGCCGATCCCAAGCAAAATCACATCCAGGAAGCAAACCTCCCACCAGGACCATTTTACGGTTGCTTTCTCATGCTTTAAATGAACGATAGAAAGCCTGCTGTGTCTCACGGCAGGCAGGGCCATGATGAGGATACACCCTGCCATTGCGGCCAAAAGGTACCAGATTGTGTCCAGAGTGACCGCCACCTCCAGTCTTCTGTCAAGATTCCATTCAAGGAAGCTGTCAGTCGCCCCAAGGAGACGTGCAAATACCCCGCCAAGGGGCAGCCCGCATGCTGCCCCCAGGGCAGCAATAAAAATGCTTTGATAGAAGTACAGCAGGAAAATCTGGACGCCTGAACCGCCCCTACTCTTAGTCACAGATATTTCATTCCGTTCAATATCATATACCTGGGTTGAAATCATAAACAAAAAGGCTCCCAAAAGGATCCAGACCGGCACCTGCAAAAGAAACAGAACAGCTTCTATTCTGGACTTTTTCCGCATATAATCCTCCAAAACAGATACATATCCGGCCTCCTCAAAATATTTACTATAAGGTCCTCTCTCCAGCATATATTTCGTTTCTTGATACAGCCCTGGAACATCCTCCGCTTTCAAGTCCCCATATTCCCACATTGGATAATAGTTGACTACCAGCGTCATATCCTTGGATTGCTCCCCGATAAAATATTCCCGATATATTTCCTCCCTGATCATGCAGTTATTCGTCAGTTCATCAGGAGAAACCTGCCAATACAGGTCTTTTTTTTCCTTCGCATCAAATACTCCAACAATACGTATACGAAGCGTCTCACCCTCCGGATTATGCAGGGTAGGGAATTCAATCGTCTCTCCCAGTAACAAAGCCGAATTGATCATGCATTCCTGACTGATTAATGCTTCTACATATCCATCAGGGCTGATTCCCGTATCAGAATACATTGTTCCTGCCAAAATAGAAATGTGGTCCTGCATATCAGACAGAAAGGAAAGCCTGAGGGGAAGCACATCTACATCATCCCTGTTCAGTTGAGAATAAGCGTCCATCTTGCCGGTTACATAATAGAAAAGAATTTCCTTCTGCGTTACCCCCAGCTGTCCATGCAGATTTTCAACATAGCCTTCTATCTTCTTAATGGTTTCCCCTTCCGCCTCCCGGCGGGCAGTATACGACAGGGAATTAACGGCAGGCCATTCTCCTGTCCGGCTGTACGCCAGATCAAATTCATCAGTCAGCATCCTGTTAAAAATAGCCGTTTGATACATGGGAAAGCTGACGACCGTTGCTACCAGAAAAATAACCCCTACCAGCTGGCAGATACTGAACCATTTTTTATTCCAGACCTTCCGCAACATTATTCCAAGCATATTTCCATTCCTTCCTCCAGCCCGTCAATTACCCAATAATACCCATTGCCGATGCCACCTGGGATAAAGCTCTGCGCAACTATGCTGCCATCCTCCTGCACCACCATTACATAAGGCTTCCCAGACCTCATTTTTACAGCTGAGCTCGGCACCATCACGACATTTTTGACCCCCTCTGTCGGCATCATAACATGAAAATTACCTCTCAGCATGATTTCGGGTCTCATCATCCCGTTTGGCAGCATTTGACTTTCCACCAACCATTCACCCATATTAAGGACGGAATCTATCACCGCATCCCTATCCTCCGGGGAGATCTTCAACAGAACAAATTCTGAATCCAATCCTTCACTCAACCCCCCTGCGGAAAGACTTACAATCGTCCCACTGGTTTCTTTTAATGCGGCGTTCCCATCATAATAATCCGGATAATAGGAAACTGAAATGCCCTCTTCACCGTATCGAACTGTTTGCTCCGCCCCGCTGACTATAACATATGCATCTTCAGCATCCACGATTTCGGCGATGGCTTCCCCCTCCTGCAGGACATCGCCCTTCTCATATGGCATGAGTTGGAGCACTATCCCCGACTTTTCCGCAGTGATCGCAGTGACGGAAAGAGCCTGCCGCATCTCCTCTAATTCTTCCTCCAGTAACCGTATTTCTTCCTGACGCTGTTCAATTGTATACTTATTTTCTTTTTCCCCTTTTGCGGCAAGATCCGCGAGACGTGCCTTCAATCTGTCCAGCTTCATCTGCTTTTCCATAAGGTCCGCGTCATCTATCTGCACGCGCACGGAAGCGATGACATCCCCCGCCTTTACCATTTCATAGAGATTTACTTTGTATTCCACGAAACAGACGGTTCCGCAGGAGATAGGGTTTTGGACTGAATAAAATGAAGGAAAAAACAACTGTCCTTCGCATTCCTTGATATATTCCGGAGATCCGCTTTCAAGGACCTGCCTCTTAGAACCCGCCGTTGTCACGTTCGATACAAGGACCTCATCTCCGGGAGACAAGCCGGACAGGATTTCCGTATATACTCCATCGGTCATCCCAACCGTGACGGGGATTTGGCTGTATCCGCTTTCCTGCCTTACATAGACAGAATATCCCCCGTTTTCTCCGGATATGGCATCCTGAGGAACTGTCAGGACATTTCTTCTGGAACGGTTTACCACAACGATGAACACGCTGTCCCCGACCATAACCTGTTCCCCTTCTCCGAGGAGCTCAAAAACAGAATAATTCGCGTCTCCGCCCTCTACATGCGCAACCTCATAGCGTATCCCGTTAATATAGGCATAGACCTCCTGTGCCTGCTCCATATAACTTGTCCTGATGTAAGGGCTTTTCACCAGTTTTCCGCCCTGACTTCCCACCGCAGCCACGGCTGTCCCTCTTGACAGGACAGTTCCGGCCTTAATAGGTCCCAGGGGCGGAACAGTGACCTGCCTTCCGGTGTTTTCGGCAGACACCCGTTCGGCTTCCTGAAATTTTAACGCTACGACTTCACCGTCCATAGCGGCCTTTATGACATATTGCTCCCTTTCCTTCTTCAGATCATTGATCTGCTCCAATATATAAGCATGTTCCAGCTCATAGAGCTGGGTCTGTTGCCCGAAATTCTGTCTGGCCGTATCGTTTTGGAGCGCCAAAATACGATATTGGCCTTCAAACATTTTAAACTCTTCTTCCCACTTAAGGTATTCCTTCGATATCTCCTGCCCTTCCGGTTCATTATCCCCGGCATCTCCCCCTGATACGGATCCCTCTGCGTTTTCTCCTCCATGATATTTTTCCGGCTCTGCTTCCTCATAGGCCTTTACAATATCATACAGACGCTTTGCCTCCGCCTCCGGTTCATAAAGCTCTTCCTCAAGCCTTTCACTACTTTTCCTCTGCTGCTCCTCCATTGTTTTCAGTCGCTCTTCCAGAGACTCGATATCGGCGTCTATTGACTCTGTATTGGCGTAAGCCAATATATCCCCTTTTTTCACATGATTACCCTGCATCACCTCATAACGGTCAAAGACCACGTCAATAGGGAAAGAATATTCCTGGATATCCGGATAAATGCTTCCCTGATATACCTCTGCATCAAACAGGCTTCTATAAGCAGCGGCCTCCCAAAGCTCCTCTTCCTCAACCGGCTGGATCAGGGCTACGGGCTGTTCGTCCTCCAGCAGACCGGACATATCGGTTTCGGCCCCGCAGCCGGTGAAAAATAATACTGCCGCCAAAGCAATACAGCCCTGTACACACTTATATCTGCTTCTTTTATGTACACAACACTGCACAATTGTCCTGCTCATCTCAGCACTACCCTCTCTCCTTCTTCAAGACCGGAAATAATCTCCACACGGCTATCCCCATATAATCCGGTTTCCACCCATTTCATCTCCCGTATATTATCCTCCCGGAGGCAATAGACAAAAGCCTTTCCGTCCGCTCTGTGGACTGCCGCCAGGGGAAGATTGAGCACATTCTCCCTGCAATCCAGCACAAAAAGGATTTTCCCCAACGTGCCCTTAGGAATCACTCCGTATTCTCCCTCCAACGAAAAAGTCATGGTTCCGTTTTCCTCCCACTTCCCCCGCTGGTATGGGGCGAGCTGATAAATGCCGGCATAATCCCCGGCCGTAACCTCAACCTCAAAGGAATCCCCGTCTTCAAAAAGGGAAAGGTACTTCGTTCCTTGAATTACAAACAGCCGGTCCTCATCATTTCCGATTTTCATGATACCGGTGTCCTTCTGAGAGACAGAAAAATCAAGTCCATCCTGTATCCAGGTTACGGTTCCGCTTACGCCCGCATAAAGCTTATCCTCAGCCAACTCTTTTTCTGCCTGCTCTAAACGCATCTGGTTCAGATTGATGGCATCCTGATAATCCTCCCTCAGATACTGGTACTGCTGCTGGACCTCCTTTACCCTGTCCTTCAGATTCTCCATTTCCTTGTCAGTCTGTCCGGATTGATATAAATATTGCAGCCAGAGTGCAGAAATCTCATAATCCTCATTTATCTGTGTATAGCCCAAAAGCGTCTCGTTTCGCGCTATCTGATATTCATAAGTCTTTTTTTGGCGCATCAGCTCATGATCAGCGAGTTCGACCAGAAGCTGCCCCTTTTTTACATGATCCCCAGTCCTTACATAAACCTTCGAAACAGGCTTACCGGCTACCGGGAAAAAAACTTCTTCCCCCACAAGCTCCTCAAACACACCATTTACGTTTTGCGTCAACAAAACATCCCCATAACGGGCTACTGCGAGGTTATAGGATATTTTCTCCTCATCCTGCTCCAGGATCACCATATCCTCCTGCCCGTCTTCCACCGCGGAACAGGCCGATAATATCCCAAGCATCAACAGGGCGGCCATAAGCCGCCCGCCCTTCTTTCTCCATATGAATCCTTTTTTCCCATTTATAGGAACGCCGGGTTTATTCATTCCACACATCCATTATCACCATACCCTCGTTATAACCGCTGCCTGAAAAAACTTGTTTCCGCGTCCACCATAACAAACTCTATACAAGATTAACCCAGCGGATATTTTTTCATCCATTCCATCAGATAATCCACTGTAGTAAATGCGAGTCCGGTCACGGTATCGGCACATCCATAATAAACAGCGATCCTGCCGCTGTCAGCATCGGCAAGCGCCGCACACGGGAACACCACATTAGGAACGTCCCCCGCCTGCTCATAAAGCATTTCCGGCGCCAGAAGGTACATCCTGGAACGCATCTTCACCTTCCATGGCTCTTCCAGATCCAGAAGCGCACATCCCATGCGGTATACATATCCGCTGCAGGTGCGCAGTACACCATGGTAAATCAACAGCCACCCCTCATCCGTCTCTATAGGACATGGTCCTGGACCGATCTTCATGGACTGCCATGCCGACAAATCACCCGGAACCGTTCCCATCACAAAGCGGTGGTGCCCCCAATATTCCATATCAGGACTTTGACTCAAAAAAATATCGCCGAAAGGTGTATGGCCTGTATCACTCGGCCTCGACAGCATCATATAACGTCCGTTGATCTTACGGGGAAATAATACACCGTTCCTATTATAAGGAAGGAATGCGTTCTCCATCTGATAAAAGGTTTTAAAATCAAAGGTATACGCCACACCTATGGTAGGACCATGATAGCCATTGCACCAGGTGATATAGTACCGGTCCTCTATCCAGGTCACCCTCGGATCATAACGGTATTCACGCTTTATTACCTCCGGATCTTCTCCAAGGAAGGTGATCGGCTCATGGTTGATTTCCCAGTGAACCGCATCCTTGCTGAAACCCGCAAAGATATCCATGCTGACTGACAGGCTGTCGCAGCGGAATACACCTGCATACCCATCGCCAAAAGGAACCACTGCACTGTTAAAAATACTGTTTGCAATGGGAATATCATGCCGTCCGATGATCGGATTTTCCGAATAACGCCAGATTACCTTATCACAGCCCTCAGGTCTGTCCTGCCAGGGCATACCGGGCAAGGATTTTCCAATAATTCTGCTCATCCAATATTCTCCGTTTCCTGTTAATCAACGGATGCTGAGCTCTGCACGCACCGTTGTAATCAAATAAATAGGGCGGAGCCAGGACGTTTGATCCTGACCCCGCCCATTGTATTGCAAACCAAATGCTTTGCAATTTTGTTACTCTGAACCAGACATCAATCTCCGCCAAGGCCGCTTCTTGCAGCACCCTGCACGAACCGCTTCTGTACGAAACAGTATGCGATGAACAGGGGCAGGATGATCAGCAGGGCACATGCGGAAATCATAGAATTCTGCGCATAAGGGTTCGTTGCGTCAATCTGACTCATCCATACCTCATTCGCCTTGAGGGCATCCGAAATACTCCAACGGATATTTCCCTGAAGTCTTGCATAATTGTATGCCAGCTGCTTTGTATTGGCATTCAGAAGGCTGACATAATAAGTATCGGTATAGTTCCACAGGAAGCTCAATACGGACACCGTCAGAATAGAACCTGACATACTGGGAACCACAACGCTGAAAAATGTTCTTAAGAATCCGGCGCCATCCACAAAGGCAGCTTCCTCTACGGAAATCGGCAGACCCTTTACAGCCTGACGCAGGAAATAAATATACAGACCGCTCTTAAGGCCCATTCCGGATGCCGCAAGAATAAACTGCGACAAAGGATTGCCCAAAAGGTTTATGCCGTGTCCCGTGATCAAACCGACAATCCCAAAAATATCGAAATTCAGAAAAGCCGCATATTGTGCGAGCATGATACAATCAGAAGGCACGACAATGGTGAGGATCACGCCGCCGAACAAAAGCCCGCTTCCTTTGAATTTCAATCTGGCAAAGGAATAAGCCGCAAGACCAGACGACAACACCTGCAGTACGGTCAACACCAGCGTGTTGAACAGGGTGTACCCAAGGCTGGGCAAATAGTTCAGAAGATTTTTGGACCATGCCATTTCCACGAAAATCGTAGAGAACTTCTGGGGAATCCATATGCTGGACTTATTGCTCAGCACAGAAGGATCTGTAAATGCATCCTTCGCCAGCTTCCACAAGGGTGTGATAATAATAAAACCGAGGCAGACCAAAAGGAGATAACGGAACAGGGATACCAGGAATCTCTTCACCTGCTTCTGAATCGCATATTTCGTTAAACGGCCCTTCCGCAAGTCGACCCAAAAGCTGATACCCGCCATTTCTTCGGCTTTCGCCATTCTTTCTTTTCTAGTCATAATAGAATACCCCCTTTGATACGATGCCGCTGACCACACCAATTGTTACAAGGGTCGCAATAAAGTAGATAAAGCTCATTGCAGCACTGTAACCGAAGTATTCAGACGCACCACTGAAGGTAACGCTGTGGATATAATCTGAAAAAGCCACTGTACTTGTACCGCTGGTAACCTGAGCGTTTGCAAAGGATTCTGAAATACTGTAGACCAGGCAGACCAGGATGGTAGGGGATACCATGGGCAATGTTATCTTACAGAAGGTTTCAAAAGTAGTACATCCTTCTATCTTCGCCACCTCATAAAGAGAAGGGGAAATTGCCTGCAGTCCTGCCAGGAAAAGCAAAATCTGTACGCCACAGGTGGTTACAACATCAAAAATATTATTCACATAAGTGACCAACGTTGAAGTCAACTCGGAAGGGATACCGGAATTCACCACCAGATCCACCAGCCAATCCATATTTACCACCGATTCTGTCACTTCCTCGGCAACTGAGGTCTCGCTCAGGCTGAATGTAGCGATTCCCGTTGCCAATATGATCGGGATAACAAACACGGCACGGAAGAAACCTCTTCCCCTGTACTCACCATTTAAAAGAATAGCGATAAACAAGGAAAGGAAAATCTGAAACGGAACCTGTGTTGCCATGTTGATGAAGGATTCGCCCAGCATTCTGGTATAATCAGGATTTACAGTCAGTACCCATTTGTAGTTTTCAATTCCAATGAAGGTTCCGGTAAATTTACCATCCACAATCTGCATATTGCACAGAGAATACCACAGGGTATTCGCCAATGGCCTCAGGAAGAAGAAAATCAGACCAAAGAGCCATGGAAGCAGGAATATAATACCCCAGAGCGCCGTCTTTTTGGAGAAGTCCATTCTCTTATACAACGACGAAAGGGACGGCTTTTTACCAACTGCCGCTTTCTTTTCTTTTTTCATCATTGCTCCTCCTTTACTCCATTACATAGCTGAAAGCCGGTACCGTTACTCCACCGATATTTTCTTCAAGATCGGAGTAGTTAAAGTAAATCTTAACACCATTGGAATAGGTAACAATCCTCAGGTCATCGTCACGGTTGTACAATTCATGACTTACCACCGTCGCATTCTGCAGGCGGTTATAGACCTGTTCATACTCCTTATAATAGTCGCCGATCTTGTCTTTCCAGTAATTGTAGTCTACTGCAAAGTAGTTTTCCTGCTCCGTATCGGATAATAAAGAGCTGTCGCGGTAAGTGAAGGTAAACTTCGGCACACTGTTGCTCTCGATCGCACGCATAAAGTTCTCATATACATCCGTGCTCTCACGATTCAGCGACTCTGTCGAATAGGTCTTGTATCCATCCAGCACGAGCTGCATAAACGGAACTGAAGCATCCAGAACCCTCATGCCGCTGTTGGTGCTTGGAATATCCGTCAGATAATTGCTGTATCCGTATGCGTCACTGATCGGGTTGGAAAGCATTAAGGTCATTCCATCTGTAAGGCTTGCAACAGCATTGTTCAGAATATCCTCACCAGTTGAGATGGATACCTGCTGATCCTTGTAATTTGTAGGTATGAAGGAATACAGATCGCTGGAAGCAATCGTACTCACGCCAAGCTTGCTGCTGACGGTGCTTTTCACTTTTGATAAATACTTGTCAAGATAGTTGGGACTGATAATGAAAAGCGGATAATCGTTTTCCTCATCAATCTTCTTCTCAACAGGATTAAAGGAATAAATCTGTGCCCTCTCATTGCTGATATTCCATGCTACCACGGAATTGGCAAGATCAGATCTGGTATAAGCCGTCTGCAGCTGCAGGTTCGGGAAGATCTGGGCTCCTATGCTGTCCGCATATTTCTTGAGACTGTTCCATGCGGAGCTTCCACCCAGACCGGAAGCAAACTTCACGCCGGAGGATAAGGATCTCTGGTTCATTCCTCCATTCGCCATGCCGCTGTAGATCATCTTGATATTCTTCACTCCTGCATCCGTAAGTTCGTTCAGAATGGTCTGGGCCTCCTTGAAGGAAGTCACCACCTGCTTGCCGTCATAAGGAATACCAAGCATAAACTGTGTCTTATCCGTAGTGCCCAGCACTTCCACATAGAAGGGTGCCTGTGTTTCAGCCGTCTCCGCAGTCAGGGCTCCCTTTTCCGTGAGGTAATTAGCGTAGCACTTGGCCATCTCCACATAACCGGCTTCATCCTCCAGCCAGAAATAACGCAGGGAAATGTCCTCATCGTAAACGTCATCGGAGGCGCGGTACAGCATATAGGTGCCGCCCAGACCGCTTCCTGCTTCAATCTGCATCTGAGACTGAATGTCAAAGGTCAGCTTCATCTTGGAGAAAGGTTCTGACATATCCGTGTATGACACATAGGCATCCAGGGAAGCGACTTCCGCACCGTTTTCAATGATGCAGAATACCGTGCTGTCGGAAGTCTTCATACCAAATACCGGCATTTTCATCTCGTTATCCACGCTGTTATAGACAGTTGCACCGTTCAGGCGGTCTCCCCCATAGAAGGGCGCCGAATAGTGGTATTCCCTGGTCTTGGTGCTGTCCAGATAAATCAGCGCTCCACTGTCATCCGGGATGAACATATAGCCTTCCTCTGCATCGTTATCGGTTGCACTGGTAAGGAAATAAGGCAAAAGCTCCAATCTGTAGATAGGATGGCTTGCATCCGTTTCAATCTTTGTAGGATCCACCCTTACTACAAGCTCTTCCCCGTCCAGATAATAATCAACCGCAACAACAATCTTCAGGTTGCTGGGATAGTCTGTGTCGTCGCACAGTCCCGCAGCTACAAGATTATCCACATCCTCCATCAGGTCATCAATGGTATAGTGTCCTACCTCATAGAACATGTTGTATACCTCTTTGATCGCAAGAGGACCTATCTTGTTTTGGTCATTGGTATTGAAGTTACGATAATAGTCGCCTGACGCCAGCTGGGTATAGTGCGTTGTCGTCATCGTATTTCTCTGCCTGTCATCCAGGTACTGCAATACCAGGTCTTCAAATCTCTCTTCAGAAATACGCTTCGGGAAATACTGGTAGGTCACCGAGTCATCGCCCAGCGTATAAACAACCCGTACCCCGTTATCAATTAACTGATAGGCAATCTGCCCACGGCTGGATGACATGCTGTAGGAATCATACCTATTGGTTTTGGAATATAACAGGTTATTTTTCAGGGTACCGTTGTAATACGTCACCAACAGATCGGAACGCTCTCCATTTGTCTTATTTGCCAGATTCTCGTCATATGACATATTGGAATCATGAAAAGCTCCCGTTTCCGTATTCATCCAGCGTATCGTACCGCTCTCCGGATTCAGCAGCAGCTGCATCTTGCCGCCTTTTCCAACCTCGATAAAATCAGAGCCGCTCAGGGTATCATAGCTCTGGTTCTCCCAATAGCTTTCCGCCTGTTCCTCCTGAGTTGTCTTTTCGTCGGAAGAACCACAGCCTGCCAGAAGGCTCAGGCAAAGAATCATCAGAATAGGGTAAATCAATTTTTTATATTTTCTCATTTTCTCTGCCTCCTTCCTTAGATTAATAACCGAATTTCTCTTATGATCTCGGTCACATCATTGACGAATTGTGACAACAGGGTTGCCAACAGCATCAGTATAAAGAAGATGATCAGCATCGCCACTACTGACAAAAGCAACGTCGCCACGTTCTTGGTAAATGTATATTGATGTACCATGATGGTGCCGATAAACATATAGAAGAAGAACAGCACCATACCGAAGACAAACAATGCGCTTACAAGCGCCGCCTCATCCTCCGATACATAGTTGGACAGGATCGTGCCCGCCAGATTCAGCCAGCAGGCGGGATAAAGGGAATAACCAACGACCTTTATCACATGTACCGCCTTTCCTTTACCGGATAGCAGGACGCCTACCGCCCAGTTGCCCATAATAAATACCACATAGGGGAGGAGTGCGCTGCCGATAATCAGGGGCACATTCACATAGGTGATATCCACAAAACTTACCAGGAAGCCGGTATACCTGTACTTAATCAGACTGATCCAGCCGTAAAGGATGATCACCACGATACTGAATACCAGAGAACCATCCCCATAATACTTTACATCATCAAAGGCCTTAAATGGACTGGACAACACATACAGGGGCCATTTGAACGCCACGAACTTAAATTTGTTCCATGCCCTGCGGAGCTTGGTATCTTTCGGCTGCGCGGGTTTAAAATGTCTGTAAATTCTCCAGGCTGCAATGAGCACCAGTAGGATCACCGCAATTACCACGATCCTGCTGAAGTTATTATCAAACCATTCTCCCGATACCTGCTTATAGGCGCTGGAATAATAGGATCTGTCTCCACCCAGGAAGAAGTTGTTCATCGCTTCTTCATACTGCCCGTTGCGCAGCTGGTATTTACCAAGCCCAAGGTTCGCATAATAGAAGCTGCTGTTGATATCCAGTACCTGCTGCCAGTAATCTGCCGCCAACTCATAATCATAGTTAGACTGGGCTTCCAGTGCGGAATTGATCAGTCCGCCATAAGTAGTGGGCATGTAAATCTCGACAGAACCATACACGATATCCGTCACAAGGATCTTGTCGTCCATGAAACAAATGTTGGTCGGGGAACTCAGCAGACCCTTTGCATTTCCGGAACCGCCCAGCTCATACATCAGGTAGCCGTCTCCGCTGTAGACAAAGATTCTGGAATAGTTGGTATCGAGCACTGCGAATCTTCCATCGTCCGCAACGGCAATACGGGTCAGGTTGGAAAGAGAGGTCTCTCCCACATAGTCGCCCATAGGATAATTGATGAATTCTCCTGTGGTCATAACGTCCTCACCTGAGGAATTCAGCTTTTTGATCGGCTGTGCGGTCTCGCTGTCCGCCACACTGGCGAAGATAAATCCGTTCTGGTCAATAGCAAGATCACTGTAGGTTGTAGGCAGCCACATCTCGCTTCGGGAAAGCTGCTCCTCCGTCATCAAAGATCTCCAGAACAGATCCCATGCGGAATACATAACCTCTGTTGCACCCACATAACGGTTGAACTGGCCTTCCGGGTTCAACTCTGCAAAGCCCTCGTAACAGTTCTGTACCAGTACATAGATACGGCCTACGCTGTCCACGGCAATTCTGCTGGGACGATAGGTAACCGTCAGGCCCGTACAGCCGGGATCGCCTATTGTCCTCACATATTGAAGCTTTTCATCAAACTCGATGATTTCTCCCTGAGTCGGTTCGCAGATATAAATATGCTCGTCTTCTGTCACATAGATTCCGCTGGGAGAGTTTATTTTGCCTGCGCTGCCATCCTCCTTCACGAAGTCGGTAATGGTCCTCACATTTTCAAATTCCTTATCGGTGATCACAATATATCCGTTCATGATGAGATATACCTTATCATTCCGATAGAAAACGCCGGAAGTGGTCGACATATTAGGAAGTCCCAGATCCGATGCGTAGATTGTCCGTTCCAGTTTATAAGCATCCGGAGCGGCGATGACATTGCCCCAGATATCGTACATGTAGGTCTCGGACGCTAACGACACCGTGCCAAATCCAAGGATGGCACTGATCATAAGAGCAAGCCCGATAAGGCACTTACTCCAAATCTTATTTGATTTTCTCATACGCCACCTCTTATTCTTTCATACCAGATGTTGCCATCGTTGACACTACGTTATTCTGCATAAACAGGAACACAAGCAGTGGTACGAGGAACATGATTACGGCAGATGCTGCAGAAATACCGGCATAGGAACTTCCTACGCCGCTGATCCTGCCGCTCGCCAGCTGTCCTACCACATACGCAAATCCCTTTTTCGCCTCGGTATAGATGAATTTATCACCGGTATTGGTCCAGAAGCTCTGGAACACCAGAATAAATGCAGTTACCAAGGCGGGCTTTGTCACCGGCATTACAATGGTAAAGTGGATGCGGACGTAACCGGCCCCATCAATCTGGGCTGCCTCCATCAGGCTGTCCGGAATCTGTTCCATGAAGTTCTTCATCAGGTACAGGCCCAGGGTGGATGCGAATCCAGGAATAATGATAGCCCACTGGGTATCCAGCATTCCAAGTCCCGCAATGGTTAAGAAGTTAGGGATCATTGTAACTGTGGCATTGAACATCAGTGAATACACGATCAGCTGATTGAAAAAGGCCGAGCCCGGGAATCTGTACTTCGCCAGAGGATAAGCGCACAATGAGGCGATCACAATATGTCCCACGGAGCCAACCACCACTACAAAAGCGGAATTAAACAGAGACTTCGTCACCGGCACCACCGTATTGGCCAATACGTTGATAAAATCACGGTAATTATCCAACGTGGGATTGGACACAATGATTCTGGGCGGGAAAATGAACATCTCGTTCATCGGCTTTATAGAGTTACTCACCATAAACACCACCGGGAAGAAGAACATAACACCCATGAGAAGAAGGAACAGACCCAGGATTACGTTGCCCCAGAAGCTTCTCTGGGATTTCTTCACAAACGGTGTGAAGTCATTGGCCTTTTTCTTTGCAATATGTTGATAATACAATCTTTTTAATGTTTCCATATTCACCCTTCCTCTCTCTGATTACGTTCCTACTTTACGAAGCAGCTTCTGAATCAGCATGTTACATACGATCATAATCAGGAACAGGATTACCGCGATTGCGGAAGCGTAACCCATCTCCATACGGATGGAACCGTAATCGTTCAGGTGGTTGACGATGGTATGGGTTGCATAGTTGGGGCTGGGAAAGCCAACCAGGGAATCGCCGATGCTACCAACAGACAAAGAACCTGTAATGGTCATGACGGCGCCGAACAGAAGCTGAGGCTTCATGTTGGGCAGGGTGACGTACCACAGTTCCTGCCAGCGGTTTCTGATGCCGTCAATTGCGCCGGCTTCATACTGGGCTTCATCCACGCCTTTAATGCCTGCCACAAAGGACAGGAATCCAACGCCGAGGCTGGTCCACAGGGAGGCCAGGATTACGACAACCATGACCACATCTGCATCCGAAAGCCATAGGACGGGTTCCTTGATGATTCCCATATTCATCAGGAATGCATTCAAAAAACCGTTGCTGTCGTTGGAAAAAATCATCGTAAATATCGAAATAATAGCACTACCCGCCATACTTGGGGCATAGAAGATCACGGTAAGGACACTTCCTACCTTATGAGGCAGCTCATTGATCATCCATGCGAGCAGGAAGGACATGATATATCCACCGGGTCCTACAATTACTGCAATAATGAAGGTGTTCTTAATGGCGGTAATAAAGGTGCTGTCATCCAGGAAAAGCTTCCTGTAATTTTCAAGGAAGATGAAATTGGCGGCTTCCAGCACATTATAGTCTGTGAAGCTGAACCATACAGCCTTTAACACCGGATAAACAACGAACACCGCAAAAAGCAGCATGAAGGGGGCGATCATAACATACAGAGGAATGCTTCGCTTCACATCTCTCAGCGTTAACTGTACTCTTCTTTTCATTGAAATTTTAGCTGCAGCCATTTTGCTCCCCCTTTCTACTCTGCTACATTCAGACCGAACTCGGTCCGTTTGTTATTGATCTCGGTATTGATATCATCTAACAGAAGATAGAGTGTATCTACCGGCTCCGTATTTTCAGTTACCACGGAAGTAAAGCCATTGCGGATCACACGTCCTGTAATGTAACCGCCGGGGATCTGGGGCTCCGCCCTCAGGTCGTCCAGGATGGTCAGAACCACTTCCTTGAACTCAGCGTTCAGGCCGCCGTTCTTAATGGAGTTCACATTGGATACGGGGAATTCCGCAGCTTCACCGTTCTGCGCTTTCAATTCCACAGAATAGTTGCTCTGGGTCTCTTCGCTGGTCCACCATTTCAAGAATTCCCAGGCTTCATCCGCCATACCGTTCTTTTCCACAGAGGAAGCGACGATAAAGCAGGTTCCAATCATGGCAGCCGCCGAATGATCAACCGTGCCATCCTCCTTCCGTGTTCCCGGGATCTTGGCGATCGACCACTTGCCTGAAACCTCAGGCGCGGAAAGGGTCAGAGTATTCACATAAGTATAATCCACAACAAGGACCGGGATCTCACCTGTACGGAATCTTGTTACAAGGTTTACAGCGTAGTCAAGACCCTGATTGGTATAATATTCTGTCCACTCCTTAAAGACCAGCATCTCTTCAATATTATCCAGGAGGGTGTGGGTATGGTCCGGTGAGTAAAGCTCATAACCCTTCTGATACAGCATGGATAAGAAGATACTGTTCACAGGAATGGTCGTGGAGCTGGTACCGCCGCCCAGTGTATTATACTCATTGCTGGCCAGATATACGCTCATGTTATCGGCTTCCAGATAAGGGATCAACGCAATCAGATCCTCCCAGGTCTCCGGAACCTCCAAATTCAGCGCATCCAGGATATCCTTACGATAAATCATAACAGGGAAGGACATCTGATCCGGCATGCCGTAGACGCCGCCCTCATACTCCAGGAACGCCCTCAGATCCGGTGCAAAACGGCTGTTAAACACCTCTTCGAAATCGGGGAACTGTGTGAGGTCATAAGCCGCGCCGCGGTAAGCGAAGTTGGTAGGCTGGCTGTAGCTGGACTGCAGCACAACGTCAGGACCGGCCCCTGCAACGGTAGCCGGAAGCACCGTATCCGCACTTACCATGCTCAGATTCACTTCATAATTGGTATTTGCAAAGTTGGCATTGATCATCTTCTGGATGATGTCATACTGGCTTCGGGTATCCACTGTAACCCACACATCCAGCTGCTCCTTCTTCGTGTCATTGTCAGAACCTTCTGCATGAACCTTGAAATCATTGGAAAAGGAACCAATAAACGCATTCCAGGTATGCCCCAGTCTCGCGAAGAAGCTGCCATTGGCGGCAGGAAGCGTATAGGAGTCTCCGGTTACCATCAGATAATCCATTTCCAACGGAAGATTATTGATGCTATTGATCCAGTCGCCAAGGGCGGACAGCTTATCATTGAAGTCCTTCAGGTACTCCGCCACATCGTCAGCCTTCTTAATCAGCTTGATCATGACCTTCATCATATCCACAAGCTGGGAAGTCTTGTTGGCAGAATCCATATCCTCGCCGAACATTCCTACCACCGCATTCAGCCTGGTGTACTCCTGCTCCAGGATATCTACCATCTCTGGCACATAGGTGGTAATGCTATAGTCGCGGTACTGGTCAGGATCTGTACCTGTCACCGCCGTGATCTCACGATACAGATTGTTCAAGTTATCCACGCTCTGGCTTGCCAAAGCCACGGCGCCAGCCAGATCACCTAACGTTGCAGTCATGGAAATTGTATTCTCGCCTTCTTCAAGGTAGAAATAATAATCCCCGCTCTCATCCCCCAGATAAGAGATCTGCCAGTCAGGCGCGTAATTAAATTCAATCTGAGCCGCTTCTTCAAATGGCAGCCTGCCATTAATTGTCAGATAGCGGGCAGAATAAAATCCTCTGTTCAGGTATTGCTTGAAACGGACCGCAATCCTATACAGACCGGCACGAGGGGCATCCACGCTCCAGGTCAGCGTCTGTCCTGCAGTCGCCCAGTTGGAACCACCGATCGTATTATAGATAATATAGGTGGCATGATACGGCTGGGTAGCCACGGAAGTACGGTCGTTATTCGGAGAGAGGGAAGAACTGGACTTCACCAGGGTGTCTTCCGCCTGGATATAAATCGCGCCGCCCTGAATGCTGTTGGCGCCCATGATCTCAGCGTCCATCTCGTCCGCATAATACTCATAATATTCCCTGTAAGAAAGGGGCTCCGACGCAGGAACCAATGCAATCTCACTGATGCCCAAAGCCGCCTGTGCGGATTCCAGCGTCACCTTGTTGCTTCCCTTGTCAAAATAGAACATATAGCTTCCTATGGTATCATAGTCCGCAGAATTAATATATGCAACCGCAGGTCCTTCTTCCTGTACCTGGGTAGGGGCCGCCTGGTTGCCATTGGTATTCATCAGCCAATTCTTGTTATCGTCCACCCACAGGCGGTTGATCGTAATATCCTCGCAAGCATCAAACGGCAATTTCCCATTGATATAAACATTGCGCAGTATGCTTTGCGTGCTGGTCGTATCCGGATAATATGTAAGCTGAATATAGTACAGACCAGCCTCCTTTACATTAAAATCGTAAGTAATGGAGCCTTCGCCCTGTGTCCAGACAACGCCATTCGTCTCCGTCAGACCATTCATGTCCGCATCTGAATAATCAGAAGCTTTCAATGTAATAATATCTGCCGTATCATCCACATATGCTTTGCCAAATTGCGACAGGTAATCCTCGTAGGTAACGGCATTCAGATCCTCATAGCTCAGATACTTTGCGAGCACCATTTCCCTGGTTTCCGCGTCATCGTCTCTGGAAGCGATATTGTATGCCACAACTGCTACGATCACGAGCGCAATCAGAATAGCAATATTGCGAATGCGGGTCTTATCCTTCTTCTTTTTCACCCCATCAGCCCTTCCGTTTCCTAACACTATGTGACTGCAGTCTACTTTCATAGAACCACAGCCACACAGCGTCAAAAGTCATACTTCATTTATAACAGTTCCGTTCTTACTACTGGATCAGCTTTGCATCCCTCAAAGCCGCAAGGCCTTCCTGCTTGTAGCTCTCAGCCTGGGCCCTCGCATCCAGCTTAACAGCGATGCTTCTCTTTGCAAGCTCCCAAGTGTTTACATAGCCGCCGTCGTTCATAGGCTTAGACCAGCTGTACTCTACCCTGGTATGCATCCAGTCGTATACTTCAATATCATCCTCTGTGCAGAAGTTTCTTGCAGTGCCTGCTTCAAAGCCGATTACAGGCTGCTGTCCGCTCTGCTCTGCCTGATATGCCTCATGATATGCTGCAAATCTGACAGGATCGCATGCCTCATAGTAATCAAGGGCGATCTTAAACAGGGTTGCATTGTCAATGCCGGTTCTTGCTGCTGCATCACTCATAACAACGGTGGGAGTCCAGTAAAGGTGTGCAGTCTTGTAATTGTCATCCAGGGTCTTATAGTCGCCCTTTGTGCCGCTCTGTCCGATGGTAACATTGCTGCCCCAAGGCCAAGGCACAATACCGAACTGACCGATGCTGTCAGCCATACCGCTTAACTGCCACAGCTCAACGCAGGTCATAACATAGGTGCCCTGACCGCCATGAGCGATCGCATCCGTACCAGTGGTGAAGGAAGAAGAATAGGTTCCGTCGCCATTGTCAGTAGGAACCATGGGCTCAGCCAGGCCCAGATTCTGAAGATCTACATAAAGCTCCATAGCCTCGATGTAGTGCTCATCATCAAAATTGATGTTGCCATCGGAATCAATGTCGATTACGCCGTTAGCAGCGCCTGCCATGGAGATCCACTGGAAATAATGCTGACCAATCGGATAAATGCCATCAGGAAGCTTAGCCTTCATCTCGGTCAGATAAGCCTTAAAGCTGTCATAGTCCCACTCACCCTTCATGAACTTGTCAGTAGGGGTCTCTTCCATACCGATATCATTCAGATAATCACGGCTGTAAATCAGCATATGGGTATCACCGATATTGTCATGGGTAAATCCATATACATGGCCCTGCCAGGTAGCAGCCTCGGTATAAAGGGAACCAAGCTCTAACTGCTCATAAGAATCTGTGATATCCGCAAGATAACCGCCTGCGATCAGAGCGCTCAGACCAACAGGATCGATACCAGCGATGTCCAGAACGCCGTTGCCGTTGGTGATACCGGCAATGATAAGCTCATGCAGATTGTATCCGTCATAGCCGTCCGGTTCGGAATATACAAACTTTACGTTGTACTTCTCTTCAACAGTCTTTGCGATATCGGAATACTTCGCATAATCGCTGGATTCGGGATTCAGGTTGCCCCAGTATGCGCCCCAAACCTTCAGTTCCTGGCCGCCGAAATCATAGGTTTCTCCTTCTTCGGTAGAGGGAGTAGTTTCCTCAGGCGTTGAGGAAGGTGTGCTGGAGCTGGGCGTACTGGAGCTGGGTGTGGATGAGCCATCGTCATTCCCACCGCAAGCAACCATTGTAGCCATCATTGCAACTGTCAAAGCGACAGCGCAAAACTTCATGATTGACTTTTTCTTCATTTTTATCCTCCTTTTTTTATTGTGCGCTTCCGCGCATATTTATAACATCAACGGCGCCTGCTCCCCCAGAGCCGCTGTTGTTACCTTTTTACAAATAGCATCCCTCATGAATCCTGTCAAAAAACCGTTTTTGGTATGTATTTGATATGTAATTGCCAACAATTAATGACGCATTTCAAACATGAACAAAGCTCACGGGATGCGAGCATATTAACTATATACTTATTTGAGCAATTTGTCAATTATTTTTTTATTTTATTTTCATTTTTCGTTAATAATACCCATCGCGTCTTTTAACTTTGGTCATATTTTCATGTTAACATTTTTTAACAAAAAATTTGTGGGCAACAAATTTTCCTTAATTCCACCGGCGGAATTTACATTTGTAGCCCGCAAATCATCCAATGCGTTAATATTTTTTAACTTTTCCATGGGAAGTATGCACTGATTATACAAATCCCTGCATAAAACATTTAAAGAATTTACTTTTTATATATCAGTCAAAATAGGGGATGGTGACTATTTCACAATTTTTCCGGCATATCATACAATACACCTGCACGCCCATCTGCGCGGGATTCCGCCGGCATTGTTACCTCCAGCCGGGTATCCTTCCTGCCGGTCAGCTTCTCGCTGCGCGGGTCAGGCGCCTGTCCCCCGATTATGACCTGGGCCTTTCCTTCATGGAAACACAGCCTGCCGTCCTCATCATAAAGCCCAAACGCCTCCTTCGGAAGATGAATTTTTACTTCCTTACGCTCCCCGGGGGCAAGATGGACTTTTTTAATCCCTTTTAGCTGATAATTAGGCGCGCCTTCCCTGCAGATCTTCACATAAACCTGAACGGTTTCACCACCGGACATACGGCCTGTATTTTCTACCGCAGCGCTCACATTTATGCCTTTTTCCGTCACGGTGTCCGTATCAAGCCGCACATTGTCATAGGAAAAGCTGGTGTAGGAAAGTCCATATCCAAAGGGATAGAGCGCCTCATTCTGCATATACCGGTATGTCCTGCCCTTCATACTGTAATCCGTGAAATCCGGCAGTTCCTCCACAGTCCGGTAGAATGTCACAGGCAGTTTTCCCTCCGGGCAGCGCTCCCCAAACAAAAGCTGCGCGATCGCAAGTCCTCCCTGGGCGCCCGGATACCAGCCCTGGATAATGGCAGGCACATGCTCATCCGCCCAGTTCACCGCCAGGGCGCTCCCTGAAAGCAATACCAGGATTACGGGCTTGCCAGAAGCGCAGGCTGTCTCCAGCACCTCCTGCTGCAGTCCGGGCAGGTTCAGATCAGGCTTATCGCCGCTTCCATATTCATTGTTGGCGTCTCCCTGTTCTCCTTCCAGGCCGGCATCCAGCCCCAGGCAGACCACTACCACATCGCTCAGGTCACAGACGCCGCGCACCTCCGAGAAGCGGTCGCCCTTTTCCGCACAGCCCTCCAGCCTGTCATGGTAGAGGTGACAGCCCTCCGAGGCAAGCACCCGGACATCCTCCCCAAGATATTCCTGGATGCCCTCCAGCACCGTCCAGTATCGGGACGCGGTTCCTTCATAGTTGCCCACCAGCGCCCTTCTGCTGTTGGCGTTGGGTCCAATGACGCCGATGGTTTTTATGGACTTCTTATCCAGGGGCAGGAGATTGCCTTCATTTTTCAAAAGCACAACGCACTTCGCCGCCACTTCTCTGTTTAACTTCTGCATGGGTGCGCTGTCCACTACACTGTACGGGATCCTGTCGTAAGGATTTTCTCCTTTTTCATCCAGCACGCCCAATTTCATGCGGGTGGTGAACAATGCCACCAACGCTTCATCCACACGGCTCTCCTCCACCATACCGTCCCGGACGGCCTGCTTCAGGAAATGGAACATGTGACCGCAGTTTAGATCGCAGCCGTTGTTCATGGCCATCGCGGCGGATTCCTCCGGCGTATCCGTAACATGATGCCCTTCATGGAAATCCTGGATAGCGCCGCAGTCGCTAACCACATGGCCCTGGAAACCCCATTGGCCCCGAAACACATCTTCAAGCAGCTCCTTATTGGCACAGCAGGGCACGCCGTTGATGCGATTATACGCCCCCATTACCGCCTCCACATGTCCCTCCTGGATACACGCCTTAAACGCAGGAAGATAGGTCTCATACAGATCCTGTTTTCCCACCACGGCGTCAAAGCTGTGGCGGATTCCCTCCGGCCCGCTGTGTACAGCGACATGCTTGGCACAGGCCGCCGCCTTGAGATAATGGCCATCATGTCCCTGGATGCCTTTCACAAAACCCACGCCCATGCGGGAAGTCAGGTACGGATCTTCGCCGAAGGTCTCATGCCCCCTGCCCCATCTGGGATCGCGGAAAATATTCACATTGGGGGACCAGAAGGTCAGACCCTTGTAAATGCCGATGTCGCCCTGGGCCTGCTGCATATTGAATTTACCCCGCGCCTCCGTGGAAATGGCGTCTGCCACCTTCTCGATCAATTCTTCATCAAAGGTGGCGGCGAGACCGATCGACTGCGGGAACACCGTGGCGATCCCGGCCCGGGCCACGCCGTGCAGCGCTTCGTTCCACCAGTTATATGCTTTAATCCCCAGCCTTTCAATGGCGGGAGCGTAATAAACCGTCTGCTCCACCTTCTCTTCCAGACTCATCTGTGCCACAAGGGCCTTCGCACGCTCCCTGTACTGCGCAATCAGTTCCTGATTCTCATTCAGCTCCATAGAAACCTCCAATATAGTGAAAGTATAGTTACAGTTCACTCCGCACCCAAGCCGAATAGATTCGCCTGGCGGACGAGTGAACTGTGACAAAGTATACTATAACCGCCACCAAAATGCAAATAAATTGATTTACTTTCCCCTGCGCAAATGTTATAATCATCCCAAGCCCAGCGCTTCTCATGGGCGCTGGCCGCATATGCAGTGAAACCGACAATTTTCAGAAAGGATTTTATTATGAGTCAACTACGCATACCTGTACCGGCGGTTCCTTTCGCGCCGCCCATTTACGCCTGCCGCTTCAATCCAAAGCCCTTCACCCTGGACGGCAGTCTGGACAAGGACTTCTGGAAGGACATCCCTTTCACAGACGCTTTTCCGGACATAGAGGGCGACATCCGTCCCGTTCCCCGTTTCCGCACCCGCGCCAAGATGGCCTGGGACCGGGAGAACCTGTATATCGGAGCCGTCCTGGAGGGGGATGAGATCTGGGCGGCCGTGACAGAACACGACGATGTGATTTTCCGCGACAATGATTTTGAGATTTTTATTGATCCCGATTCCGACACCCAAGTCTATGTGGAGTACGAGATGAACGCCTTGGGCACCACCTGGGATCTGCTGCTCACCAAAGCATACCGCGACGGAGGCAAGCCTGTCAACGGGCTGGAGCTCAAGGGGCTTCGCAGCGCCGTACATATCGACGGTAAGCTGAACCAGCCCGCAGGGGGAAACAGGTTCTGGTCTGTAGAAGTAGTGATTCCCTTCACCACACTTTTGGAGTGCTCCGAAGAGAAAAGAGTTCCGGTCTGCGGAGAATATTACCGTGTGAATTTCTCCAGGGTTCAGTGGAAGGTAGACGTTGTGGACGGAGGCTTTAAAAAGCGCTTAAGGCCCGGCACCGATACCCCTCTGCCCGAGGATAACTGGGTGTGGGCCCCCACCGGCGTGGTCAATATCCATTACCCTGAGCTCTGGGCATTTGTCTTCTTTACGGGGGAAAACGGGGAAGGAGCCGATTTGCGGATTCCGGAGAACGAATACCGGAAATGGGAGCTGCGCAAACTCTACTATGCCCAGCAGGCATACCTGGATGAAAACGGGGGCTACGCGGATAAGCTGGAAGACCTGTATGAAATTCTTGCGCGCATCAGCCCTTGTGAGGCAAATAAGGCAGTACGCGATCTGGCTTATGATCTGACCCTCACTGCCCACACCTTTGAGATCACCTGTCCGGCCGAGGATGGGAAAAGCCTGCTGGCAATCTTCTCGGATGGCAGGACTGCGGTTTTTCCTGCGTAATGTTCCGCGCATAATGAATGACGGTTGATAATACCGCGCTTGCATGATCCTATAGCATTGAAAGGGCGAAGAACTCTTCATTCTTCGCCCTTTTCCACATATTTCCCCTGTAAACATTCTTCATTCCATCATCCATTCGATTCCATCATCCATCCGATTCTTCCCTCATCCATACAAAACCGAATCCCGGTACAGGATGGAGGGGTGGATCAGAGTCTGTTCAAAAGGCGCCTCCGCGTGTTCCATGCGGTAAAGGATCTGCATGGAAAGCCTCTTGCCCAGCATATCCAGCTTCACGGCGGCAGTTGTAATAATTCCGTCAATATTGCTGTACTCCTTGCTGCCGTCATACCCGGTCACCACGATTCCATCGGGTATGCGGTGTTGGTTCTCCGAGAAATAAACCTGAAGGTGATGCGCAATATAATCGCTGGCGCAAATGAACGCTTCCGGCAGCTCCTGCAGAGAATCCAAAAATCTGCTGATCTCCTGATAATATGAGAAAATACCCATATGGTTGGTCAGGCAAAGCTTTTCATCCACCGAAAGGCCATGGTCTTTCATACACCGGCAGAAGCCTTCATAACGGTCCAAGTTGGTCTTAGCGTAATAAATATCTCCCACGAAACCGATTCTGGTCAATCCTTTTTGCAAAACCGACTCCGTAATCCTGTACATACTGTTATAGCCTTCGATCAGAATAAGGTCGCCATTCAGGCGCAATGGATCAATCTGGGGCACAACATCCAGAAAAACCTTCGGGATGTCGAGCTTATTGACCATATGCAGCAGCTTCTCGTCATAGACATTCAGCACAATGGCTCCCTGAACCGCATTGTTTGAGAGGACTGAGGGCATACGGAACTTATCAGAGTAGCTGGAAGGCATATAAGTATACATTAAATTTACATTATGGAATGACAATTCCTGTGCCATTCTGTGAATGATACTCGTCCAGAAGGAAGAAGAATCCGGTCTGGACACGATCAAAGATACGTTTTTTTCAACTTCAGTATGGGCAGGTTCCTGAATACCCCTGGTATAGCCTAACTCTCTTGCCTTGTCAAACACGCTGTCTCGTAGAGGTGCCGATACTCCTGAGTGATTATTGAAGACCTTCCATACCGTTACCCGCGATATGCCCAAAGCATCCGCGATATCCTGCATAGTCACTTTGTTCATAGTTTTCCTCTTTCCTTTGCCCGTTTCAAATAATCGTATCTTAACATATAAAAAGTTAAAATGCAATATCTTGCGGCAACATATTAAACTATTGATTCAGTCAGGTCTTATGAATAATGCCCCCTCATTCTCAGTCTGGTCATTTTAAATCATTAAATTTGTTGCTTCATACCGTGTATCTTTCGGTAATCATCCCGCAGCAGATCAGCGTACCAATAAAATACATCCGATATTCTTGGCAGGTCACCCTCCTTACTGTTTTCCCTCCAGATTTCCTGGTAGAAGCGCAGACAGTTCTCCAGGTCTGCCGCAAGCTCCATACCATTCTTTTCACTTTCCAGATACAACATACCGCTGTAAATCCCGGACAGATACCAGCCGACCTCGTTCCAGGTCCGGATGGCAAGCATCGCCGAATGCGCAACGGCAACGATTCCGCGGCTGCCGCTGTCCATGCCCCGGCTGAGCCTTCGCAGATCCTCCTCCAGCCCATCCAGGCGTTCATTTGCTGCAGGCACCCTTGACATATCCTCCTGACGGAAGCGCGCCAGAATCTCATCCTGCACTTTTCCCCTCTGGGTCCACTCCTTGAAGGATACCACATTGTGCCAGCTGAATACCGTCTCCTGATTGATCCTGGACAACAATCCCACCAGCTGCCCTGTCGGATCACCGAATTCCAAAATCGAAATCTGACGGTTCAGTTCTTCAAAATCCAGATCCGCATCGCCCCAGGAGAATACCGCTCCGTAAATGAGCCCGGGGATAGAAAATACCGGATGGTTGATATGACCGAAGTCACCCCAGTCCGTGTTCAGGACGCCGATGGCGCCGTACTTCCTTCCAAAGCCGCACATCCTGGTGATATTGCGATAGCCATTGTAGATATCATTTACCCAGTTATTCCAGCCGCGGGTGCCCGGACAGATATACTGCGTCGCCCCCGCATCGTGAAGGATCCTGGTCTCCGTATCCCTCTGCTCCTCGCCATACCCCCAGTTCAGGCAGATAATGTTCTTCGGCAGCTTCTTAAGGAGCGCCGGATAACCACAGATGATATCCCCCCAGAACATGGGCTGCTTTCCATTCTGGATCAGGAAATCAAACAGGCCGGAAATGAATTCAACATAGAGATTTCCCTTTCCTTTCTCTTCCGCAAGCGCCTTGCTCCTCCCGTTTCCAAGATCAAAGGTCTCATCTGCGCAGATATTAAATTTGTTCGTGCGGAACAGCTGCATGTATTCTCCGATCAGCTGTTTGATCAACTCCATGGAACGGGGATCCGAGACATTGATGGTATGGTGCTCCATTCTGCCAAAGAAGGAAAACGGCTTTCCGACACTGTCCGGCAGTTCGCACAGATCCGCATAGGTCCTGGTGCTCAGCAGATTGCACAAATGTCCGAAGCTCGCCAGCGAAGGAACCAGCTCAATTCCCCTTTCATAACAGTACTGGTCCAGTTCCAATATCTCTTCCGCCGTCAGCGGAGTCTCATGCCTCCACAGCTCCGGGATATCGCGGAACAGGTAGGTGTGCTCCACATAGAGCTGCAGCTCGGTCATTTTATAAAACGCCATGGTATCAGCCAGCTTCTTCAGATTCTCCATCGTCTGGATGCGCCCCCTCGTCACATCGTGATAGAAACCCCTGTTCTTAAGATCCGGCTCATCCCATATTGCAATATAAGGCAGTAAGCCCGCGCTCTGCCGCACGATCTGGCGCAGAGTCTGTACGCTCCACCCCAGGGCATTCAGGCTTCCGCCCGTTAGGCCCACGCCCTCCTCATCGATTGTAAGGCGGTACCGGTCCTTCCCCAGGGCGGTATCCAGCTTAAAAACAATGTCCCCCTTCTTCGCTTTCCCACGGGAAACCGGAATATGCAGCCCTGCCCATCTGCTCAATTCCTCTTTCAGCATATCGGCATAAACATATGCCCCAACGGGACAGGAAAACCCCATCACGATCATGGTATTCCCTCCCAGCATAAGGCTGCCTTCCATTTCCTTTACCATTTTGGGCAATGGCAGTAAGATCATATATTCTTCCTCCTCGATATAGTCTTCCTTTATGCAATGAAAAAGTCCAGCAAAACACTAACGGCATTCTGCTGCAGCAACAAAGAATTAATAAAAGCAAATCATGGTAAAGAAAAAAGGACAGATCGTTGAAAAACAAATGTAAAAAAACTGCTTTCTTACAGGAAATCCATTATTCAAAAGTCAACAATCCGACAAAAAGCAAGAACTACCCTCACAGAAAATATTAAAAACAGATAAACCCGCTTCCTTAACTTTAGATAACTTATTATACTAGCTTTAATATGGTTTCGTCAATCATTTTTATACATTTTTTTATCTGAGGCATATCCTCGGGGATGATGTCGGGCAAAGGTCTCCTGACGCCTCCCAGGAGGACGCCCTCCCTGAGCTCCATAACCTTCTTCATCACCGCATACAGGTTGCCATGACATGCGCAAAGGGCATAAATGATCCTGCAGGCGTCGTTCTGGAGTTCCTTCGCCTTCTGTACGTCGCCCCTCTTCATGGCGTCAAAAATTGCCAGATAAATTTCAGGCATCACGCCGTAGGTGCCGCCGATCCCGCCGTCCGCACCGATCGCAAGGCCGCTCACCAGCTGCTCGTCCGGCCCGTTGAACACCACATGGTCCTCTCCGCCGGCATCCTTGAACATCTGAATATCCTGGGCGGACTCAGATGAGTTTTTTACGCCTGCCACCCTGGGATTCTCAAGCATCTTCCGATAAAGGGGCAGGGTAAGCCTCGTTCCCGCGAGCTGGGGGATGTTGTAAATGATAAAGTCCGTATCCGGCGCTGCCCCGGAAATATCGTTCCAGTACTCCGCAATGGCGTGCTCCGGCAGGTGAAAATAAATAGGCGGAATCGAAGCGATGGCATCCACATGGAGAGACTGGGCATGGGCGGCAAGCTCTTTGCTGTCCCTCGTATTATTGCAGCCCACATGCGCGATCACCGTCATTTTCCCGGCGGCTTCTTCCATCACGGTTTCCAGCGTGAGTTTGCGTTCCTCCTTGTCCTGATAGATGCACTCCCCTGAAGATCCGCAGACATACACGCCCTTTACTCCCTTGGCGAGCAAGTGCCTGGTCAATTCCCTGGTCCTTGCCTGACTGACTCTTCCATCCTCCTCATAGCAGGCATAAAATGCCGGAATAATTCCCTGATATTTTTCAATTCGGCTCATTTTGTCCATCCTCCTCACAGCTTTTCTTTTCCCAGATAAAAATCTGTCCAATCCGGTCCTGTATCCTCCACGTTCGTTTCCCTCTCCGGGGCAGAGAAAATCACATTTCCTGAATAGCCTTCACGAAACGGCGGGTAATGTCCCTGGGACGGGTGATCGCCGTTCCGATTACCGCCGCATGTATCCCGCAGGCAAAGACCTTCTTCAGCTGATCCCTTTCCCAGATGCCGCCCTCCGCAATAACCGGGATCCGCAGGGACGCGCACATTTTTTCCAGCAGACCGTAATCGGGGATCGCTATCCCTTCTGTACCCTTTGTGTATCCGCGAAGCGTCGTTCCCGCGAAATCAAATCCCAGCTCCTGGGCGCGGACTGCATCCTCATAGGTTGCGCAGTCAGCCATAAACAGCATCCCGGGATACTTCTCCTTCACCTGTGTAAAAAAATCTTCCAGGGTCTGCCCCTGCGGTCTTAACCTGTCCGTTGCATCCATGGCAATGATTTCAGGCTCCGCTTCCATCAGCGCATCCACCTCCCGCATGGTGGGCGTAATATAGATTTCCGAATCCTCATAAACGGCTTTATACAAACCGATGACCGGGAGGGTAACATTCCTTTTGATCTCCACAATGTCCTGGGGCGTATTGGCGCGTATTCCGACGGCGCCCCCCTCCATGGCGGCGTAAGCCATTCTCCCCATAATGTAAGAGCTGTAAAGGGGCTCCGTTTCCAGCGCCTGACAGGATA
>CANPYG010000028.1 GCA_947588205.1 uncultured Acetatifactor sp. | reverse complement strand
AACAGCGGCGTCATGATTTTGGCGGCGACCAACCGCCCCGAAGCGCTCGATCCGGCTCTCACAAGACCCGGCCGTTTCGACCGCCGTGTTCCCGTGGAACTGCCTGACCTGAAAGGCCGGGAAGCCATTTTGAAGGTCCATGCCAAAAAAGTAAAAATCGCCCCTGACGTTGATTTCCTGAAGGTGGCGCGCATGGCCTCCGGCGCTTCCGGCGCGGAGCTTGCCAATATCGTAAACGAAGCCGCTCTGCGCGCCGTCCGGGCAGGCAGAAAAGCAGCGACCCAAAGCGATCTGGAAGAAAGCATTGAGGTCGTAATCGCCGGTTATCAGAAGAAGAATGCGATCCTGACCGATAAGGAAAAAATGATCGTCTCCTATCATGAGATCGGTCACGCGCTGGTGGCTGCCAAGCAAAGCAATTCCGCACCCGTTCAAAAAATTACGATCATTCCCCGCACTTCTGGCGCTTTGGGATATACCATGCAGGTGGATGAAGGCAACCATTATCTGATGAGCAAAGAGGAAATCGAAAACAAGATTTCCACTCTTACCGGCGGCCGGGCGGCGGAGGAACTTGTTTTCAGCAATCCGACCACGGGCGCTTCCAACGATATCGAGCAGGCCACCAAGCTGGCCCGCGCCATGATCACACGGTTCGGCATGAGCAAAGACTTTGATATGGTAGCGATGGAAAACGTGACCGGGCAATATCTCGGTGGGGATACCACGCTCGCCTGTGCCGCCGAAACGCAGGCGCAGATCGACCGGCAGGTCGTAGAACTGGTGAAAAAACAGCACGAGAAAGCAGCGGAAATCCTGATGGAAAACAGGGAGAAACTGGACGAACTGGCAAAATACCTGTATGAGCATGAAACGATCACAGGTGAAGAGTTTATGAAAATTCTGAATGAAGAGGACAGGAGAGCGAGATAAAACCGTCACACCCATTTTGCCCTATCCATTTTAATCTGCCGCAAGATTGCTTCGGGGATATGATCCAGTTATATAAAGTCGCATTGTATGAAACGACATTGATGCTCCCGATTCAATCCGCTTGCGGCGTGTTTTGCCAAACGTCCGCGAGGTGACTCGAACACCCGACCTACCGCTTAGGAGGCGGTCGCTCTATCCAACTGAGCTACGCAGACACTTCATTGAAGTTAATCAGGATAGTTGATATGACCTTGGAGCCATATCGTCCCTTTGAAACGGCGGCCGACTTGCGGCTCACCGAACAAATCTATTATATTGATACAAACGTCAAATGTCAACTCGTTACTGCAAATTTTTAATAAATAAATTTTTTCCCCGGTGACGCTGTTGGTTAGAAGCTCTACCTCCAGGATTTCCCCAAGGACCGAATACTGGTCACATTCCACGCCATAAGGCATAAAATATGTATCTACCAGGCTGAATACATCCTCCCTCTGTATCCTGCGGGAAATCGTAGTATACATATCCATATCCTCCAGGGTCAGCGTCTCGATCGCATCCTCATCGCCCTTTCTCGCCGCCGCAAGGAGATTGTTCCTGTTAGCGGACTCCCGCTTGACACGCTGCTTTTGCTCTTCATCCTTCATGATTGGGAACATGACCACCCCTTCCAGCGACAGCCCTGTCAGAGTGACTGTTGTGCCCCGGATGGGGAGCTGGCCGTTCGCCTGGGCCTTGACGTAGGGAATCATATTCTGTAGGTAAAAAATCAGGGAAATACCCACCTTAACATCATCGCAGACCCCCGCATATGATTCCTTAGCGGCGTGCCTTTCCACAGACACATCTTCTGCCGTGGTGATATCCGTTCCCCTGAGATACGGATAATAATACTCATAAATAAAACGATCTTCTTCGTCAAATTCTCCGCAGACGGCGATTCCCATTCTTCCGGCAAAATTTTTGCAGAATTCTCCCAGAAGAATTTCCTCCTGATTCATGGTATAAGCCCGTTCATCAGAATTTACAATGACATCCGTCAGCAGATCCTTCAGCCGCTTACGGTCTGTATATTCGCTAAAGCCTATGGCCCTCATATACTTATGCAAAAATTTCACCTTCTTTCCTCTTCCGCTTTGTGGTTTACATAACTAAATTTTACATAATGATCCTATTTCAGATATTCCTGTCCGCCCATATAAGGCCTGAGCACCTCAGGGATGCGCACGCTGCCGTCCGCCTGCAGATTATTTTCCAAGAAGGCGATCAGCATTCTGGGCGGCGCAACCACTGTATTATTTAATGTATGCGCAAAGTATTTTCCTTTTTCCCCGTTAATACGGATTTTTAATCTTCTCGCCTGCGCGTCCCCTAAGTTGGAGCAGCTTCCCACTTCAAAATATTTCTTCTGTCTGGGGGACCAAGCCTCCACATCATAGGATTTCACCTTTAAATCGGCAAGGTCGCCGGAGCAGCACTCCAAGGTTCTGACAGGAATATCCATGGAGCGGAACAAATCCACCGTATTCTGCCACAGCTTATCGAACCACATCGGCGACTCTTCCGGCTTGCAGACAACGATCATCTCCTGCTTTTCAAACTGGTGGATACGGTAAACGCCCCTCTCCTCAATGCCATGGGCGCCCTTTTCCTTGCGGAAGCAGGGGGAATAAGAGGTCAGCGTCTTCGGAAGCTGCTCTTCAGGAATGATGGTATCGATAAACTTTCCGATCATGGAATGCTCAGAGGTACCGATCAGGTATAAATCCTCACCTTCAATCTTATACATCATGGCGTCCATTTCAGCAAAGCTCATCACGCCCGTCACAACATTGCTCCGGATCATAAAGGGCGGTACGCAATAGGTGAAGCCGCGGTTGATCATGAAATCCCTTGCGTAGGCGATAACCGCGGAATGCAGCCTGGCAATATCCCCCATCAGGTAATAAAAGCCGTTGCCCGCAACCCTTCCCGCACTGTCCAGGTCAATTCCGTTAAAGCGTTCCATTATTTCAGTGTGATAGGGAATTTCAAAATCCGGCACTACCGGCTCCCCATACCTGGTAACCTCCACGTTCTCGCTGTCGTCCTTACCGATCGGCACACTGGGGTCAATGATATTGGGGATCACCATCATAATTTTTGTAATTTTTTCCTGCAGCTGCGTCTCCTTTTCCTCCAGCTCGGCAAGACGCTTCGCCCCTGCAGCGACCTCGGCCTTCAAGGCCTCAGCCTCTTCTTTTTTCCCCTGCGCCATCAGCTTACCGATTTCTTTGGAAATCTTATTTCTTCTGGCGCGCAGCTCATCCGCCTCCTGCTGTGTCCTTCTCGCATCCGCATCCAGCTCTATTACTTCGTCCACCATGGGTAATTTTGCGTCCTGGAACTTCTTTCTGATATTTTCCTTTACCGCTTCCGGATTTTCCCGCAAAAATTTTATGTCGATCATCACTTTTCCTCTTTCTATATATTTTTTACATATTGCTCAGGGCGATCTCCAACGCCTCTGCTTCTTCATCGCCCAAATCAAGGGAACACGCCCCGGCTTTGATCTCCTTTGTATAGGAATAGCAGCCTTCTGTACTGTGTACGGAATTGATTATAAACCCATTGTTATTCTCATCCAGCAGGCATAAGCTGAAACTGAGCTGTCCTCCCATTTGATGAAAAGCGTCATATTTTACAAGTCCCATTTTCTGAAAGCAGCTTTCCTGTCTTTTCAACAGCTCCTGAATGAGCGTATTATTCTGTTCTTCCTGGATCCTTAAAAATTTATTATCCTCAATAATCGAAATAATATCCTGTTCCAGGCTTTTCCCGTTGCTGCCGGAGGTAAAGCTGTCTATCCTTCTTTTCATCCTTCTGATATTTACCATCATGACGATGACCAGAATCAATAACAGCAACAGGCATATACCCATTATAATCATGATTAGACTAATGTCAATGATCTCTACCCCGAAGAAAAGCAAATTATTTGTACTATTCGTCATTCGTTCCCTCGCTTTCCGCTATCGTATCCAATTTTTATTGCGTCCTTCAGTACCTTCTATTCCTGTCCGAACAGCTCCATCAGCCTTTCCAGGTCCTCATGACTGTAAAATTCTATTTCAATCCTTCCGGAACCTTTTCCCTTCGGCGTAACTGTAACCTTCGTACCAAGCCTTCTCTTTAATTTTTCCCCAATATCCTGATAAATTGCCTGCAGAGCATGATTTTCTTCCTTTTTGGAAGATTTTTCTTCCTTATGAAGATTTTTCATCAGCTTTTCCACATCCCGGACACTCAGCTTCTCATTGTAAATCTTCTGCGCGATAAAATACTGTTCTTCCGGGTCTTCAAGCATGATCAACGCCCTGGCGTGTCCTGTGGTGATCATATCGTCGATCAGCATCTGCTGTACCTTGTCGCAAAGCTTCAAAAGGCGCAGGGAGTTGGTCACCGCGGTACGGCTTTTGGAAACTCTTTCCGCCACCTCTTCCTGCTTCAGGTCAAATTCGGTCAGGAGCCTCTTATAAGCCAGGGCTTCTTCAATTGGATTCAGATCCTGTCTCTGGATATTCTCAATCAGGGATATTTCCACCAGCTCCTGACTGGAATAATTTTTAATAAGGACAGGAACCTCCTTTAAACCTGCCAACTTTGCCGCGCGCCATCTTCTCTCTCCGGCAATGATTTCATAATGGCTCTTTTTATCCTGTACCAAAATAGGCTGAAGCAAGCCAAACTGTTTAATGGAATCAGCAAGCTCCTGCAGGGACTCTTCATCAAAATGCTTGCGCGGCTGCTCCCTGTTTGGCTCAACCTTAGTAATTCTTACAAGAACAGAGCTGTCCTTATGATCCGTACCATTCGTTTCCTGCTTCTCCGCCGTCTGATTACTGGGGGGAATCAAAGTATCCAGACCCTTCCCAAGGCCTTTTCCTAATCCTCTCGCTGCCATATCTTAATTCCTTCCTTACGCATTTGCTATCACTTCATCCGCTAATAACATATAAGCCTCCGCACCCGTCGATTTTGCATCATATAAATTAATCGGCAGTCCATAACTGGGTGCTTCCGCCAGCCGGATATTTCTTGGGATGATTGTTTTATATATGTACTGTGAAAGATTATCCTTCACATTTTCCACTACCTGCATGGAAAGATTTGTCCTGGCGTCATACATTGTAAATACAACGCCTTCCATCTTTAACTTTGGATTCAATCTGGCCTTAACCAGATTGATCGTATGGATGAGCTGGCTCAATCCCTCCAGCGCATAATACTCACACTGTATTGGAACAAGTACCGTATCCGCTGTTGTCAGGGCATTGATCGTAAGCATATTTAACGACGGAGGACAATCAATAATGATAAAATCATATTGTTCCTTTACATAATCTACTTCGTCCCTCAGAATATACTCTTTTTTATTGATGCCGATCAATTCTATTTCCGCTGCTGACAGATTAACATTTGACGGTACAAGGGAAACATTTGGGATCACGTCTGAAATGAGACAATCCTTGACGCTGCACTCCCCAAGCATTAACTCATATATGGTATTATCCAGGTCATTTTTTTCTACGCCAAACCCGCTGGTTGTATTTCCCTGCGGATCCGTATCTACCACCATGACCTTTTTCCCTTTTGCAGCGAGGCAGGATGATAAATTGATAGCCGTCGTTGTCTTGCCCACCCCGCCCTTTTGATTTGCGATTGCAATTGCTTTACCCATAAAAACACCTTTCGTCCAATAAATTTATGATCAGGTCTTTTTGGTAAACTCTATTATCATACTCATGACCTTACGGTCATTCGTTAGCTTATCGGGTGAAATCAAATGTCCGCTTCGCGGCCGTTTTATTTCCTTCCGATAAGCTACATTATAACATTAGAAATGATATATAGCTATATCCAAACTGACAAAAAATGTTTCATGTGAAACATTTTTTTAGGCACCGCCCCATTGTTTCTAAGACCATTCTATACTCTGACAAGATTATTTTTTATCGCATATACTGCGGCCTGAGTCCGATCGACAACTTCAATTTTCTTGAATATATTGGACATGTGATTTTTCACAGTCCGCTCTGTAATATTAAGTGTGATTGCAATTTCCTTATTTGACAAGCCTTGTGACACCAACAATAAAATATCCATCTCCCTTTTTGTCAGAGAATTTAATTTTACCCTTTCATTCTTTTTCTGTACGGCATCGAATCTTACCCGGCTTGAAAATGGTTCCTGAATATATCTTTTTTGTTTTAAAATCTGGCTGATTCCCTTTATAAAATCTTCTACAGAAGAATATTTACTGATATAACCGTTTGCTCCGGCATCCAATAGCTGAGAAATAATGTTCTCATTATCGTAAAAGGAATATAACGCAATTTTAACATTTTTGTTCGTATTTCTTATGTTCCGAATAAACTCCTTCACTTCTGTTTTTCGGAGATTTATTTCCATAATAATAAGGTCGGGCTTGTATTTCTGCAAAGACAACATACTTTCTTCCCGCGTTGTTACATCCGGACATATTTCAAAATTTGTGTGCTGGGAAATAACCTTTTTTATTCCTTCTTTCGTAACAGGATAGGGATCTATAATCAACACTTTTATCATTTATTGCACCCCTTTACAGATCGCCCATACATTTTTCTACCGATTCTAAAAAATGTTTCACATGAAACATTTTTAGATTCATGGTTTCATAGGGCAAGTATAACACACAGATAAAAAACAGACAAGCATAGGTGTACATAATATTTTACTAATTTAATATTTTTCCGCTTTTCTTTTCCTATCTAATACGATATAATAGACCTAAATCGTAATAATATAACAATCAGCCAGATTTTAAAACAAAGGGAAATATGAGGGCGGCAAATTGGGGATTATGTACAATAAAAATACAATAATCTGAACCGACCATTATGGAGGCCTTATGAAGAACAGTTTAAAAATAAACGGGAAACTAAAATTTATCACAATGCTCACAGGTATTACTGCAGCAGCTTTATATCTGTATAATAAAATGGAATTTTCCCACGCCATTTTTCAAAATATTCTTTCTTCACCGGAAAATAAAGACTTAATCTACAACTGGCGTTTTGGAAAAATCAGATACACAAAAACCGGTTCCGGCTCTCCTCTTTTGCTGCTGCACGATCTGACGCCCGGCAGCTCCTCTTACGAATACAGCAAGGTAATCTCAGGGCTGTCCAACACGCATGAGGTTTATTGCCTGGATTTAATTGGTTTTGGAAAATCAGAAAAGCCGGAGATTACCTATACCAATTATCTCTATGTGCAGCTTATCACCGATTTTATTAAAAATGTGATTTCCCGCAAAACAGATATTATTGCCAGCGGAGGAAGTGTTCCGGTCGCAATCATGGCATGTCATAATGACAACGATATTATTCAAAGGATAATCGCCATCAATCCGCAGGATTTGTATCAATTGAGCCAGATTCCGTCCAGGAAAAGCCGCCTGCAAAAGCTGATTTTAAATCTTCCAATCGTTGGAACATTTATTTATAATCTTTATACCAATAAGAATAGTTTTACAAGGCTTTTTTCGGAAAATTATTTCTATGACGCGGGAAAAATTGAAGAAGCCGATATTTCCGCTTATGTGGAAGCCTCCCATATAGGCGGTTACCATGCAAAATATTCATACAGCAGCTACATTGGTCGATATATGAATATAAACATTATACACGCCCTAAAAGAAATCAATAACAGCATCATAATTATAGCGGCCGATGGGAAGGAGAACAATCATACCATCATGGATAATTATGTGTACTATAATCCTTCCATAGAATCCGTCTTCGTGGCGAGAAGCCGGCAGCTCCTTCTTTTGGAACGCCCGAATATGGTCCTGAAACATTTAAAAACGTTTTTATAGGCTTCCGATAGGCTCTTTTCCGGGCAGTCCTGCCCTGCGTGGAAACTTTTTCGGCGTTGACTTTGCTTTTTTTATGACAATCAAGGTCCTGTTTATCTTTGAATCCGGCAAAACAAATTCTGCTTTTTTATCCACGCATCCTCCCAGGACCTTGATCGCTGTTTCTGCTTCCTGAAGCTCTTCCCCTGCCTTTTCAGACTTATAGCTGATAAAATATCCTCCTTGCTTTACAAAAGGAAGACAATATTCCGATAACGTGGATAAATTTGCGACAGCCCGGGAAACGCACAGATCGAAGCTTTCCCGAAATCCATCCTGCCTGGCAATCTCCTCCGCCCTCCCATGAATGGCTTTCACCCCATTTAAATCCAGTTGGTCGATCACCGCGTTTAAAAACTGGATTCTTTTATTCAGGGAATCGAGCAATGTCACCTGCAGGTGAGGAAAGACAATTTTCAACACTAATCCCGGAAAACCCGCGCCTGTTCCCACATCAATAACGGAAGTGCATTTTTTTACATCAAATACCTTTACCAGGGAAAGGCTGTCGACAAAATGCTTTTTCATCACATCGTCATATTCTGTGATCGCAGTCAGGTTCATCACCTGATTCCATTCTATCAGCAACTTATAATAAGTAAGGAGCTTTTCTATCTGAGCATTATCCAATTCAATTCCCATAGTCCGGGCATCCTTTTCCAGCTGCCCGGTATGAAGGGTATCCATATCTGTATTATTGCGGTCGCCACTAATTGTAATCATCCTGTACAATCCTTTATTTTTGTTTCATTGATTCTGACTGCCTTCTATAATGCTCCAAAAAAACGAGCAGAACAGAAACATCCGCGGGGGTAACACCGGAAATCCTGGAAGCCTGTCCTACGGAGACCGGCCGGTATAATTTAAGCTTCTGTCTTGCTTCCAGTCTCAGGGAGGGAACCTCATCATAGTCCAGCGTTTCAGGGATTTTCTTTTTTTCCAGCTTTTTAAACTGTTCTACCTGTCTTTGCTGGCGTGAAATATATCCCTCATATTTGATCTCTATTTCCACCTGTTCTATTACATCCCTTGGAAGAGCTTTCCGGTCTTCATCAATTTCCGCAATTGTGTCATAATTAAGCTCAGGCCTGCAAATCAGCTCTGCAAGGCTTGCCGCGGTTTTTAAAGGAGCAGACCCGTTTTTTTCCAAAAACTCCTGTATTTTGCTGTTTGCGCCAATTTTTACAGCTTTTAGCCTTTCTACCTCTTGTTTAATCTGTTTTTCCTTGAGCAGAAGGGCCTGATACTGCCCTTCCGTCACCAGTCCTATTTCATAACCTTTTTTTCTCAGCCTCAAATCCGCATTATCCTGCCTGAGAAGCAAGCGGTACTCCGCCCTGGAAGTCATCATCCGGTAAGGCTCTCTGTTATCCTTCGTAATCAGATCGTCGATCAAAACTCCAATATAGCTTTCCGAACGGTCCATTATAAGAGGTTCCCTCTGCAGGAGAAGCATCGCCGCATTCACGCCCGCCACAAATCCCTGGCTGGCGGCTTCCTCATATCCGCTGCTTCCATTGAACTGTCCGCCGCTGAAAAGTCCTTCTATTTCACGAAATTCCAAAGAAGGCTTCAACTGCCTGGCGTCAATACAATCATATTCGATGGCATAGGCATTTCTTACAATCTTACAATGCTCCAGTCCGGGCACAGTGCGGTACATCGCTACCTGTACATCCTCCGGAAGGGAAGAAGACATTCCGCCGACGTACATTTCATTGGTATGCAGTCCCTCCGGCTCAAGAAAAACCTGATGCCTGTCCTTTTCCGCAAATTTAACCACCTTATCCTCTATGGACGGGCAATATCTGGGTCCCGTACCTTTTATAACGCCCGCATAAATAGGAGATCTGTCCAGGTTGGAACGGATAATTTCATGCGTCCTTTCGTTGGTATAGGTCAGCCAACAGGATACCTGCTCCTTTTGTATGCTTTCGGGATCCGTGGAAAAAGAAAAAGGAACTATCCTCTTATCTCCGAACTGCTCTTCCATTTTTGAAAAATCAATGCTCCGTTTGTCCATCCGCGCAGGCGTTCCTGTCTTAAACCGACGCATCTCGATGCCCATTTTTTTCAGGGAATCTGTCAGATGATTTGCAGCCTGCAGTCCATTGGGTCCCGTATAAGTAATCGCTTCCCCGCACAGACACCTCGCCCTAAGATATGTTCCCGTACAAAGAACCACGGCCCTGCATTCGTAAACCATTCCTGTAAAGGTCTTTATTCCGACGATTTTCTTCTTCGCCCAACCTGAATCAGAATCAAAATGATAGGAATCCGCCTTATCCTTTCCTTTTTTACCAGAAGGAATTTCCTCCCATAAAAGCTCGCAGACCTCCGCCTGCCTGATGGTCAGGTGATCCTGGTTTTCCAGAACCTTCCTCATCTCCCTGGAATATTCCGCCTTATCCGCCTGGGCGCGGAGGGAATGAACAGCGGGACCCTTGGAAATGTTAAGCATCTTGGACTGAATGAATGTTTTATCGATATTTTTACCCATTTCACCGCCAAGGGCATCCAATTCCCGCACAAGATGCCCCTTTGACGTTCCTCCGATATTCGGATTACAGGGCATCAAAGCGATGCTGTCAATGCTCACTGTAAAAATGACCGTTTCCAGTCCCAGCCTCGCACAGGCAAGGGCGGCTTCGCAGCCCGCATGCCCCGCTCCGACTACACATACATCTACCACATTTCTCGACTCTTCCAACATAATGCTCCTAACCGTAATAATAACGATTTATTTCCCCATACAGAATTTTGAAAAGATTTCATTTACCAAATCTTCTCCAACCTCTTCCCCGATGATTCTTCCCAAAGCGGCGTAGGCGTCCATCAGGTCGATGGAATAAAAATCCTCCGGCATTTCGTCTGAAATGCTCTTCTCGACCATTTCCAAGTCTTCATAAACCTGCTGCAGCGCTTCCTTATGGCGCAGATTCGTAATGACGACCTCATGTTCAGAGCTCAGCCTACCCTGGAAAAACATATCCTCAACCGCTTTTTCAAAATCATCAATTCCCGTCTGGTCCAGGGCTGATATTTTGATTATTCTGACATCCTTCCATTTTTCCTCTTCCGAAACCTCTTCCTTCAGCATTTGCAGGATATCTTTTTCTTCCACAACGCAATTGAGATCTGTTTTATTCAGTAAAATAATCGTATTCTTCATTTCAATCAAAGAACAGATCTCCCTGTCGCTTTTATCCAAAGGAACAGAAGCATCTATCAAAAATATAATCAAATCCGCTTTTTGTGCAAAATGAATCGCCCTTTCCACGCCAATCTGCTCAATTTTATCCTCCGTATTGCGGATTCCGGCCGTATCCACGACGTTTAATCCAATTCCACGGAGTATGATAGATTCCTGCAATACATCTCTTGTCGTGCCGGCGATATCTGTGACAATCGCCCTTTCTTCTCCTAACAAAAGATTCAGAAAGGAAGATTTTCCCACATTCGGCTTTCCGACAATAACTGTATTGATTCCTTCCTTCATCAATTTTCCTTGATCTGCGGATTGAATCAGTTTATATATTTCACTCTTCAAGCCTTCAATCTTTGCCGAAAGCTTCTCCCTGTATCCGTCAAGGCTGATATGTTCGGGATCGTCCAAAGCTGATTCAATAAAGGCAATTTCATATAATACTTCCGCCCTGAGGTTCTTTATTTCTTCCGATAAATTTCCTTTTAGCTGATCCATGGAAGAAGAAAGCGCGATCTCACTTTGGGAATGAATTACGTCCATTACGGCTTCCGCTTTTGTTAAGTCGATTCTTCCGTTTAAAAAGGCTCTTTTCGTAAATTCGCCGGGTTCCGCCAGTCTTGCCCCTGCGGCAAGGACAGCCTCCAACACCCTCCGGACTACAAGAATTCCCCCATGGCAATTGATTTCCACAGTGTCCTCAGCAGTATAGCTATGGGGAGCCTTCATAACGGATACCATAACCTCGTCTATAATCCCTTTTTTCCAGTCAGAAGGGATGGCATCAGAAGGGATAGTATCCTTCTCATGGCAAAAATCATCTTTCCTCAAATCAGCCACAATGTAACCATAATGAATGGTATGACTTTTAACAGTCATCAATATTCTTTGACCTTTCCCTGTGAAAAAAATCCGATCCACCGTATTTACGGCATTTTCTCCGCTTACCCGGATGATTCCGATTCCTGCCTCTGACAATCCGGTCGCAATCGCAGCTATAGTATCCGTTCTCATAATCATACCCTTCACATCATGAAAACAAATGCCGAACACAGCTCTCTCCGCATTCGGCATTCACATTTCTATCCAAAATTACATTTTCATTAATATCTCTTCAAAGAAACAACTACTCTTCTAAAAGGCTCTTCCCCTTCGCTATGAGTGGTTACATAGCGGTCATTCTGCAATGCGGAGTGAATGATTCTTCTTTCATAAGGGTTCATGGGCTCCAGGGAAACAGGTCTCTTTGTTCTCTTAACCTTATATGCTATATTCTTCGCAAGATTCTCAAGGGTTTCCTTTCTTCTTTCCCTGTAATTCTCCGTATCAACCTTTACGCGGATATATTCTTCACTTTCCTTATTCACTACCAGCGAAACAAGATACTGCAGGGAATCCAGCGTCTGACCTCTCTTACCAATCAGGACGCCCATATCGTCGCCGCTCAAATCCACATCGACCGTCTGGTCTTCTTCATCATACTTCACATTCACGACCACGACCATTTTCATCGCTTCAAAAACATTATTTAAGAATTCTTTTACATTGTCTTCAACTGAATTCTTCACGCCCGCCTTGATCACCGCAGGCTTTGCTCCGATTCCAAGAAAACCTGTCGACCCCTCTTCGACCACTTCATATTCCAGCTTGTCGCTTGTCACGCCAAACCTCTTGCATGCTTCAATTACTGCATCATTCACAGTCTTAGCAGATATTTCAACAAATTCCATAATTAAATCCTTTCTGTCCGCTTGTACGGACTTTCTATATTTATTGTCTTTTGCTTATTAAAATAGAATTATATTTTATTTTTTATCACTGGTTTTACCTGAATTGCTGTTTTTCTCATTATACTGCTTTACCATATTGGCCCTCGCCATCAGGCTGCCGGGCTTCGCATTTCCCTGATTATAATATTCCGTAGCCTTTTTCATGGCGGCTTCCTTTTCTTCCTCGGACATGTTGGATCTTACATTTGCCTTATTCTGAATACTTCTAGTATTCATGTTAGCGTAAGCATTCAGTTTTTCCTGCTGCTCCTTCATCTTTTCCATTTTCTTAGCGCTTTTAGCAGAATTCTTTTTAATCAGCTCCTCAAAATCCATCTTGTCGATATGTTTGTTGATAATAACCTGCTGAACGCTTCTTACCACGCTGCCGGCTACCCAGTACAGACCCATACCACAGGGAAGTGTATAACAGAACCATGCGGATAATAAAGGCATAAACGTATTCATCATCTTCATGGACTGCGCCATACTGTTTTCCTGTCCTTTGTTATCGGACTGCTGCGTCGGCATCAGCTTCACGTTGATCCACTGTGTCAAAGCGGACAGAACAGGAATCGCCACCGCGCCGACCACAAGACCCCACGCGCCGATCTGCCAGGCTTCCCTTACAATGTAAGAAGGGGAATTGCCCATATTCAAACCGAAGAAATTGTTGTAGGTATCGATCAGGCCACGGGTTGTTTCATTGCTTAAAATAAGGTCTCCCTGATAGGTGAGATTTGTCAGGTTATAATGCTGCGCAATCGTTCCCATATCAGCGGAAGACAGCTTATTCAATACGTCAATGATACCATTTCTCAAATTGCTCTCAGAAATCGTCCTTCCATACATGGATACCGTCTGGCTAATGCTGTCTATTCCTGAATTTTGTAGAAAATTACCTCCATCTGCAGAAATGATATGATCGGCAAGCACGCCGAAGGTTTCCTTGATCTTGCCTACATAGGCAGGCATGGATTGGATCACCCGGTATAAGGCGAACAAAATAGGCATCTGAATCAAAAGCTGTACACAGCTTCCGGACGAAGATACTCCATATTTCGCATAGACAGCCTGAATCTCCTGATTCTGGGCCATCATCGATTCATTGTCCTTTTTGTTCTTATATTTGTTTTGAATTGCCTGTATCTCGGGCTGCATCTTTGCGGACAGCTTGGAGAACTTCTGCTGTTTCATGGTAAGAGGCAGCATCAACAGATTTACAACGATCGTGAACAGAATAATGGCAAGACCGATATTGGGAATCCCTATAAAATCGATAACTGTAAAGATTCCCTCCATGATCTTACCTAACAGCCATGCAACCTGTCCAATAATAAAGGTTGAATTCTGTGTTAAAAAAACCATATTTTATCCTCCTGCATTGCCGTCTTCAGGGTACCGGGTCATACCCTCCCTTTGAAAAAGGATTGCATCGCAAAATTCTCCACATGGCAAGAGCCCCGCCTTTTACCGCCCCATATTTTTCAATCGCTTCCAGACCATATTGCGAACAGGTAGGAACATAAGGACATCTGGTTCTTTTCATTGGAGAAATATACTTTTGATAATATTTTATAACGGCAATCAATATTTTTTTCATATGATACCAAATCGAGCTTCACAAATTTATTCACAATTATATTCACAATCTATTGATGAATTATATGATGAAGCCTTCCAAGATGTAATAGTGCACTCTCTACTTCGCGATACCCGACTGTAGCTGCACCTGGTCTGACAATGATTACAATATCCAAACCACTATTGAATACTTTTTCCTGTAATCGATAACTTTCCCGCACCAGCCTTGTAAGACGATGCCTTACGACGCTGTTGCCGACCTTTTTGCTCACGCTGATACCGATTCTGTTCCCCTCGAGGCCATTTTCCTTCACATACATGATCAGATATTTATTAACGTAGGATTTCCCTGATTTATACACGAGCTGGAACTGCCGGTTCTTTTTAAGCGATTCTGAAAAATGCATCCTTCCTCCACCAAAGCCTTTTCCTTCTTAACATCCTTCGGAAAATGATAAACTTCAATTCTCTGTAAGGGGAGAAATAGGTCACATTTCTGTGACCTATACGGATAATTCCTTTCTTCCTTTGGCTCTTCTTCTGGCTAAAACCTTTCTTCCGCCAGGAGTACTCATTCTGGCTCTGAAACCATGGACTCTCGCCCTTGGTTTCTTCTTAGGCTGAAATGTCATCTTCATAGAAAGCACACCTCCTTCTCTATCATCTGCAGCCCTCGGCTTCACCGTATCCAGGACTGCTGAAAAATATCTTTTTATAGTCTCATCCTACTGCCTTCCAACAGAAAATAGCGTATTCATTGTAAAGGAAAAATGCCTTTCTGTCAAGAAAAAATACCATTTTATGCCCATAAAAAATTTTTTTGAACTTATCCACATAAATATACACGAAAAATTATATACATTCACTTATCCACATATTGTGAATTACTTGTGGATAAACTTATTTTTTTCATGTATAATCTGTGAAAAAACTAACTTTGTATGACTCAAAAATTCCTTATTTCAGCCATTTTTTTATATGTCAGTTTCATTGTCCACTTTTCCACATTTATTTCCACAATAGATGTTAAACCGTATAATTATCACCATAGTTATCAACAGATTGTGGATAACTTTATCCATACTATGTTTAAAAGTAATGTTTGAAATATTTCCGTTTTTATATTAGTATATAAAAGGACAAGTTTTATAACATAGGAATGCGATTCATTCTCGGCTGTAATTCTTTGTTATTTGGAAAGAGAAAGGCAAGTGTAGTAAAATGGATGTGATCAGAGAAAACTGGGATCTTATCAAAGAGACAATCAGAAGAGAATACGATCTCACTGATATATCCTTCAATATCTGGATTAAACCCCTGGAATTCTATAACGTTGAAAATAATGTGGTAAATATCATCATTCCGTCGGACCAATCCAATGTACAGGATTATATTTCAAGAAAATATAAAAGCTTTTTCAAGGTTACAATATCGGAGATGTTCGATCACACCTACGATGTTGATTTTCTGCTGGAAAAAGATATTAAATCGCTGGACATAGAAGAAACGGATACCTCCTCTGTACCCTATAATCCTAACTATGAAGGCGCAAATTTAAACCCCAAGTATAAATTTGACACCTTTGTAATAGGAAGCAACAATAAATTTGCCCATTCCGCTTCCCTCGCTGTAGCCGAATCGCCGGGAGAGGCTTATAATCCCCTTTATCTTTATGGAGGCGCAGGACTCGGCAAAACGCATCTGATGCATTCCATCGGTCATTTCGTGCTGGAGCATAATCCAAATATGAAGGTTCTCTATGTTACCAGTGAAGAATTTACCAACGAGGTAATCGAATCCATCCGGAGCGGTAACGAATCCATCCGAAACGGTAATGTAGCCGCCATGACTAAACTGCGTGAAAAATACAGAACCGTAGACGTCCTGATGGTTGACGATATTCAGTTTATTATCGGTAAGGAAAGTACCCAGGAGGAGTTTTTCCATACCTTTAATGTCCTTCATGCTGCCGGCAAGCAAATCATCATTTCCTCAGACCGTCCGCCAAAGGAAATGGAGACCTTGGACGAACGTTTCCGCTCCAGATTCGAATGGGGCCTGATCGCCGATATCCAGGCGCCGGACTATGAGACCAGAATGGCCATCCTTCGTAAGAATGCGGAGGCTTCCGAGAAATATATCGACGAAGAGATCATCAAATACATAGCCACGAATATTAAATCCAATATCCGTGAGCTGGAGGGCGCCTTCAATAAGATCATCGCCTTTGCCAAGCTAAATAATGTAGAACTCACATTATCCCTGGCCGAGGAAGCATTGAAGGACGTCATTTATCCCAACAAGCAAAGGGAGATAACCCCTACCCTGATTATCAACACCGTTGCCGAGCATTTCAGGGTAAAGCCAGAGGACATTACCTCTAAAAAGCGCAATTCTGAATTTGTGATCCCGAGACAGGTAGTAATGTATCTCTGCCGTGAACTTACCGACACCTCCTACATCGCCATCGGTAAGCTGCTTGGAAACAGGGACCACACCACTGTCCTGCACGGATATAATAAAATATCGGACGACCTGAAAATCAATGAGGAGCTTCGTAATAAGATTGATGTAATACAAAAGAAAATCAACCCATCCTTATGATTTTAATCCACATTTTCCTGTGCATAAGCATGTACTGACGTGTGAAGGATTGTGGATGGTCTGAAAACGATTTTCAACGGGTTAAAAATGATTGTGAAAAACCTTTTCTTTTTCCTCATAGAAAAATGAAATTATTGACAAGTTTTCCATTCCATTTTTACTGAAAAAATAGTATAATAGAATTGGTTTTACACATATCAACATCCATTAATAAGAATACTGAGAAAAATATATCTTAATAAATATCATCGCGCGCGCACCGCATGGACGGCTGAATTTATTTCTTGTCATGTGGATATTAGAGCTATTACAGAAGGGAGTTAATCACATGAAGCTGGTATGTTCAAAAGCAAATTTGCTGAACGGAGTACAAATTGTATCGAAGGCGGTTCCAAACAAGACTACAATGTCTATTTTGGAATGTATCCTGGTTGACAGCACTGCAGGCATCATCAAGTTGACCGCTAACGATATGGAGCTGGGAATTGAAACGATCATTGAGGGTGAAATCCTTGAAAAAGGCATCATTGCGCTGGATGCTAAGATTTTTTTGGATATTGTGAGAAAGCTTCCCGATGAAAAAGTAACGATTGAAACAGATTCCTCTTACAAGACCACGATTGTCTGTGGAAAAGCGAAATTTACGATAATGGGTAAATCGGGCGAGGATTTTTCATATCTTCCTGTAGTTGAAAGGGAGGATAATATCGTCGTCAGCCAGTTTACCCTGAAGGAAGTGATCAGGCAGACTATTTTCTCTATCTCCGATAATGACAATAATAAGCTTATGACGGGTGAGCTTTTTGAAATCAACGGCAATATCATGAGGGTGGTATCACTGGACGGCACGCGTATCTCCATCCGTAAGATTGAATTGAGGGATGATTATGCTCCCAGGAAGGTGATTGTTCCGGGGAAGACCTTAAATGAGATCAGTAAGATTCTCTCAGGGGACGCCGACAGGTTTGTAAGTATTTTCTTTACCCCAAAGCATATTTTGTTTGAATTCGACCAGGCTGTCGTGGTTTCCAGGTTGATCGAAGGTGAATATTTCAGAATAGACCAGATGCTTTCCAGTGATTATGAGACTAAGGTAAGGGTCAATAAGAGAGAGCTGATGGAATGTATCGACAGGGCTACCCTTCTTGTAAAGGAGGGGGATAAGAAGCCCATCATTCTCCATTTTATGGATGAAATTATGGAATTGAAGATCAATTCTATCCTTGGAAGCATGAATGAGGAGATTGACATTGATAAAACAGGAAAGGATCTGATGATAGGATTTAATCCCCGTTTTCTGATAGAAGCGCTCAGGGTAATAGACGACGAGTACATTGAGATTTATATGGTGAACCCGAAGGCTCCCTGTTTTATCAAGAATCAGGAGGAATCTTATATTTACCTGATTTTGCCGGTTAATTTCGCCAATGTATATTAATGGGTGCGGTGCATAAAGGGTAAAGCGAGAGGTAAAGATTGAAAATGGAAACAATTACTATAAGGGATGAATTTATTAAGCTGGGTCAGGCGTTGAAGCTGTCTGGTCTGGTTGAGTCAGGTGTCGACGCGAAGCTGGTGATCCAGAACGGTCATGTCAAGTTAAATGGGGAAACATGCACACAAAGGGGTAAAAAGGTTGTGGTCGGAGATATCTTTGAATTTAAAGGCCGCAGGGTTAAGATTGAAGGTCGCGCACAATGATTATCAAATCTTTAGAGCTGGCGGATTATAGAAACTATGATACCCTGTCTATTTCCTTTGATAGAGGCGTGAATATTCTTTATGGGGATAATGCCCAGGGAAAGACGAATATTCTGGAAGCGGTATATTTAGCAGCGACTACAAAGTCCCACAGGGGGAGCAAGGACAGGGAGATCATCCGGTTTGCAAAGGAAGAAGCACACATCAGGACCTATGTGGAAAAGGATGGCGCAGAAACAAGGGTGGACATGCACCTGCGTATGACGGGAAGTAAGGGCATAGCCATAGATGGTCAGAAAATAAAAAGAGCCGCCGATCTGCTTGGGTTATGTAATGTTGTGTTTTTTTCGCCTGAAGATTTGGGAATCATCAAAAACGGTCCCGCGGAACGCAGAAGATTTGTAGATATGGAGCTGTGCCAGCTGGACCAGATGTACCTTCATGACCTGAATAATTATAACAAGGTGATCAACCAGAGAAACAGGCTTTTAAAGGATATGTATTTTAATCCCGGTCTCCAGGACATGCTCGGGGTATGGGATATGCAGCTCGTAAGCTATGGTTCCAGGGTAATTGAACGGAGAAGGGCCTTTGTGAAGCAGTTGAATGAGATCATAAAGGAGATTCATCTGGAATTGTCAGGGGGAAAGGAAGAACTTCAGGTTCGTTACGAGCCGGATGTGGAGATCAGGGAATTTGAAGAGAAGCTTCTTTTCAGTAAGGACAGGGATATTAAGTTAAAGACTACCTCTGTAGGACCGCACAGAGATGATTTTGCTTTTTTAATAGATGGAGTGGATGCGAGAAAGTTTGGGTCCCAGGGACAGCAAAGGACAGCGGCGCTATCCCTGAAGCTCTCTGAGATAAAAATGGTTGAAAATATGACGAAGGACAGTCCTGTGCTTTTGCTGGACGATGTGTTGTCCGAATTAGACAGCAGCAGACAGCAGCTTCTTTGCAACAGTATCGGCAATATACAGACCATTATCACATGCACGGGCCTGGAAGAATTTGTCCATAACAGAATACAAATCAATAAGATTTTTCATGTGAAGGATGGAACGGTAGTCTGTGTGAATTCAGGGGAAGTGAATCCGCATGAAGGGTTGAATTAAATTTATAAACAATCAGACCGTAAGGGCAGAAAGGGATATATGAATGAGTGAAGATACGAAGAACACGGTCGTAGAAAATGAATATGGAGCCGACCAGATCCAGATTTTGGAAGGTCTTGAGGCAGTGAGAAAGAGACCGGGAATGTATATAGGAACCACTGCGAGCAGGGGTCTCCATCATCTGGTCTATGAAATTGTGGACAATGCTGTGGATGAAGCTCTGGCGGGCTTCTGCGATACGATAGATGTGACGATTCATGAGGACAATTCCATTACCGTAATCGATAATGGAAGAGGGATTCCTGTGGGTATCAACCATAAAGCGGGAATCCCTGCCGTAGAGGTGGTGTTTACCATCCTCCATGCCGGCGGAAAGTTCGGCGGCGGGGGATATAAGGTGTCCGGCGGTCTGCACGGCGTGGGCGCGTCCGTGGTAAATGCTCTTTCCGAATGGCTTGAGGTGGATATCTGTCAGGAGGGAAAGGTATACAGGCAGCGATATGAAAGAGGGCATGTATGCTATCCTTTAAAGGAGATTGGAACCTGCGATCCGGATAAAACGGGCACTAAGATTACCTTTCTTCCGGATAAACAGATTTTTACGGAGACAACTGTATTTGATTTTGATGTATTGAAGAGAAGACTGCGGGAGATGGCTTTTTTGACGAAGGGTCTTCGTATCATTCTGCGGGATGACCGTTCGGAGGAAGAGATTGCCTTGGAAAAGGAGCATGAGCGTCAGCAGATCGGGGAGCTTCTTTTGAGGGCGGAGGAAGATTCAGAGGAGCAGAAGCAGGAAGAAGAAACTTCAGAAGAAAATTCAGAGGAAACTTCAGAGAATATTTTAGAAGAAACAGAGCAGAAAACGGAATCAGACGCTGTTTCAGAGGGAGAAAACGAAGCCAAGGCTGGGAATCCTGCAAAGGAGCACAAGCAGAAGGTAGTTGAATTCTGCTATGAAGGCGGTATTATGGAATTTGTTACCTACCTGAATAAGAGTAAGACTCCTTTATATGAAAATATCCTTTATTTTGAGGGCACTAAGAACAATGTATATGTGGAGGTAGCATTTCAGCATAACGATTCCTATAATGAGAGTGTATTCAGTTTTGTGAATAACATCAATACGCCGGAAGGCGGAACCCATTTGATGGGTTTCCGCAACGCCATGACGAAGACCTTTAATGATTACGCCAGAAGCGCCAAGCTTCTGAAGGACAGTGAACCGAATCTGTCCGGAGAGGATATCAGGGAAGGCCTGACCGCCATCATCAGTGTAAAGATAGAAGATCCCCAGTTCGAGGGACAGACCAAGCAAAAGCTGGGTAATTCAGAGGCGAGAAGCGCGGTTGACAGCGTTGTGAGCGAACAGCTGACATATTTTTTGGAGCAGAATCCCTTGATTGCCAAGACAATCTGTGAAAAATCCATTCTGGCCCAGAGGGCGAGGGAGGCCGCCAGAAAGGCAAGGGATCTGACCAGGCGTAAAACTGCCCTGGACGGTATGGCCCTTCCCGGTAAGCTGGCTGACTGCTCCGATAAGGATCCAAAGAATTGTGAAATTTATATCGTAGAGGGAGACAGCGCAGGCGGAAGCGCGAAAACCGCCCGTTCCCGTGCAACGCAGGCTATCCTTCCTCTGCGCGGTAAGATTTTAAATGTGGAAAAAGCCCGTCTGGACAAGATATACGCCAATGCGGAGATTAAAGCCATGATCACCGCTTTCGGAACGGGAATCCATGAGGATTTTGATATTACGAAGCTCCGTTATCATAAGATTATCCTTATGACGGATGCCGATGTGGACGGCGCCCATATCAGCACCCTGCTTTTGACTTTTTTGTATCGGTTTATGCCGGATTTGATTAAAGAAGGACATGTATATCTGGCAAAGCCGCCTCTTTATAAGCTGGAAAAGAGTAATAAAATATGGTATGCCTACAGCAACGAGGAGCTGGATAAGATTTTACAGGAGGTAGGGCGGGACCAGAACAATAAGATTCAGCGTTATAAGGGACTTGGGGAAATGGATGCCGAGCAGCTCTGGGAGACTACCATGGATCCGGAGAGAAGAATACTTTTGAGGGTCAATTATGATGAAGAAATGGAATCTGAGATTGATCTGACCTTTACCACCCTGATGGGGGATAAGGTAGAGCCGAGAAGGGAATTTATTGAGGAAAATGCCCGTTTTGTAAAGAATCTTGATATCTGGGCCTGATGATTTTAACTGTACTGCAAAACTGGAGTCGGAAGGATAAGTAAGACAAATATGAATGACGATATTTTTGATAAGAAGGACGAACAGGAAGTCGATAAGGTACAGGTCGTTGATTTAAAGGAGAGGATGGAAACCTTCTATATTGATTACGCCATGAGCGTAATTGCTTCCCGTGCGCTGCCGGACGTCAGGGATGGATTAAAGCCTGTGCAGAGAAGAGTCCTGTACTCTATGATAGAGTTGAATAACGGTCCGGATAAGCCGCACCGGAAGAGCGCGCGTATTGTGGGCGATACCATGGGTAAATATCATCCCCATGGAGACAGCTCCATTTACGGGGCCTTGGTCAATATGGCGCAGGAATGGAATACCAGATATCCTCTTGTGGATGGTCATGGTAATTTTGGATCCATGGACGGTGACGGCGCAGCCGCCATGCGTTATACGGAAGCCAGGCTCAGCAAGATTTCCATGGAGCTTCTTGCCGACATCAATAAAGATACGGTGGATTTTTCGCCTAATTTTGATGAAACGGAAAAAGAGCCGGTTGTCCTGCCCAGCCGTTATCCCAATCTTCTTGTAAACGGTACTACCGGTATCGCAGTCGGTATGGCGACCAATATTCCGCCCCATAATCTCCGTGAGGTTGTGAATGCTGTGGTGAAGATCATCGATAATAGGATTCAGGAGGACAGGAATACTACCATAGAAGAGATCCTGCCCATCATAAAAGCGCCTGATTTTCCCACCGGCGGACTGATCCTCGGCACCAGGGGAAGCGAGGAGGCTTACCGTACCGGGCGGGGGAAAATAAAGGTCCGTGCGGTTACAGATATAGAAACACTTCCGAACGGCAAAAATCAGATTGTTGCAACAGAGCTTCCCTATATGGTAAATAAAGCCAATCTGATCATTAAAATTGCGGAGCTGGTCAAGACCAAGAGAATTGACGGAATCACAGATATCCGGGATGAATCCAACAGAGAAGGCGTCCGCGTCGTGATCGAGCTGCGCCGGGACGCAAATGCCAATGTAATTTTAAATCAGCTTTACAAGCATACCCAGCTTCAGGATACCTTTGGCGTGATTATGCTCGCGCTGGTGAACAATGAGCCCAAGATCCTGAATCTTCTTGATATGCTCATGAATTACATAGCCCATCAGGAAGATGTGGTAACAAGGCGGACAAAATACGACCTGAATAAGGCGGAAGAACGCGACCATATTTTACAGGGACTGCTTAAGGCCCTGGATTATATCGATGAGGTGATCAGCCTCATCAGAAGCAGCAAAAACACGCAGATTGCCAAGGACAGATTGATAGAACGTTTTGAATTATCAGACGCGCAGGCACAGGCCATTGTGGATATGCGTCTGAGGGCTTTGACGGGTCTGGAAAGGGAGCGCCTGGAAAATGAGCATAAAGAGTTACTAATCAAAATCCAGGAATTGAAAGCGATCCTTTCGGATGAAAAGCTGCTCCTTGGGGTGATTAAGGAGGAGATTCTGATCATTGCCGAAAAGTACGGGGATGACAGGAGAAGTAAGATCGGTTACGATGAAACGGAGGATATTCCCCTGGAGGATATGATTCCGAGGGATAATACCGTGATCGCCATGACCAGCCTTGGATACATCAAGCGGATGACGGTGGATAATTTTAAGGCGCAGAACCGGGGCGGCAAGGGCATCAAAGGAATGCAGACTATAGAGGATGATGTGATAGAAAATCTTCTTATGATGGATACCCACCATTATGTAAACTTCTTTACCAATAAGGGAAGGGTATACAGGATTAAGGCATATGAGATTCCCGAGGCGGGCAGAACCTCAAGAGGAACTGCGATCGTGAATCTCTTGGAGCTTCTTCCTGAGGAAAAAATTACGGCAATGATTCCCATAAAGGAATACGATGATTACCGTAATCTCTTCATGGTGACAAAGAGCGGTATTGTGAAGAAAACATCCCTTTCCGAATACAGCAATATCCGTAAAAAGGGATTAACTGCGATTAACTTAAGAGAGGATGACGAGCTGATCGAGGTTAAGACCACGGATGAAAACAGCGATATTTTCCTGGTAACGAAGAAGGGAATGTGTATCCGGTTTAAGGAAACCGATGTGAGGGCTACCGGGAGAGATTCTATGGGCGTGATTGGCATGAACCTCGATTCTGACGATGAGGTTGTAGGGATGCAACTGCAGACCCAGGGAAAGGATCTTTTGTTTGTATCGGAAAACGGCATGGGAAAACGGACAAGCATGGAAGAATTTTCCATTCAGCACCGCGGGGGCAAGGGCGTAAAATGTTATAAGATCACTGGAAAAACCGGTAATCTGGTGGGTGTAAAGGCTGTCAATGACGATCATGAGGTGATGATGATTACCACGGAGGGAATTATTATACAGCTTCGTGCCCAGGATATTTCGGAGCTTGGCAGGATCACCTCCGGAGTCAAGATGATTAATCTGGAAAAGGGAGTGACAGTTGCAAAGGTTGCCAAGGTGAGGGAGAGGATACCTACCGTGCAGGTAGAGTTGGACAATGAAAACGCCGATAATCCAGATAGCGCAGGGTGAAGAGAAGATTGGAAACGACAGAAGCACGGTTTGAGGAAGCGAGAAAAAAGGTAATCGGAATAGACAGGCAGAGATTCGGAATAGGAACCTATGCGGAAAAATCAGTCCATGCAATTTTTAAGAATTACTATGAGCCTGATGAAGATAAGCAGGAGATTCCCATTGAAAATTTCATTGCGGACATCTACAATGGTAGGGAAATCATTGAGATCCAGACCAGGCAGATGAATAAAATGAGGGATAAGCTGTCCGCTTTTCTGCCCCTCTGTCCGGTAACGATCGTGCATCCTGTTCCACGGCAAAAATGGCTGATCTGGATCGATGAGGAAAGCGGGGAAATGAGTACAAGGAGAAAATCGCCCAGGTGCGGCAATCCTTATGATGCTTTTCCGGAATTGTATAAGATAAAGATGTTTTTGAAGCATCCGAACCTCCGGATTCAAATCGCGATGATGGATGTTGAGGAATACAGGCTTTTAAACGGCTGGAGCAGGGATAAGAAAAAAGGCTCCAGCCGTTATGACAGGATTCCCCTAAAATTGACAGAGGTAGTTGCCATCGAACGGCCGGAGGATTATCTGCAGTTTGTTCCTGCTTCCCTGGAGGAGGCTTTTACAACAAGGGATTTTGCCAAGGAAGCGCATATTTCCCAGGGTCTGGCAGGCACAGTCCTCAATATATTAAACTATGCAGAGGTCATTGAAAGGGTCGGGAAAAAAGGTAATTATTACCTTTATCAGCCAAGGTTTTAATATCATTTGGTATAAGCCTGTCTGTTTTCAATCAATCACAACATCGTTTCTGTCCGACTTCTGAAGGGAGAAAATAAATTCGCTCCCTACTCCCTGGGTACTGATCAGGTTAATATGTTCGCCATGGGCTGTTATGATTTCCTTCACGATGGAAAGCCCCAGCCCGGTTCCCTTTTTGTCTTTTCCGCGGGAGGAGTCTGATTTATAAAAACGTTCCCAGATAAGCTTCTGATCGTCCTTCGGGATGCCGATGCCGGTATCCTTCACGGACACAAATATCTTATTCTTTTTTTCTGAGGTTTCCAGTTGGATAGAGGAATTATTGTGGCTGAACTTTATGGCGTTATCAATCAGATTATATAACACCTGTTGTATCTTATCCATGTCCGCGTGGACATAAAGAACATCTCCCGTCAAAAGAAGGTCTATGGAGATGGACTTATTCAGGCAGGTACCTTCAAAGGACGCCGCTGTGGAACGGATGACCTGATTAATATCAAAATCCGTCATTTGCAGCATCATGCCCTTGATATTGAGGTTATTTAGGGTCAAAAGGCTATTGGTCAGCTTTGTAAGCCTCTCCGTTTCGTTCAGGACAATTTTTAAGTATTTTTCAAACATTTCCGGGGGAATGGTTCCGTCAAGCATCGCCTCCAGGTATCCTCTGATGGAAGTCAGGGGGGAGCGGAAATCATGGGAAACGTTGGCGACGAATTTTTTCTGGTCATCCTCTGTCCTGGCAATTTCGCTGGACATGAAATTCAAACAGGCAGCAAGATAGCCGATTTCATCGTCGCTGTCAACCTGCAGCTCATATTTCATGTTGCCGGAAGCATATTGCTCGGTTGCCTTTGTAATCCTTCTTAAGGGGATGTATACCATTTCCGTGAAAAAGATCAATATGATCACGGAAAGCATCAATAAGGTAATTAGGGTAATGTAGGAAATGGAAAGGAGTCCGTTGGTGGACTGGCCGATCTTGTCCAATCCATAGTGGATGGTAACATAACCCTTTATCACATATTCATTGTTGATGGGCGCAATCACGCTTAATACGTCGGTATCAAAGCTTCCGAAAAAGTCGTCGACAATATAATAGGAGTTGCCCGTTATGGTGGAATCAAAGTTTTCAATGATTTCCACCTCGTCCACGTTGAGGGGTTTGCTGGTATCCATGACAAGCCTGCCGGAAGGATTGATAATACGGATGATGGAATTCATATAAATGGCCAGGGCATCCATCTGCGTTTTCACGGTTTCCAGCGTTGTCTCACTGGAATATAATCCGCTGGCGTAGGTATTGGCGATCAGGGTTGCCTCGGAATAAAGATCGTTCGCCTTTTCCCGGATCAGACGGTCGCGCGTCAGACTTGGTACCAGGGTGGTGATAATGACAAACCCGAAAATACCGAAAATGACATATGCCAGAATGAACTTTAGGTATAGGGTTCTTCTCATTATCTTACCTCAAATTTGTACCCGATTCCCCAGATAGTGGAGATTTTCCAGTTGGCGTGGTCCTTGATCTTTTCACGCAGACGCTTGATATGGACGTCTACCGTTCTGGTGTCTCCGATGTATTCATAGCCCCAGATCTGATCCAGAAGCTGCTCTCTTGTAAAAACATGGTTAGGGGAGGACGCCAGAAAATACAGAAGCTCCAATTCCTTCGGGGGCATGTCCACATTGGATCCCATGTAGGTAACGGAATAATTAGTGAGGTTTACAATCAGATCCTGATATTCCACACATTTATCCCTGGAAGATTGGGGAACCGAAGCTGTGGGCTTATAGCGGCGCAGGACAGCCTTTACCCTGGCAACCAGCTCTTTGGAATCAAAAGGCTTTTCAATGTAATCGTCTGCGCCCAGCTCAAGGCCGAGTACCTTGTCGAATACCTCGCCCTTTGCGGAAAGCATGATAATGGGAATGGAATATTTGATCCGCACCTCCCGGCAGACCTGGTAGCCGTCCATACCGGGGAGCATCAGGTCCAGGAGAATCAGATTGGGGGCAAAGGATGTAATCGCTCCCATAACCGATTCACCGTCGTTTAAAATCAGTGTCTCAAAGCATTCCTTTGTGAGATAAAGAGAAATCAGTTCCGCAATATTATGATCATCGTCAACAATCAGAATTTTCTGCCGGTTTGCCATATTGGTTTCCTTTCTTTTTTGTCACTGAAATGTTTTGTAAGTTAAAGCTGTGTTTTACGGGTTCACTTAAATGTAACAATAGTTACCCCGGCATCTCCTTCGCCGAATTCTCCCAGACGGAATTCCTTTACATATTTTAATCTCTTTAAATGTCCATGCACCGCATTCCTGAGGGCGCCGGTTCCCTTTCCATGGACGATGCGGACGCTGGGCATATGCGCCAGATAAGCGTCGTCCAGATATTTATCCAGCTCGGAAAGCGCTTCATCCACAGTTTTTCCAAGAAGGTTCAGCTCCGTGGACAAGGTCATGGTCTTTGACATCTTCAGGCTTCCTGTGCTGGTATGCTGTAAGGACGGGGCGGAAATGTCGTCCTCGTTTATTAAGACAATATCCTTTACATTCGTCTGGGATCTGATGATTCCGCATTGTACGAAAAGGTTCCCCTTCGCATCGGGCAGGGAACTGACGGTTCCCTTTAACCCCATGGAAAGAATCTTCACCATGTCGCCCTTTTTCAGCTTTTTAGGATCCAGGGCTTTCTTTTGCGGAGAGTCTTTCTTCGGGTCGGATTTCAGACCGAGTTTTTGATTCTTGTCGGATATTTTATCGCGGAGGTTCTGGCGTTTCTTTTCCAGCTCCTTCATGTCCGCGCCTGTTCCAGCTTTCTGCAGATCGAGGATGGTTTCGTCCGCGATGGTTTTCGCTTCCTGGAGAATATCCCTTGCTTTTTCATTGGCTTCCCGTAAAATCCGATCCTTTGCCTGGTCGATCTTTTCATTTTTCTTCCGGAGCTGATCCTGAAGATTCTTGATATTTTCCTTATAAGCAGCGATCTCCTGGCGCTCTTTCTCGATGGCTACCCGTCTCATTTCCAGGTCAGAAATCACATCCTCAAAGCTTTCGTCCTCTTTGCTGATCTGTTCCCTTGCGGCCTCTATGATCTCGTCGGATAATCCCAGCTTGGAGGAAATCGCAAAGGCGTTGCTCTTGCCGGGAATGCCGATGAGCAGGCGATAGGTGGGCTGCAAAGTATCCACGTTGAACTCACAGCAGGCATTTTCCACAAAGGAGGTGGATAAGGCGTAAATCTTCAATTCGCTGTAATGCGTGGTAGCCATAGTCCGGATCCCCCTGTCGTGCAGATAATTCAGGATAGCGATAGCTAACGCTGCGCCCTCGGTGGGATCCGTTCCGGCGCCCAGCTCGTCGAACAGGCACAGGGAATCCGCATCCGCATGTGCCAGGATGCGGACAATGCTGGTCATATGGGAGGAAAATGTGGATAAGCTCTGTTCAATGCTCTGCTCATCCCCTATATCCGCGAAAACCTCTGTGAAAATGGAAAGCTCGGAACGGTCCAGGGCAGGAATATGAAGCCCTGCCTGTCCCATCAGGGTGAGCAGTCCTACCGTTTTCAGGGAGACAGTCTTACCGCCGGTATTGGGTCCAGTAATGACCAGAAGGTCAAAGTCCTTTCCCAGGTGGATATCGATGGGAACCACCTTCTTCCTCTCCAAGAGAGGGTGGCGCCCCTTTCTGATATTAATATAGTGGTCTTCATTGAAAATAGGCTCCGTGGCGTTCTGCTCCATGGCGAGCTTGGATTTCGCAAATACGAAGTCCAGGTGCGTCATGCATTTCTGGTTGGCGGAAAGCTCCTGTATATGCGCTCCAGCCTGGGCGCTCAGTTCGGCAAGGATGACCTCGATTTCCTTTTTCTCCTCAATTTCTAACTCCCTGAGATGGTTGTTCAGGCTCACCACCGCGGCGGGCTCAATGAAAAAGGTGGAACCGCTGGAGGACTGGTCGTGGACCATGCCTGTGACCTGGCTCTTGTACTCCGCCTTCACCGGGATACAGTACCGATTGTTGCGCATGGTGATCACAGCGTCCTGCAGATAAGTCCTGGCGGAGCCGTTCAGCATGGAATTCAACTGGTTGCGGATCTTCTCGTTCGTAATCTGCATATTACGGCGGATGCTTTTTAAGTTCGGGCTGGCGTCGTCGGCAATCTCGTCCTCGGAAAGGATGCACCTGTCGATCTCATTCGCCAGAAGGGTCAGGGGGCTTAACTGTTCAAAATATTCATCCAGGCTGTCGGAAGGAATGTCCTCCCGTTCCTTTTTTCCATAGGCCTTGATGCGGTTCACATTGTTTAACAGCCTGGAAATCTTCATCAGCTCCTGTACGGACAGGGCGCTTCCAATCTCCAAGGAGCGCAGGGAATAGCCGATGTCCTGGTTGCCGCCGAAGCTGGTGGTTCCTTTTTTAAACAAACGGCTTAAGCCGTCCCTGGTCTGGGCCTGGGCGGCCTGAATCTCTTCCAGGTCGGTGGACGGAACCAATTCCTGGCAAAGCTTCTTGCCGGGTGCAGAATCCGCTTTTTCTGTCAGTTGATTTATGATTTTATCATATTCCAGAGTGTGTAATACCTTCTCGTTCATCTTAATCCTCATTCCAGAACATCCAGCGCTTGGGGAGCCATCCGTTTGTTTGAAGGGCTCCTGCGCAAATAACCTTATCCCGCTGCCTATAGTATAACAGTTTCAGGGTGTGAATTCAATGAAATATTTTAATACAAATTTCTTAATCTCATTATAAATGATAAAAATTATTATATAAATACTATTTTGAAAAGGATATGTTGACGATATGAAATACTGATGGTACTATGATAATAGGAAAAGGAATCAAAAGAGCAGAAAGGAGTGCTGAGAATGGGAAGGAACCTCTTTTCGCACGTTGTCATGACTGTAGTTATGAAAGTTGTTTACAGCTGTGTTTTTACGTTTCTCTTCCTGGCGCTGACAGCTTGCAGCGCCGGAGAGGGGAAAGCCGGACAGACAAGAAGCATAGGAATCGACGGGTATGTCTATGTGGCTGAGAAAATATCCGGGGAAGGCGGAATATCCCAGGAGGACAGTCTCTTTTCCTATGCTTATGGAATGGAAGTGCCGGAGGTTCCCTTCTATCCATCCAATCTTTTTGTCAGGGACGGGGAGGGGAACTTTTATTTCCTGTCCTGTAACTATAGCCCGTATGGGAATAACGGAATGCGTATTGAGACCCCTGAGCATATTTATACAATCTCTGACGGAGGCCTTATGATATCAAAACCAGGGGAGAAAGAAGCTTCCATGACCAGGAATTTAGAGAAAATAGAGGCAGCACGTGCCCTTGCCCATACGGTTTTGTACAAGACTTCTGCGCAGGGGGAGATCCTCTATGAGCTGGATCTGACGCAGCAGCTCTGGGGAATGGTATTTTTAGAAAATTACTCCTGTCTGGCGCTTCATAAAAGCGGAACATTGATAGTACTTGCCCCGGCCGGTATCCTCATGGTTGACCGGGAGGGCCGCTTTATTGGAATGATTGATATAAGCAATGAGCTGGAGCCCTATTTTGCGGACGGGAATACGTATGAGGAATATTACCTGGCCGGGGATATGGACGGCGATGTTTATTATGTGGCATTGAACAGTTATTATATGGCAGTTTATGAGGTGAAGGTGACGGAAAATGAGAGCTTTAGTTTGTCTAAGGTAGAAGTCTTTCAGGACAGGCTGCCAGGAAAAATATATTCTGGCTTAAGGGGAATTTTCTTTTCTGACAGATCAGACGGCATCCTTTATGAATATAACGGGGATGGTGTCCTAGCACCGATATTAAGGTGGCAGGACAGTAACTTGTATGAAACTAAAGTGGAAAATGTAGTGCAGGTATCAGAGGATGAATTTTTAGTGAAGGTTTTAAATACAGATAATGGTATGGATGGTTATTACCGTCTGAAGCGGACTGCAACAAAGGACATGCCCGAAAGGGAATTGATTGTGGTGGCCGCCACGGTAGACGATCAGGAGCTGATAAAGTCCATTGCAGAATTTAACATGGAAAACCAGAAATATCATGTCACTTTAGAGATATACGGACAAGACGGGCTGGATGCCAGTCTGGTAAGCTCTGATCCACCGGATATCCTGAGCATGTCAGATTTAAGCATTTATAAATATACAGAAAATGATGCATTGGAGGATCTTACCGGATATCTGGAAAAGAGCAGCCTGGTGCATAAGGAGGATTTCCTGGAAAATGTGGTCAGTGGATATACCATCGCCGGAAGACTGGTCTGTATCCCTAAGATGTATTACTTTAAAACCCTTACTGGAAGAAAGGAGCAGCTTGGGGAGGTTTCCGGCTGGACCATGGAGGAGTGTATGGAGCTTACCGAGCGGTATCAGGAATACTGCCTGATAGCAGGCAGGAGTTCCCAGTGGCTGCTGTCATTCCTGTGTAGGGAATATTGCCTGGAGCGGTTTGTGGATTGGGATAAAAGGAGTTGCAGCTTTGACAGTAGGGAATTTAAAGATCTGCTTGACTGGCTTAAAAAGTGTGGGGAAAAGAGCAACAGATTGGGAATAGACTGGAATAGTCCGGAAGGTTGGGAAAATTCCCTTTTGAATTACGGAGATTATTTTTCTCTTATAGATCATCTGCGAAAGGAATCCGAAGTCGGGGAAGAACTTACGCTGATTGGTTTTCCAACAGCCGACGGGGAGATCCTGCATAGACCATATATCAGGGAAGCCCTGGCAATCGTATCAAAATCCACCCATAAAGAGGGTGCATGGACATTTGTAGAATATTTTCTCAGCAGGGAAGAAAATATCCAGATGTATCCCTTATTTCCTACAAATAAGGAGAAATTCCAAGAACAGTTGGATTATTATACAACCCCAAACTATGTACTGGGCGAAAATGGAGAAAAGCTCAAATTGCAGGACGGTACCTATAATATGCGTCCTAAAATATGGCTGTCAAACGGAGAGCAGCTTGGCTACCTGGAAGAGAAGCAGCTTGAAGGTCTTCTGCAGGCGATAGAAAGCCTGGACTTTACACCGGCAAGGGAAGAGGAAGATATCGTGATGGATATCGTGGAGGAGGAAACGGGATATTATTTTGACGGGCTCAAGGGTTTCGACGAGGTGGCGGGTATCATCCAGAACCGGGTATCGGTGCTGCTGGGGGAAGGATGATGTGTTCCTCGAAGAAGGTAAAGTTATATGATAATAGGAGAAGGAAGGAATCAAAAGAGCAGAAAGGAGTGCTGAGAATGGGAAGGAACCGCTTTTCGCCCGTTGCCGTGACTGTAGTTATGAAAGTTGTTTACAGCTGTGTTTTTACGTTTCTCATCCTGGCGCTGACGGCTTGCAGAGCCGGAGAGGGGAAAGCCGGACAGACAAGAAGCATAGGAATCGACGGGTATGTCTATGTGGCTGAGAAAATATCCGG